>JAGWOZ010000015.1 GCA_028870715.1 Betaproteobacteria bacterium | reverse complement strand
ACGATTTCGGAGGAAGGGGTCGTGCTCGACAATTTCAGGCTCGTCGCCGACGGGCAGTTTCGCGAAACCGAGATTCAGGCATTGCTGGAAAGCGCGCGGTATCCGGCGCGCAATCCGAGGCAAAATCTGGCCGACCTGCGCGCGCAGGTCGCGGCGAACACGCGGGGCGCTCAGGAGTTGCAAAAGCTCGTGTCTGACTACGGCCTGCCTGTGGTTCAGGCGTACATGCGCCATGTTCAGGACAACGCCGAGGCTGCAGTACGCCGCGTAATCCCGGCTTTGCGCGACGGGAGCTTTGCGCTTGCGCTGGACAACGGTGCGAGCATCCACGTGGCCATCCGTGTGGATCAGGCCGCGCGCAGCGCCGTGATTGACTTTACGGGCACATCGCCCCAGCAGTCCAACAACTTCAATGCCCCACGGGCTGTCACCGTGGCCGCCGTGCTGTACGTATTTCGCTGCCTGGTTGATGACGACATTCCCCTCAATGCCGGTTGTCTGACTCCCCTACGCATCATCATTCCGCAGGGGAGCATGCTCGACGCACTTGCGCCGGCCGCGGTGGTTGCCGGCAATGTGGAAACCTCCATGTGCATCACCAACGCGCTATTTGGCGCCCTGGGCGTTCAAGCCGCTAGCCAGTGCACGATGAACAATTTCACATTTGGCAATGCCCGCCACCAGTATTACGAGACAATCGCCGGCGGTTCGGGGGCCGGGGGGGTGTTTGACGCCCAAGGTCGCCTCATGGGCGGGTTCGACGGCACCGGCGTGGTGCAAACCCATATGACGAATTCGCGCCTGACAGATCCCGAGGTTCTTGAATTGCGCTATCCGGTGCGATTGGAGAGTTTCGCGCTGCGAAGGGGGTCGGGTGGGCTTGGGCGATGGAAGGGTGGTGACGGCGGTGTGCGGCGCATGCGTTTTCTGGAGCCGATGACCGCGAGCATTCTGTCAAACGGGCGCATCGTGCCAGCCTTTGGCTTGGCCGGCGGGAAGCCGGGGGCTCTGGGTGCCAACAGCGTGGAGCGAGCCAATGGGGCTGTGGAAGCGCTGGGGGGCACGGCCAGTGTCGAAATGGGACCGGGGGATGTGTTTGTCATCGAAACCCCCGGAGGAGGGGGCTTTGGACGCGAATTGCATGAGCCCGAGAGGAAGGTCCCAGATTGACGCTGGTACCGGCGCGGAACATGCACGGGACGGCTCGACCGATCGCTGTAGCCATCGCGCCAGCGCACGTGTCCCTCCGAATTCCAAGCATGGAAACGCCGCAATATCCGTTTCGACGCCTTCGGGTTTTGCTCCAGGATGGTGGCCTTGGATCCGTGCGATCGTCTCCTCGACACGCTCGGCGTCCACGTCGGCCATCGTCGGCAATCGGGCCGCCTGGATGGCTTGCTCAAAGGGCTTCAGGCGCGGACGACCGATGATCATGCCGACCATGCTGCTGATTGGCACATCGTGCTACGCGACGCGATGAACGTTCTTGGCCTATCTCACGTTCGCCACGGCTAAGGAGACGTTTGCCAGGCTTAGGCGCAAGCGCGACCCGAATGCCGAGCCGTCGGCGCGGCCAAACCGGGCCCGTTAACTGCGCATTTCAGCGCTGCGCCACACGCACGCCGTGCCGATAGGATGGGTGGACCGTATAGCGCAATGAATGTCTGTAGGCATGCGCAAACTGGCGCCGATCCGCAATGCGTACGCTGCGCTTGCGGTCACGTTGGGCGATGAGCTCTTCATGCTGCCTGAACACTGGGCGGCGTGAATAGACGACGATGACCGAGTGGGGGCGGAATCGACTTCGCTCGGCGATGTGGTTCCAGCGGGCGACCTCAGCCGGAGTCAGTCCATAGCGGTGTGCCACCGTGAAGGGCGTGTCGTATCGGCCTGCGATCAGGCGCTGCAGGTGGCCCTGCGGCACATCCGGGGCAAGGGCCAGCACCGCATTCTCGACAGCGTGCTTGGTCACGTTCTGATCGTCCTGGGGTGGCTTCGGAACAAGAAGCGTGGAGCCGGCTTTCACGAGCGTACGCACGGGGATGTTGTTCACATCGCGCAGGACGGCCTCGGTCAGATGCAGGTTGCGTGCAAGTTGCAGGGGGCTGGATGTGGCGTGCACCACATAGGTTGTCCATGTGGACAATGGCCCCTGATAGGTCGCGACCGACTGCTCAAACGCGGTTGCGTTGTCGTAGGGGAGCAGGATCTTGGGCTTGGTGGCGGCCAGAATGACAGGCTTGTTGAACGAGGGATTCAGGGACCGGAATTCCTTGATCGTGATGCCGGCAAGCTTGGCAGCCAAGGCCACGTCAATGTCCTGCGTGATGGTGACCGGCTTGAAGTAGGGGTGATCGGGGACGTCGGGTAGCACGATGCCGTACTTTGCTGGATCAGCGATGATGTCCTTCACCGCCTGCAGCTTGGGGTAGTAATTGCGGGTCTCAGCTGGCATATTCAAAGCGCCGTAGCTGATCGGAAGTCCCTTGGCTTGATTGGCGGCGATCGCGCGTTGCACGCCACCTTCGCCCCAGTTGTAGGCAGCCAGGGCTAGCTGCCAGTTGCCAAACATGTCATGCAGTTTGGTGAGGTAATCAAGGGCGGCCTTTGTCGACGCCATCACGTCGCGCCGGTCATCCTGGAACATGTTCTGCTTCAGATTGAAGTGCTTGCCTGTGGACGGAATGAACTGCCACATTCCCGAGGCGCGCGCGGAGGACATCGCATCGGGATTAAAGGCACTTTCGACGAATGGAAGCAAGGCCAATTCAGTGGGCAGGTTGCGACGCTGGACTTCCTCGAGGATGTAGTACAGGTACTTGCGTGAACGCTCGGTCATGCGCGCGATGTACTCAGGCTTTGTGCTGTACCACTGCACCGCCTGTTGGACATAGGGCACCATGGCCGGGCCGTCCATATTCGGGATGGCAAAGCCTGCCCGGATCCGCTGCCAGATATTGCTGTAGGGCACGTCGGAGTGGTCGGCGGCGTGCTCGGCCGCTCGCATTTCCATCGCATCGTCGCGCGCGATTTGCGCAGCATCCGGTGGCGCCGCTATTGCAGCTTGCCCGTCCGCAGTGGCGCCGGGGGTATTTGCTGCTACGTCCGAAGGGAATGAGGAAGATGCCGAGGTGGGGGATGATGGTGGGACGGCGGCGCAACCGGCTGCCATCACAACCACGGCAGCCAGGGCCCAGAATTTCAGTCGTCGCAATCGGTGCATCCCGTCATCCTCAGTCTTAGAAGTCGTCTTTCCACTGCCGCAAAAGCGCAAACGCATCAGCCCGGCTGGTCGGTTCACGCCCGGCGTGTTCGGTGAGGCGTGCAAGCACGTCGATTTCGTCCAAGCGCAAGAACGGATTCACGCGCAATTCCTGTTCCACGGTGCTGGGCAGTGTGGGCAGACCCTCGGCACGCTTGCCTTCACACCATTGCCTGTACGTCTGGCTCGCTTGGTTGGCTGGCTCGACGAACTGCGCGAATTGTAAGTTGCTCAGCGTGTACTCATGTGTGCAGAACACGCGCGTGTCGCGGGGCAAGGCGGCGAGGCGGTCGAGCGAGCGCAACATTTGTTCGGGTGTGCCTTCGAACAAACGCCCACAACCCGCCGAAAACAAGGTGTCTCCGCACAACACAAAGCGATTGCCGAAGCCACCGTCAGCGTAGAAGGCGATATGACCGAGCGTGTGGCCTGGAACATGAATGACGTCGAATCCCAAATCAATGCCATGCGGGGAAACGTGGTCGCCGTCACGCAAGGGCTGCGACATGCCTGGTATGTCTTCGGTTGCGGGGCCCCATACGGGCACTTCGGCGTGCCTCAGGAGGTCATGGATGCCCCCGGTGTGGTCCGCGTGATGGTGGGTGACTAGAATGCCCGCGATCGCCAGCCCCTGCGCTTTGCACGCCGTCAGCACCGGGCCGGCGTCCCCCGGATCCACCACCAGCGCGTGACGCGTGTCGTGGATCATCCATATGTAGTTATCCCGAAAGGCGTGCAGCGCGACGATATGCATGTGAGCCCCGAAGTCAGCGCGAGTATAAGTCTCGACCGGTGGTTGCAAACCCCGAGCGGGGGCTATGTGCTGGGCTGGGAGCAGGCTCAGCTGGACCACATCGTGGCGGACGTTTTTGGCTTTCACGCGCTGCAACTGGGGCTTGCACCACTGCAGGCTCTGCGGCATAACCGCATGCCGCACCGCTGGCTGGCCCAAGGCGCGCCCGCCGACGAGGGCTCCGGGCCTGCCAGGCGCCTGCTGTGCCAGAGCTTTGCGCCAGCCGAGTTTTCGCCCATCTACACGGATCCCCAGATCCTCATGACCAGCGGTGCAAGCGGCGGTGCTTCACCATGCGCGGCGGCAAAAGCGCACCCATCCGCATCGGGCATTCAATCCCACGCCGTGGTTTGCGACTTCACCGACTTGCCTTTCGCAACCCAAAGCCTTGATCTGGTGGTGTTGCCGCATGCGCTGGAGTCGGCATCCGATCCGCACGCCTGCCTACGCGAAGTGGACCGTGTGCTGGTGGCTGGAGGTCAGGTGGTCATCACGGGCTTCAATGCCCTGAGTCTGTGGGGCGCGCGCCAGGCCATTGGCCGTCTGGGCGGACCACTCTATTTGCCGCAGCGCGGCGAGCTCATCTCGCCTCGACGTGTGCGCGACTGGTTGCGCCTGCTGAGTTTCGAGGTGACCGCGGGTCGCTATGGCTGCTACCGGCCAGCCGCCTGCAGTCAGTCGTGGCTGGATCGCTGGCGATTCATGGACAAGGCAGGCGACCGCTGGTGGCCCATGCTGGGTGCGGCGTATGTCCTTGTGGCGACCAAGCGCGTGCGCTCCATGCGACTGATCGGCAAGGCTTGGCAGCAAAAGGCTGCCAAGTCCACCGTCGCGCGCCCCGTGGCCCATGGCCGCAACGTTTCCCGAAGCGCCAATCGCTAACCCTGGACAATGAACACACAGACAACACCACACGTGCATGCCTACACGGACGGCGCATGCAAGGGCAATCCGGGTCCCGGAGGATGGGGGGTGCTGCTGCGGGCAGGCCACGTACACAAGGAGCTGTTCGGCGGCGAGGCCCAGACCACCAATAACCGCATGGAGCTCATGGCCGCCATCATGGCGCTGGAATCGTTGCGCAAGTCCTGCCAAGTGCAGCTCTTCACCGATTCGCAATACGTGCTCAAGGGAATCACGGAGTGGTTGCCGGCTTGGAAGGCGCGGGGCTGGAAAACCGCCGATCGCAAACCTGTCAAGAACGTCGATCTCTGGCAGCGCCTTGAGCAGGCCCTTGCGCCGCACCAGGTGGAGTGGGTCTGGGTTCGCGGCCATACCGGCGATGCAGGCAACGAGGCCGCGGATGCCTTGGCCAATCGCGGTGTGGATAGTGTGTTGAACACGGCCTGAGATCGCCCGCCTCACCCCGTTTTCTTTCCAGGTCTATTGCCATGACACGACAGATCATCCTCGATACCGAAACCACGGGACTGAATCCCGCCGCCGGTGACCGCATCATCGAAGTGGCTGCTGTGGAACTGGTCAAGCGAAGGCCGTCCGGCTCGCACTTCCAGCGCTATGTCAACCCGCAACGTTCGAGCCACCCCGACGCGCTGCGCGTGCATGGACTGACCGATGAGTTCCTGTCGGACAAGCCGCTGTTCGGGCAGATCGTCGGCGATCTGCTGGATTTTGTGCGCGATGCCGAGGTCATCATCCACAACGCCGCCTTCGACGTGGCCTTCCTGGACGCCGAACTCGAGCGTCTGGGTTTGCCGCCGTTCAGCCAGCAGTGCGCCGGCATCACCGATTCCCTGACGATCGCACGCGAGCAGTTTCCGGGCAAATTCAACAGTCTGGATGCCCTGTGCAAGCGTTTCGGGGTGGACAATACAAGGCGCACCTTGCATGGTGCGTTGCTTGATGCGGAACTGTTGGCTGAAGTCTATGTCTGGCTCACGCGGGGCCAGGACAGTCTGGTCATCGAACTCGATGGCCCGCAGGAGGACATGAGCGCCGAGCCGGTGGATCTTGGAGGCATCGAGCTGCCGCTGATTGTTGCCGACGCCGCCGAGGTGCAAGCCCATGAAGGCATCCTCCAAGCCCTTGAGAAGGCGTCAGCGAAGGGATCCGTATGGAAGCCGAGCTGAGAATCTCAGGCCGAGCGTGTCGATATGGCATAATTTGCGGTTTGGGTGGTTAGCTCAGCGGTAGAGCACTGCCTTCACACGGCAGGGGCCACAGGTTCGATCCCTGTACCACCCACCAAAAATCGACGGCCACCATAGATCGTGGCCGTTTTTATGTGCGTAAGATTCGTGCATGCTGCCGCTGGATGCAAATGGGGAATTCACTTCAATTGGGTATGACAACCGATTGATCTTGCGCATTTTTCGATGACTTGTTAGGCTTCGGCATACGATTTGACGACGAAGACCATGCTCCCGAATCCACGAATCACCCGGCCACAGATGGGCGTGCTGTCTTTGATTTTGGCCGTTGCGGTGGCACTCATTGGCATGGCTGACGCGCAGGCGGCGAGCGCGCAAGGAGCAACAGCCGAACAGGCATCATCAGCTGCGGTCACGGTGCGAAAGCATGTTCGACGCCATGTCATGCATCCCAAAGGCAAGCTGCAGAAGAAGAAAGCGCTGCCGGTTCGGCGGCCACGGCACGTGGCGAGCAATAGGATGGTTCGAGGAACGCGGATCCACGCGGATTTTGCGGCCGCAGGGATGCGTGCCAAGCGGCAAATCGAGGCTGTGAAGAGACCGGGCATGGACGAGCGGCCGGTTCGCTTGGCGGATGCTGAGGTCCCGGCAGTCGGGGATCCGGTGGCACTTCGCTCCGGGTCAGCCTTGGTGATCGACGACAAGACAAACGAGGTGCTGTTAAGCAAGAACGCGAGCGACGTGCGTCCCATCGCGTCGCTGACAAAGCTGATGACGGCAGCCGTGGTTCTCGATGCGCACGTGCCGATGGACCAGATGATCGAGATCACGAGCGACGATATCGATACGTTAAAGTGGAGCAGTTCGCGACTGCGCCCGGGCATGAAACTCAGTCGCGAGGAGCTGCTCAAGCTGGCGCTGATGTCGTCGGAAAACCGCGCGGCGCACGCTTTGGCGAGAACAACCTATCCGGGCGGAATTGACGCCTTCATGCAAGCGATGAATCGCAAGGCCCAGCAGCTCGGCATGACGCGGACCCGGTATATCGATCCGACGGGCCTATCGCCGCAGAATGAGTCCACGGCGCACGATTTGGCACTCCTCGTGAAGGCGGTGTACGCCTACCCGCTGATTCGGGAGTTTTCCACCCACCAGAAGAGCACGGTCGATGTTGGCAATCGCGAATTGCAGTATCGCAACACCGATCATCTGATTTTCAATCGTGGCTGGGACATCTTGTTGCAAAAGACCGGCTACATCAATGAAGCGGGGCACTGTCTGGTCCTCAACGCGGTCGTCCAGGGGCGCAATGTGATCGTGGTGCTGCTTGACGCGTGGGGCAAGTATTCCCATTTCGCTGACGCGGAGCGCATTCGAACCTGGATGGAAACTACGGGCCGGGTCATGCTGTCGCGCACCGATGCCATTCCGGCCGATGCGTCGGCGCGCTTGGTACGCACATCGCTTAGCGAGTGACGTTGCGCTCGGTTGCGTCTCAGCGCATCGGTCGCGTCGCGGGCTTGTCCGCGCGATAGCCAAGCGCTGCGGAAATTATTGCGGCCGTCTCAATCACCTTGCCGAGCCAGTCTTCTTGCAGACGGTCTGCGGGTGCGGATAGTGAAAGGCCTGCAATCAACTGGCCGGAATCGTCGTAGATGCCGGCGGCCATGCAGCGCACACCCAGTTCCAGTTCCTCGTTGTCCCGCGCATAGCCGAGTTGGCGCACGCGCACCAACTCCCCCTCGAGCTGGGCGGCATTCGTGATGCTGTTGCGTGTGTGCCCGACCAGCCCTGTGCGCATCGCATATGCCCTTACGCGTTGCGGATCCTCGCCAGCGAGGAACAGTTTGCCCACCGAGGTGAGATGCAAGGGCGCATGGCCACCCACCGTGCGCACGACCTGCATGCCAGAGCGCTCACTGTAGGTTCGCTCGATGTAGACAATTTCATCCCCTTGGCGCATGCTGAGATTCACGGGTTGATGGGTCAGCCGGTGCAGCTCGCGCATCGGACCCAGCGCCACGTCACGCACATTCAGCCGCGCCTTCACCAAATTGCCCAGCTCAAGCAGGCGCATGCCAAGCTGGTAGACCCCCGGCTCGCAACGATCAATCAGACGGCCGGTCGCCAAGTCGTTAAGGATGCGGTGTGCGGTGGACGTATGCAAGCCGGTGCGCTCGGCGATGGTCTTCAGGGCCATGGGCTCCGAGTTGGCAGCCAGCGCGTCCAGGATCGCGAACATGCGCTCAACGACCTGAATGGCTGGTTGTTCGCGTGGGTTGTTTTCGGACGATTTCATGATTTTATTTTATATCGTGAAATCAGACGCTGTCATCCGGAATGGTGGCGCCGTACGCATTGCGCGGCACGTGGACCGAGGTGCTTTGGAATTGGGCTCCCTCCTGATGCGCACAATGAGCAGCGCTAAAGCGCCCGCGTGCCAGGGGCCTCCCGCAAACGCTCAATATGCGTAGCGAAAGAAGAGGAAGCCAACATTGCCGTTATTCGGCGACCCGTTGAAGCGCGGCAGGAATGCGCCATAGATCGTGAGATCGCCATAACCCAGCGAGGCCATTGGCAAGACGATCGGAATCGGGAAATTCTTCGCAATATCGGCGCGTGAGGTGATCCCGGCGGTGTAGCCTGCACCGAGCTTGAAACGCCCGTCGAAAGGCCGCCAGAGCCATTGCTTGGCATAGCCAACGACTGGCTCGGCATTCCAGTGTGAGTCGGAGAAGATCAGTGCATACACGAGCTCGTCGTTGCCATTGGCATCCACGAGGTGCTTGCCCCAACCCAAGCCCCAGGCGCGTGCGTTGAGCACCGAGCGCTTGGCTTCCGTGTAGGTGCTTGGATCGTGCCATGTGTAGCCGGTCACGTAGAGGTCAGGCGACCCGTTGTTGTAGATGTTCAGGAGGTTTTGCGAGGCGCTGTGTGCCCAACTCTGCACACCGGAGAGGCCGAACGCCTGGCAGGAAGGTGGCATAACGAGTCCGGCGCCGAGCAGCGCGGCGAGAAAGGCATGGCGCATGGGATGGGGGTGAGTGCAACGTCAGCCGAGGGATTCTATCCAGTGGCCATCCCTGAAGATTTCATGGGGTCGAAAGCGGGATTTGTAGGCCATCTTCTCACTGGCGGCGATCCAATACCCGAGATAGGCGTGGGGCAGTTGCATCGCGCGTGCCTGCATGATCTGCCACATCACGTTGTAGGTCCCATAGCTGGCTCCCGGATCGCCGGGCTCGTAGAACGTGTAGACCGCAGAAAGACCATCCGAAAGCAGATCAACGATGGAAACCATCTTCAGTGCGCCAGGTTCACCATTCGCTTGCGCCGGTTCCCGAAACTCCACGAGCCGTGTATTGACCCGACTTTGCAGGAGAAACTGTGTGTACTGGTCGATGCTGTCCTGATCCATGCCGCCGCCAGCATGGCGCCGTGCCTGGTAACGCAGGTAGAGTTGATAGTGCTCGGGCACGAATCCCAATTTCAGCACAGTGGCCTCCAGCATGCCATGCCGCGCCCACACACGGCGTTGCGTGCGGCTGGGCGTGAAGCGCTGCGCCATCACGCGCAATGGAATGCAGGCACGGCAGTTGTCGCATTGAGGTCGGTAGGTGAACAGGCCACTGCGGCGAAAACCCGCTTGCACCAAAGTCGTATAGACATCGGCATTGATCAGGTGATTGGGAGTTGCCACCTGGGAGCGCGCTTGCCAACCGTGCAGGTAACTGCAGGGGTAAGCCGCAGTCGAGTAGAACTGCAGCTCAGTGAACGGAAGTTCCTTGGGATGGGTCACAGCCAGGGCGCGCAATCGTGTCGAAATTGCGACCAATCATACTGCCAGCTTTCAGGCCCCGCGATCGTGAGTCTTTGCCGCAGCGTCTGCAGGAATTCCGCCCTGGGGCGCGGTTGCGCGCCCATGCGGGCAAGGTGCGCGGTCTGCTGCTGACAGTCGATCGGGCCTAGCCCGTGCCGCAGGCAAAACCCGCACAGTGCCATCAGCAATACCTTGGAGCCGTCCGCCACGCGGGTGAACATGGACTCGCCAAACACCATGCTGCCCAGCGCCACACAGTACAGCCCCGCTGCGAGCTCGCCGCGGTGCCAAAGCTCGAAACTATGCGCCAGCCCTTCGGTATGCAAGGCGCAGTAGGCATCGATGACGGCCGGGACGATCCACGTTTCAGCCGTATCTCGCCTCGGCGCCGCGCACTCGTGCATGACGCCCCGGAAATCGCGATCCACATGCAGTTCGAAATCGGCATGCGAAAAAAAGCGTCGGGCCGATTGTCGCAGCGAACGCCGCACGGCAAGCGCATCCGGCTCAAGCACCATGCGCGGATCGGGGCTCCACCACAGCGGCGGCTCGCCCGGGCCAAACCACGGGAAAATTCCGCGCGTGTAGGCGGCCTTTAATGTGGCCGCGTCAAGGCACCCGCCCACTGCCAACAAGCCGGGATAGGGTGCGTGCGCAGGAAGGGCCCATTCAGGATCAGGGAAAGGCGCGCCCGGGAGCAGGCGCGTGAGTGTCCAGCTCATGAGGGAGGCCAATGACCACGGCGTGGTCGGATGCAACGGATGCTCATGTGGGAGTTGCTCATGCGGTATTCTCCCTTCATCGGCGTTCCATCCCGCGCACTGCACTCAATGCCCATGCTGATTTATCGTCTGGACGGTGTCACACCGGAAATCTCCGCAGAAGTCTTTATTGCCGATACGGCACGCGTGATCGGACGTGTGAGCCTGGGCGCACGTGCGAGTGTCTGGTTCGGAGCAGTCCTGCGCGGGGACAATGAGCCCATTGTCGTGGGCGAGGAAAGCAATATTCAAGAAGGCGCGGTGCTACACACGGACCCCGGCTTTCCGCTGCGTGTTGGGTCGGGCGTGACAATCGGTCATCAGGCCATGTTGCATGGCTGCACGGTGGGCGATGGCAGCCTGATCGGCATCCAGGCCGTGGTGCTCAACGGAGCCCGCATCGGGCGCAATTGTCTGGTGGGCGCCGGTGCCGTGGTGACCGAGGGTAAGGAATTCCCGGATGGCTCGCTGATCATCGGCTCGCCGGCGCGCGCGGTGCGCGAACTCACGCCCGAGCAGATTGCTCGCTTGAGGGCTAACGCGGAAATCTACGTCGAGAAGGCACGGCTTTACCGCACGTCGCTGCAAGGCGTTGGCACCACGCCATGACAGACACCTTGCTCAAGTTCATGCTCGGCGCCGGCCACGTGCGTGGCGTGGTGGTGCGGCTGGAATCCGTTTGGCGGGAAATGCGCAAACGCCGTCAGCACGATGCACTGGTGCAGAATCTTCTTGGCGAAATGACTGCGGCTGCGGCCCTGCTTGCCGGCAGCTTGAAGTTCGACGGTTCCCTTGTCCTGCAGATCCAGGGCGATGGGCCTTTACGCCTGGCGGTCGCGGAATGTCAGCCTGATTTTGGGCTGCGGGCAACGGCCAAGGCCGATGTGCATGCGGTGGGCAGCTTGTCCGAACTGGCCAATGCGCATGGCATGGGGCGCTGCGTCATTACGCTTGATCCCCGGACCAAGGACCAGGGCCAGCAGCCGTATCAGGGTATCGTGTCGCTGGCCGACGCCAGTGGGCTGGCACTGAGCGACTTGGGCGCGGTATTGCAGCAGTACCTCGCCCAGTCGGAACAGATTCCATCGTGGCTCATGCTCGCGGCGGGCGAGCAAGCCGCCTGCGGCCTTTTGTTGCAGCGCATGCCTGATTCCGGTGGGACGGCAGGAGCGGGCGCGCGCGACGCGGAGGCCGACGAGGACTTTTCCCGTGCCGTGCATCTGGCATCCACGCTGGGTCGCGACGAATTGTTGCAGAGTCAGCCGGAGGATCTGCTGCGTAAGTTGTTCTGGCAGGAGGAGCCCCGGGTGTTCAGCCCCCAGTCCCCGCATTTCCACTGCACCTGCGGTAAGCAGCGCGTGGCCGATATGCTTCGAATGCTGGGCCAGGACGAGGTGGAGTCGGTGCTCAAGGAGCAGGGTGAGGTGGACGTCACGTGCGAGTTTTGTGGCGCCCGCTACGCATTCGACCTTGTGGACGCTGCACGGTTATTCCGCCCGGACGTCAACCAACCCCCCGCCTCACCCCATCCCCAATAATTCGCGCTCCCGTCGGCCGGTTCCCGGCCGCGCATCACCACGTTGTGCGCAACGCGGGTCGACTGCCCCGTTGCGGGCATGCCGTCGGGTCAGAGGCAGGCGTTTCGCTGATGGCGTGGGAGACAGCCCGATCCGGAACAGGCGCCAATCGCGTCCTTAGGCGACACCTGAAAATTGAACCCGGGCAGCCCGGTTCTTGCCCGAGGCGGTGTGGTGGTCACGGCGCTGAGCGCGCGCCATGCTCGCCCCGTGTCGCGCGGTCAGTTCCGATCGGGCGTGTGCGCGCTCAGCGCTGCACGCGGGGGCGGGGTGTGCTTTTGCGGGTTGGGGCGGCGGGTGCGCTTGTCACGGCAGCGGGCGGAAGGGGGCTGGAAGCGGGCAGGATCTGCACGAAGATTTCATCGGGTTTGACCATGCCCATCTCGCGCCGCGCGCGGTCCTGAACCGCCTGTTTGCCGTGCCGAAGGTCGTGCGCTTCATCTTCCAGGCGCTGGTTTTGTAAACGTGCCTGCTCGTTGGCTTGATACTGGGCCGCGAGATTGGCGCGCAACTGGCGCACGCGTGGCCAGCTGCGTTCGCCAAACCACAGCGGCCATTGCAGAAGCAACAGCACGGCAAGCAGCACAAGGGTGACCCAGCGCATGGCCCTCACGTCATGGATCCGCAGGTGCTTGCCGCCTCGCGGTTCAGCGCAGGTTGTAGAAGGTTGCGCGGCCAGCGAAGCGCGCCACATCGCCAAGATTCTCCTCAATGCGCAGCAGCTGGTTGTATTTGGCGATGCGATCCGAGCGCGACAAGGAGCCAGTCTTGATCTGCCCGGCGTTGGTCGCCACGGCAATGTCGGCAATGGTTGTGTCCTCGGTCTCACCCGAGCGATGGGAGATGACAGCCGTGTACCCCGCGCGCTTGGCCATCTCGATGGCTGCGAAAGTCTCCGTCAGCGTGCCAATCTGGTTGACCTTGATCAGGATGGAGTTGGCGATGCCTTGCTCGATCCCGCGCTTGAGGATTTCGGTGTTCGTGACGAAGATGTCGTCGCCCACCAGTTGGATCTTCCTGCCGAGCTCCGCCGTGAGATGTTTCCAACCATCCCAATCCTGTTCCGCCAATCCGTCTTCAATGGAGACGATGGGGTATTTGCCAATCCAACTCGCATACAAGGCGACGAGTTCCTCGCTGGAGAGCACCAGACCCTCGCCCGCGAGGTGGTACTTGCCATCCTTGTAAAACTCGCTGGAGGCCGGATCCAGGGCAATGGCGACCTGTTCGCCTGGCTTGTAGCCCGCCTTCTCGATGGCCTCGACGATGAGCTGCAGCGCGGCTTCATGGCTGGCAACGCTTGGGGCAAAGCCTCCTTCATCACCGACGGTGGTGGGCATGCCGCGATCGTCGATCAGTTTCTTGAGCGCGTGAAACACTTCGGCCCCATAGCGTACGGCCTCGCGGAAGTTAGGCGCACCTACAGGCATGATCATGAATTCCTGCATATCCAGGGAATTGTTGGCGTGCGCGCCGCCGTTGATCACATTCATCATGGGCACGGGCAACTCGCACGCCGCGAACCCCCCCAAATACTGATAAAGAGGGACTCCGGCCTCCTCGGCAGCTGCCTTGGCCACGGCCATGCTCACCGCCAGCAGGGCATTGGCCCCGAGACGGGACTTGTTTTGGCTGCCATCCAGTTCGAGAAGCGTGCGGTCGAGAAACGCCTGCTCCGAGGCGTCCAAGCCCATCACGGCCTCCGTGATTTCGGTATTGATATGCTCCACCGCCCTCAGCACGCCCTTGCCGCCGTAGCGCTGGGTGTTGCCGTCACGAAGTTCGACGGCCTCTCGGGTTCCGGTGGAAGCGCCCGATGGCACAGCAGCCCGGCCCAGGAAACCGGTCTCGAGCACCACGTCACATTCCACGGTGGGGTTGCCGCGGCTGTCGAGGATTTCACGGGCATTGAGGTCAACGATTGCACTCATGGGTTCTCCAGTGTTGGTCTGTTTTTTGGGGGGATCAACGAACAATTCAGGCGCTATCCTGCACAGGCGGCAAGTGCATCGCCAGGCCGGCGTCACGCAATGGCCGCCTGGTGATCCTTGGGGTAGTGTCTGCCCGGGCAATCAAGCGACCAGTCAG
The DNA here is from genome assembly GCA_028870715.1 of Betaproteobacteria bacterium. Classification (GTDB taxonomy): domain Bacteria; phylum Pseudomonadota; class Gammaproteobacteria; order Burkholderiales; family Burkholderiaceae_C; genus Thiomonas_A. The sequence goes on along the minus strand of JAGWOZ010000015.1, from coordinate 16,303 downwards.
AGCGGTCCGTAGCCCGCACGTCGTGGGGATGCCAGGGGCAACCCGATCCGGGCCTTGAATCAAATGGCGGTGCACCGGCCCCTCCGCCAGACGTCGGCCACTCCGCGTTGAAGCAACAAGGCGATCGTCCTTGTATCGGGTGCGATTGGTGCGTTCAAGGGCTGCGGAGAGGTGGGCGGCCATGGAGCGTATCACCGCAATTTGTCTTCTAGATAGCCTTGACGCTTGACGACCGCATCGAGATCCTTAAGGCTTTCGAGCAGCGCTCGCATGTGGTGAAGCGGTACCGCGTTGGGGCCATCGGACAGCGCATGCTCGGGGTCCGGATGCGTCTCGGCAAAAAGCCCCGAAATGCCAGCAGCCACCGCCGCACGTGCCAAAACGGGCACAAACTCGCGCTGTCCGCCGGACTTTTCGCCCAAACCACCAGGCTGCTGCACCGAATGCGTGGCATCGAACACCACGGGGCATCCCGTGTCGCGCATGATCGCCAATGCCCGCATGTCCGACACCAGCGTGTTGTAGCCGAAACTGACGCCGCGCTCACACGCCATAATCTGGGAGTTCCCAACGGCGCGCGCCTTGTCAACCACGTTTTGCATATCCCAGGGCGCGAGAAACTGGCCCTTCTTGATATTCACCGGCTTGCCCAAGCGGGCGACACTCTGGATGAAGTTGGTCTGCCTGCACAAAAAAGCCGGAGTCTGCAGCACATCGACAACCTCGGCGACCTCGACCAGCGGCGTGTCCTCGTGCACATCCGTAAGCACTGGAACACCGATCTGGCGCTTGACCTCGGACAGGATGCGCAGACCTTCTTCAAGTCCCAGGCCGCGGAATGATTTCGCGGACGACCGGTTGGCCTTGTCGAATGAAGACTTAAAAATAAAGGGAATGCCGAGCTCGGCGCAGATGGCTTTCAATGCGCCGGCGGTGTCGAGGGCAAGCTGCTCGCTTTCGATCACGCAGGGTCCGGCGATGAGGAAAAGCGGCTGATCGGGGCCGACTTCGAATCCGCAGAGATGCATGGTTCGGCGCGCCTTCAGACGTTGACGGCCGGTTCAAGACCGACCTGCGAGCGCTGGCCTTGACGTGCGAGCGCTGCCTGGATGTATGCCGAAAACAGCGGATGGCCGTCACGCGGGGTGGACTTGAACTCGGGGTGGAACTGCACACCCAGATACCAAGGATGCACGCTTTGGGGTAATTCCACAATTTCGGTGAGATGCTCGCGGGTGGTGTACGCCGAGATGACAAGACCGGCTTTTTGCAGGGTGTCGAGGTAGGCCACATTCGCCTCATACCGATGCCGGTGTCGCTCGTTGACAAGGTCCCCGTAGATGGAATGGGCCAATGTTGCGGCCTGCACACGGGCCTCCTGCGCGCCCAAGCGCATCGTGCCACCGAGATCGGAATCCGCGCTACGCGCATGCACGGCGCCAGTCTTGTCCTTCCATTCCGTGATTAACGCGATCACGGGATGTGGAGTGTGGGGGTCAAACTCCGTGCTGTTGGCGCCCTCAAGACCTGCCATGTGGCGGGCGTACTCGATGGTGGCCACCTGCATGCCGAGGCATATGCCCAGATAGGGAATGCGCTGCTCGCGAGCGTACTGCGCGGCGAGAATTTTTCCTTCGACCCCACGCTTGCCGAAGCCGCCTGGCACCAGGATTGCGTCAAACGCCGCCAGCTGCCCGATGTTGCCCGGCTCGAGCGTTTCCGAGTCAAGATAGGTGATATCGACTTTCGCCGCGTTCTTGATGCCCGCGTGGCGCAGGGCCTCATTCAGCGATTTGTACGAATCGGACAGGTCGGTGTATTTGCCCACCATGGCGATGCGCAGGGCATGGCGCGGATGGGCCTCGGCCGCGACCAGGGCGTCCCAGGCGGACAGGTCAGCGGGTCCGCCCACAAGCTTGAGCTTGTCGCAGATCAGGGCATCCAAGCCCTGCTCGTGCAGCATGCGCGGGATCTTGTAGATGCTGTCGCTGTCCCAAACCGAGATCACGGCTTCCTGAGGCAGGTTCGCAAATAGCGAGATTTTCTCGCGCTCGTCATCCGGAATCGGCCGGTCCGCTCGGCACAGCAGGGCGTCAGCCGTAATGCCAATCTCGCGCAACTTCTGCACGCTGTGCTGTGTTGGCTTGGTTTTGAGCTCGCCGGCGGCGGGGATGAACGGTACCAAGGTCAGGTGCACGAACGCGCTGTGGTGGCGCGGCATGCGCAGGCTCATTTGTCGCACGGCTTCTAGGAAGGGCAGGGACTCGATGTCCCCCACCGTGCCACCGATCTCGACGATTGCGACGTCGGCCTCGTCGGCAGTACCCTCTCCAGCGCCCCGCCGGATGAATTCCTGGATTTCGTTGGTGATGTGCGGAATCACCTGAACGGTCTTGCCGAGATACTCGCCGCGCCGCTCCTTGCGGATGACGCTGTCATAGATTTGCCCGGTCGTGAAATTGTTGGTTCGGCGCATCGAGCGACGGATGAAGCGCTCGTAGTGACCAAGATCCAGATCGGTCTCGGCCCCGTCGTCGGTGACGAACACTTCGCCGTGCTGAAACGGCGACATGGTTCCCGGGTCGACGTTAATGTAAGGGTCGAGCTTAATAAGGGTGACGTTGATGCCGCGCGACTCGAGAATCGCAGCGAGGGAGGCGGCTGCGATACCCTTGCCGAGGCTGGACACCACACCACCTGTGACGAAAACGTATTGGGTCATGACGCCGTATCAGGCCGGTAAACGTGCATTATAGAAACTGGCATCCGGCAATTTGCACACGCGTGGCCAATGTTGCTGGCGCAGCGCTCAATCGCGTACAAGTTCCTGGACCATGGCCAAGATGGCCTCGGCAGTGCGTTGGGGTTGCTCGAAAGGAAAGAGATGGCTGCCCCCAGCGATCCAGCGCAGATGCGCACCGACGAGGCGATGGGTGGCCGCCATGCCCGCCATGCGCAGCTCACGCGACGCCGTGCCGCCAATGAAGCCCACGGGCGCGTCGCTTGGCGGTCGAGTCAAGCGGCCCAACCGATGGGGAAGTGTGGCGTAAATGCGGGCTTCAACGTCGCGGTCGAAGGCGAGCACACGTTTGTTCCCGCGTTGCACGGTGCCGGCCTCGGCATAGTCGGCAAGCATCTCGGGGTCCCAGCGCGCGAAGGCGGCCTTCCTGGCAAAGTGTGCGATTACCGCCTGCACATCTGGCCACTCTTGCTTGCGCCGCAGTGCAGGGGCGACCGGATCAAGCCGTCGAATCACCCCGGTGCGCTTCGCCCACCACAAGGCTCCGGCGCGCCAGCCGGCGATCACCGGCGAGTCAAGCAAGACCACGCAGCGCGCGAGCTCCGGGTGCGCGCGAGCCAACATCAGACTGAGAAAGCCGCCAAGCGAGTGCCCAACCAGAACGACCTTGCGGCCATGGGCGTGACGCAGCACAAAACCCAGCAACTCGCGTTGCAGTTGCGGCCATCCGTCGCTCACAGGGTGCGCCGGATCATGGCCGAACTGGGGCGGAGCCAGCACCTGGAAATGCGGGTCCAGCATGGCGAAGAGCTTGCGGTAGCTGCCGGCGGGAAAGCCATTGGCGTGGGCGAAAATCAGCAACGGGCGCGCATTGGCGCCGGATATCAGGGGTTGGGGCGCGGAAGTCGAAGGCATTGGACGCTGGGAGTTCAAGGCAGACCGGATCCGCTCGCTCACAGGGGCACGTCCTCACGTGCAGCGACGTACAAGGTATAGAGCAGATCGAGCGCGTCGCGCGGGCTCAAGGCATCTGGGTCAATCGCTGCGAGCCGCGCGCGCAGCGGATCAGGAACGGTGTGCGGCTCGGCCGACTCGTCATCATGCAGGTTCCCCGTTTGCGCAAAAAGGTCAAGCTGTGCGAGTTGCGCGCTTTGTGCCTGTTCAAGGGTTTCCAGGCGGCGACGCGCATCGCGGATCACCGCCGCCGGCATGCCTGCCAGCTGCGCGACGTGCACGCCGTAGCTCCGGCTGGCCGGGCCTGGCTTGACCTCGTGCAGGAACACGATCGTGTCGCCATGCTCGGCTGCGCTCACGTGCAGGTTGATGCTTTCGGGGTGGTGCGCGGGGAAGTCGGTGAGTTCGAAATAGTGGGTCGCAAAAAGAGTAAAAGCGCGGTTTTTTTCGTGAAGATGGGTCGCAATGGCCAGCGCGAGCGCCAAGCCGTCGAATGTCGAGGTTCCGCGGCCGACCTCGTCCATCAGGACGAGACTTTGCGGGGAGGCCGTGCGCAAAATCGCTGCCGCTTCGGTCATTTCCACCATGAATGTGGAACGTCCGCCGGCCAGGTCGTCGCCAGCACCGATGCGGGTATGGATGGCGTCCAGCGGGCCAATGCGCGCGCTTGCCGCCGGGACGAAGCTGCCCATGCAGGCAAGCAACGCAATCAGCGCCACTTGGCGCATATAGGTGGACTTCCCGCCCATGTTCGGGCCGGTGATGACGTGCGTTCGGCTTTGCGGCAGCAGCAACGAGTCGTTGGGGACAAAGCGATCGACCTGCGCCTGGACCACAGGATGGCGTCCGGCGCGAATCTCGATCCCCGGCAACGCGGAGAGCTCCGGGCACACCCAATTCCAGGTGCGCGCCCGTTCGGCAAGCGTGCCCAGCACATCGACCTGGGCCAAGGCGCGCGCCGCGCCCTGCCAGGCAGGCACAACGGGCTGCAAATCTTCCACCAGTTTCGCGAAAAGGGACTTTTCGCGTGCCAGGGCCCGGTCCTGCGCCGAAAGGGCCTTGTCTTCAAAGATCTTGAGCTCCGCAGTGACGTAGCGCTCGGCGCCCTTGAGGGTCTGACGGCGCTGGTAGTCCGGTGGCACCTTGTCCGCTTGGCCGTGGGTGACCTCAATGGCGAAGCCGTGGACCTTGTTGTACAGCACCCGCAAATTGCCAATGCCGGTGCGCGCCCGCTCGCGCGCCTCCATGTCCAGCAAAAAGGTGCTGCAGTCCTGACCGATGGCGCGCAGTTCGTCGAGTTCGGCATCAAACCCGGCGGCAATCACGCCGCCGTCGCGCACATTGAGCGCAGGCGGGTCGGCCAACGCGCGTTGCAGCAGCGCCAAAGGCGCCGCGTCCAGTAGGAGTGCACTGCACTGCAGGTCCAGCAACGGATCCTCGAAGTGCTTCAGCACCGCGCAGATCTCCGGTAGCTTGGCCAAGGTCTCGCGCGCGCCGGCCAGTTCCCGCGGGCGCACCTGCTGCAGGGCCAGGCGCGCGGCAATGCGTTCCAGATCAGCCAATCCTTTGAGGGTATTGCGCAGTTCGTCCCAGGGACCTCCCAGCAGTGCGGCGATTGCGGCATGGCGCTGCCGTGCCAGCTCTTGAGCGCGCGGCGGTGCGGACAGCCACTGGCGAAGCAGGCGGCTGCCCGCCGCAGTCTGGCATTGGTCGAGAAGCGATAGCAGGGTCGGGGAGGCTTCGCCACGCAGCGTGACGAACAGCTCCAGGTTGCGCCGCGCATTGGCATCGAGGAGCAATGCATCGTCGCTGCGCTCAATCTGCAGGTCCGTGACGTGAGCCAACCCCCGCCCCTGCGTTTGCTCGGCATAGCCCATGAGTGCGGCGGCGGCGGCCTGGGCTCGGAGCAAATCCCGGGCGCCGAAGGCGTCAAGCGCGGTTACGCCAAGCTGGCGGCAGAGCTTCTCGACACCCACCGAGGAGTCGAACTGCCAAGGCGCGCGCACGTTGATGGTGCAGCCTGAAAGTGCGGGCGGCTGCGGCAGGTCCTGTGGCCAGAGGACTTCAGCCGGCTGAATACGCGCAAGCCACGTTTCAAGCTCCGAGGGCGAGCACTCTGCCAACCGCAAGGCTCCGCTTGACAGCACCAGCCAGGCCAGGCCAAGCGTTGCATTGCGCCGGGACTTGTCCACCGCAATGGCGAGGAGCGCGCAGTCAGCGCGATCGTCGAGCAATCCATCGTCCAGTCGCGTGCCTGGCGTGACGATGCGCTCCACGCGGCGCTCCATTGGCCCTTTGCTGGTGGGGTCGCCGACTTGCTCGCAGATTGCGACCGACTCACCCAGGCGCACCAACCGTGCCAGATACTGATCCAACGCTTGCGCCGGCACCCCCGCCATGACGATAGGTTGTCCCGCGGACTGGCCGCGGCGCGTGAGGGTGAGATCAAGCAGCCGCGCGGCCTTCTCGGCATCTGCGTAGAAGAGCTCGTAAAAGTCGCCCATGCGGTACAGCACCAGCACGTCTGGATGTTCGGCCTTGATGCGCAGGTATTGCTGCATCATTGGTGTGTGGCCACCCAAGGCGGGTGCGTTTGTCTCGGCCGCCTCCGCGGTCGCAGGCCCGATTCTGGAAATGCCGGCCATTGCCTGGAATCGTTCAGAATGGAGCGCTATCGTCCGCCGCCTGTTCGGCCTGGGCCGCCGCCGGTCGCCTGGGACTGGCGATTGGCACTGCGCGGTCGCCATGCGCGTAAGGCTTGAGCAAAGCGACGAGTTGCGCGTAGATTCGCGGGCTTCCCGCCACCAGTTCGCCGCGGTGCAGGAAGTCCGAGTCACCGGTGTAGTTGCCGACGAGCCCACCGGCTTCCGTGATCAACAGCGAGCCCGCCGCCACGTCCCACGGTTTGAGGCCGGTTTCGAAAAAGCCGTCGTAGCGGCCGGCAGCCAGATAGGCGAGGTCAATGGCTGCGGCGCCTGGGCGCCGCAGCCCCACGCAGCGCTCGGCAACTTTCTTGAACATCTCCAGATAAGTATCCAGGTCGTCGCCCTTGCGGAACGGAAAGCCAGTGCCGATGAGCGCATCTTCCAGCCTTGTGCGCTTGGATACGCGCAAGCGCCGGTTGTTGAGAAAGGATCCACCGCCGCGGCTGGCCGTGAAGAGTTCGTCGCGGGATGGGTCGTACACCACCCCGTGCTGCACAACGCCCTGATGGGCAAGCGCGATGGACACGGCGTAGACCGGCATGCCGTGAATGAAATTCGTGGTGCCATCCAGCGGGTCAATGATCCACTGGTACTCAGAGTCGGCCCGTCCGTGGGTGGTCCCCGTTTCTTCGCCCAGGATGCCATGCTGCGGAAAGGCCTTGAGCAAGATGTCGATGATGGCCTGCTCACTGGCTCGGTCCACCTCCGTGACGAAGTCGCGCGCTGACTTTTGCGTCACGCGCAGCAAGTCCAGGTCGAGGCTGGCGCGATTGATAATTTTGCCGGCTTCGCGGGCTGCGCGAACGGCGACGTTGATCATGGGATGCATGGTGGGTGCCGAGACGCGACAATGTCGCCTCGAGGAGGACGTGCGGGTGGATGTGAAAGAGCGGATGACTAAGCGTGATTCTATCGAAGGGGGCGTCGAGCCCGCTGGCTTGACGCCCGCCGGGCATGAAGCGCCGCTGTTTGTGCTCATGCACACGAGCCATCCGGGAAACGTGGGTGCTGCAGCGCGAGCGATCAAGACCATGGGCTTCACGCACTTGGCCTTGGTGGCTCCTCGACATGCGGACGTGCGCGAGCAGCCCGATGCGCTGGCTTTTGCCAGTGGCGCCGGCGACGTGCTGCGTGCGGCGCGTCAGGCCGACACACTGACGCAGGCAGCAGGTGATTGCGGGGTGCTGGTCGCCCTGTCCTCAAGGGTTCGCGATTTTGGCCCGCCCCTGCATGGGCCCGACTGGCTGCCCGAATTGGCGCAACAGGCTGCCGAACAGGGACGGCGGGTCGGCTTCGTATTTGGCAGCGAGCGTTATGGGCTGGATAACGACACCGTGTATCGTTGCAACGCGTTGCTCAGCCTGCCCGCCGATTCCGAATATGCCTCTCTCAACCTGGCGCAGGCGGTGCAAATCGTGGCCTGGGAATGGCGCCGTGCGCTGGGCGCCTTCCGGCTGCCGCCTGGCCCGCCGCCTGAGGTCGCCGCCACCCAGGCGGAGTTGCAGGGCCTGCTGGATCACGCTGAACAAGCCCTGATCGCGCTGGGCTATCTGGATCCGGATGCGCCGAAAAAGCTCATGCCACGCCTGTCCCGCTTGGCCGCACGGGCCGCGCTCACCAGGCAGGAGGTGCATATTTTGCGCGGCATCTGCAAAATGGGGCTGGAACGACTGGTCGATGCGCATGCCGCGTCGCCACCAAGCTGCAATCCGGCGCCTGCAACGCAGTCGACGGGCAGTGCGCGCGCTCCGCGCAAGGCCGTTTAGGCACAGTCCTGCGTGTGCCGCGAGGCTCCAATACACTCGATCCACTCTGAGCGTCCCATTCGAACCGTCCATGCTCCAGCACTTGCGCGAAGATATCCAGGTCATCCTCGAACGAGACCCTGCGGCTCGATCGCGCTGGGAGGTGCTGACGTGCTACCCCGGCCTGCATGCACTCGTTCTGCACCGTCTGGCCCATGGATTGTGGCAGCGGGGCTGGCATTGGCTGGCGCGGTGGATCTCGCACTGGGCACGATTTTTCACCGGCATCGAGATTCACCCAGGGGCCACCATTGGACGGCGGGTATTCATTGACCACGGCATGGGGGTCGTGATTGGCGAAACGGCCGAACTCGGCGACGACTGCACGATTTACCAGGGTGTCACGCTGGGTGGCACGACCTTGTACAAGGGCACGAAGCGACACCCGACGCTCGAGGCGGGTGTGGTGGTGGGCGCTGGCGCGCAGGTGCTCGGCGGTTTTACCGTCGGCACCGGAGCGCGCATAGGGTCCAATGCCGTGGTCGTCAAGGCTGTGCCGGCCGGGGCAACGGCCGTGGGGAACCCAGCGCGGATTATCCAGAAGGAGGCGGAGAAAGAGCGCGAGGCGACTGCCGCGCGCATGGGCTTTTCGGCCTATGCAGTCATGCAAAACGGGGACGACCCGCAAAGCAAGGCCATCCTGGGGCTGATCGACCACGCAGCCCAATTCGAGCACCAGATTGCCCTGCTGTGGCGCGAACTCGAGCGGCAAGGAGTCTGCACCCGGGAAAGCTGTCCTCCCGAAGCCCTGCGCGAGGAACACTTTGACAAAGGTCAGCTCGAGAAGCTGGTGAAGTGAATCCGCCCGGGCCCGGGCACGCCACGACGCAGCGTCAAACGAGTTGTTGACGATGCACGGCAAGAGCGCTCGGGCCCAGATGCAGCCACAGCACTTGAGCGCGATGCGCAACGCCGCTGACAGGGGTGTCCAGATCCCAGTCAGACATAACCTGCCGCAGGCGACCCGCTTCCCAGTGGTCGCAGGGGCGATGGGTGTGGCCGTGGATCATCCAGGGGCTTGCCGCCTGGCTGAGCCAGCGGGAGGCTTCGGCGGGGTCGGCATCGCTCGACGTTTCCATGCGACTTTGCACCGCGCGACTCTGGGCGCGCAGTGCGGCGGCTTGCTGGCGCCGTGCGGCAAGCGGCTGCGCCAAGACCTGCCGCTGCCACCCGGGATCGCGGCAGCGTGTGCGCCATTGCTGGTAGTCGATGTCGGCTGTGCACAAGGCGTCGCCATGGGTGAGCACGATGCGCTCGCCGGCGAAGCGCAAGACGCTGGGGTCAGCCAGGAGTTGTGCGTGGGTGCGTTGAACAAACCCGGAACCGAGCAGGAAATCCCGGTTACCGTGCATCACCCCGAGGAAACGATCCGTCGACGCGAAGCTAGCCAGCGCGGCGCAAACCGCGTGGTGGACGTCTGAATCGGCGTCGAGCAGGTCGTCACCGATCCAGGCTTCGAAGAGGTCACCAAGAATGAATAGTGCGTCGGCCTGCAGCGCATCGGCCTGCAACCATTGGCGAAAGCGCGCCGTCGTCAGCGGCGCATCAGGTCCGAGGTGGAGGTCCGAGATGAACGCCAGCCTGCGCCAGTGTGCGCGTGCCTCGATTTCGGGGGCGTGGTCAAACTTCAAGGGCTTTCAAAATCACCACGTCTTCAACGGGCACGTCCTGATGGAATCCTTTGTTTCCTGTTTTCACGCCCTTGATGGCATCCACCACGTCTTGCCCATCCACTACGTGGCCGAATACGGCATAGCCCCAACCTTGCGCCGTGGGAGCGCTGTGGTCAAGAAAGGCGTTGTCTGCCACATTGATAAAAAACTGGGCAGTGGCCGAGTGGGGATCGTTCGTGCGTGCCATGGCGAGTGTGTAGCGCTTGTTCTTGAGCCCGTTATTCGCCTCATTCGGGATGGGCGCTTGGGTCGGCTTTTGCTTCATGCCGGGCTCGAAGCCGCCGCCTTGGATCATGAAACCGTCGATCACGCGATGGAAAATGGTGCCGTCGAAATGGCCACTTTTGACGTAAGCGAGGAAATTGGCGGCTGACTTCGGAGCTTTCTCCGTGTCAAGTTCGATGCGAATGACGCCCTTGTTCGTGTGCAGTTCAACCATGATGGTCCTTTACTTGAGAAAGATGGCTTGTTGGATGATCACGGGCGTGACCGGTACGTTTTGATAGGGGCCCGTGTTCTGGGTGGCGACTTTCGCAATGCGGTCGACCACGTCCATGCCGGCGATCACTTGGCCGAATACGGCATAGCCGTGACCGTCCGGCTGAGGATAATCGAGCGAAGGGTTGTCCGCCAAATTGATGAAGAACTGCGACGTGGCGGAGTTCGGATCCGACGTTCGCGCCATGGCGATGGTGCCGCGCAGATTCTTCAGGCCGTTTTTGCTCTCCAGCGCAATGGGCGCACGGGTCGACTTTTGCTGCATGTCCACGGTGAAGCCACCGCCTTGAATCATGAATCCCGGAATCACGCGGTGGAAGATCGTGCCGGCGTAGAAGCCGTCCTTGACATACTGCACGAAATTTGCCACGGTCTTCGGGGCGCGTTGCGGGTCGAGTTGTACTTCGATGGTGCCCAGCGTCGTGACCAGTTTCACGCGGGGCGGTGCTTCGGCATGCGCGGGCTGCATCGCCGGCAGACTATTGCCAAGCAAAAGGGCAGCGCCCAGCATGAGCAGGCGGCGTCTGCCGCTCGCCGGTGGCTGTGCGGCTTCGCGGCCGTTTAAGAGGGGGTCGATCGTGTTTCGGAGCATGGTGGTTGCAATGGGTCGGTAAGACTGTCAATCACATTTGGGTGAGCCCTGGCCGCACCTGACATTGGGGCCAGGGCTGCCGGAGATGCTCAGCGGGGGAGTGATGGAGGAGCGCTGGTGCAGAGCAAAGTGGCAGCCTCAAGCGACTGCGTTTGGGCAACAATTGCGTGCGGGATCAGCCGATGCGACTGCGTAAACCGCAGGCACAAGGCATGGGGCATCGGAGCCGCTCAAACGCGTCGACGCCAATGGCGGCACGGGGTTGATGCGTGCCGAAGTGTTGTTGCGCCGCAAGTCCATCGCCGCAGCGCCGAGATTTTTGGGGGCCGCAGCCGCCGTCGGGTCGACGAGTTTGGGGGCGGACGCGGGCCGGACCGCGATGGCCGGTGCGACCGGATGGCGCGCTGCTGCCGCATCGGAGTCTGCGTGCGCGGGGGCCAACGCACGGGGTGCCTCCGCGGGTGCCGCCGACGATTGTGGCTCGGGGCGATTGCTCAACAGCTGGCGTAGGAGTGCAAGTTTCGCGCGTGTGGCATCGCCCTTGTTGCCGTTGAGCTGCAAAGCCTTCTGGTAGGACTGGCTCGCAAGCTTTGCATACACGTCACCCAGGTTCTCATACGCTGTGGCGTAGTTCGGGTTGGTGCGGATCGCCATGTCCAATGCCGCGCGAGCCTTCTCGTAATCCCCCAGCTGGGCATACAAAACAGCCAGGTTGTTGTAAGGCTCTGGCAGCTCGGGGTACTGCTCGGTGAGTTGGGTGAAGACTGCGATGGCCTCTTGCGTTTTGTGCTGGTCAGCCAGGATGATGCCGCGCAGAAAGCTGTATTGGGGGTCCTTGGGGTTCGACGTGATCAACGCGTTGACTTTGGTCAATGCGTCCTGCAGCTTGCCTGTGCGGATCAGCTGCTGCACGGCGCCCAGCTCATCGGCATGGGCTGGCACGGCGATCAGGCCAAGCGCGAGCCCCGTCGACAGCGCCACACCTGCGAGCAGGCGCAAAATTGCGCATGGACGCGGCTTGGCGCGGGGGAGGTGGGCGGGGGGCATGAGTTCTGGCTCGCGCGGTCTGTGCTAAGTTTTTGATTTTATCCGGGCCTGCCGGCCCGTTCCTTCCATTCGATTCTTGCAGCAGCTGGCCCGCCGCGTCCTGCATAGCCGGCGCGGCGGGCCGCCCCACATTTCATGACCTTGCAGATCTTTGACACGTTGTCGCGCCAGAAGCAGCCGCTTGCCCCCATCGAAGCTGGCCATGTGCGCATGTACGTTTGCGGCATGACGGTATACGATTACTGTCACCTCGGCCACGCACGCGTGATGGCCGTGTTCGACCTCGTGCAACGCTGGCTGAGGGCGCGTGGCCTGCAAGTCACCTACGTGCGCAACATCACCGATGTGGACGACAAGATCATCCGCCGCGCGGTGGAACAGGGCGTGAGCGTGCGTGCGCTCACCGACCGCTTCATTGCCGCGATGCATGAGGACACCGATGCCTTGGGCATTGAGCGGCCCACGCACGAGCCGCGCGCGACCGACTATATCCCGCAAATGCAGGAACTCATTACGCGTTTGTTCGACAAGCGCCTGGCGTATCAGGATGCGGCGGGCGACGTGGACTACGCGGTACGCGCGTTCCCGGGCTATGGGAAGCTTTCGGGCAAGGCGCTGGACCAGTTGCACGCCGGTGAGCGCGTGGAAGTGGACACGGCGAAGCGTGACCCGCTGGACTTCGTTCTCTGGAAGCGTGCCAAGCCCGAGGAACCAGCCGAGGTGCGTTGGACGTCACCTTGGGGCGAGGGCAGGCCTGGCTGGCACATCGAGTGCTCGGCCATGAGCTGCGCCTTGCTGGGCGAGCACTTCGACATCCATGGTGGAGGCGCCGATCTGCAGTTTCCCCACCACGAAAACGAAATCGCCCAAAGCGAAGGCGCAAGCGGCAAGCCCTTCGTGAACATCTGGATGCACAACGGTTTCGTGCGCGTCGACGAAGAAAAAATGTCCAAATCACTTGGAAATTTCTTCACCATTCGCGATGTGCTGAAACTGTTTGATGCCGAGACTGTGCGGTTTTTCATCATCCGCGCGCACTACCGCAGCCCGCTCAATTACAGCGAAGAGAATCTGCGGGACGCGCGCCATGCGCTGACACGCCTGTACACCGCGCTGCAGGACTTTCCCGAGGTGGCGGCGGTGCAGGACTGGTCTCACCCCATCGCCCAACGATTCAGTGCCGCGATGGATGATGATTTCAACACCCCCGAGGCCCTCGCCGTCCTGTTTGACCTCGCCGGCGAAGTCAACCGGACCCGTGCCGCCGAACTTGCCGGGCTGCTCAAGGGTCTGGGTGCCACACTTGGTCTGTTGCAACAGTCTCCGCAGAGCTTCTTGCAAGGGGGTGCCTCAAGCGCCAAGACCGATGCCACTTGGATCGACGAGCGGCTGAGCGCGCGTACCGAGGCGAAAAAGGCCCGCGATTTCGCGCGCGCCGATCAAATCCGCGCCGAGTTGCTGGAGCAAGGCATCGTGCTGGAAGACAAGCCGGGTGGTGTCACCGTGTGGCGCCGGGCGTAGCGTCGTGGCCGAGAATTCCAGCGTGGTGCGCCCCTCGTATTGGGACGACGCGTGCGCGCAGCTCATGCGCGCAGACCGTGTGATGCGCAAACTCATCCCGGAGCATGGGCAGGCGCAGCTGCAAAGCCGTGGCGATGCCTTCCAGACCTTGGCGCGCTCCGTGGTGGGTCAGCAGATTTCAGTCAAGGCGGCGCAATCGGTCTGGGATCGCCTGCTTGCACTCGTGGGACAAGCCACACCTGAGCGCCTGCTTCAGCATGAGCCGCAAGCGCTCAGACAGGCGGGCCTTTCTCAGCGCAAATGCGAGTACCTGCAAGACTTGGCGGCAAAATTCGAAGCGGGTCTGGTGCATCCGCGGCAGTGGGACAGCATGCCTGACGAGGCCATCATTGCTGAACTCGTGGCCATCCGCGGCATCGGTCGGTGGACGGCCGAGATGTTCTTGATCTTCTACCTCATGCGCCCGGACGTTTTGCCACTGGACGATCTTGGCCTGCAACGGGGGATCAGTCTGCGCTATTTCTCGGGTGAAGCGGTCAGCCGCAGCGATCTTCGTGAGGTAGCCGCCGCATGGGCGCCCTGGCGCTCGGTCGGCACTTGGTATATTTGGCGAAGCCTCGACCCGGTGGCGGTTGAGTACTGATCAACATTCCAATACGCCAGATGTGCTGAGGCAAACGACGAAGCATTGCCACGCACCATGATTGGCGCACGCGCCGCTCGCATTGCGGGCGTACCTTGCGGGGACCTACAACCATGATCAAAAAAGTTTTTCTCGATTTCGAACAGCCGGTGGCTGAGCTGGAAACCAAGATCGAAGAGCTGCGCTATGTGCAGGATGAATCGGCCGTGGACATTTCGGAGGAAATCGCGCGGCTGCAGAAGAAAAGCCAGCAACTCACCAAGGACATCTACGCCAAGCTCACACCGTGGCAGGTGACGCAGATTGCCCGCCATGCGCAGCGTCCCTACACCTTGGATTATGTGGCGCAACTGTTCACCGATTTTCATGAACTGCATGGCGACCGGCATTTTGCGGATGACTTGTCGATTGTTGGCGGGCTGGCCCGATTCAACGGCCAATCGTGCATGGTGATTGGCCACCAGAAGGGGCGTGACACGAAAGAGCGGGGGCTGCGCAACTTTGGCATGACCAAGCCGGAGGGTTATCGCAAGGCACTGCGGCTGATGAAGTTGGCGGAGAAATTCGCGCTGCCCCTATTCACCTTCGTCGACACTCCTGGTGCGTATCCTGGCATTGATGCAGAGGAGCGGAACCAATCGGAGGCGATTGGCCGCAACATTTTCGAAATGGCGCAATTGCAGGTGCCCATTGTCTCGACCATCATTGGTGAGGGCGGCTCGGGCGGAGCGTTGGCGATCGCCGTGGCCGACCACGTACTCATGCTTCAGTATGCTGTGTACTCGGTGATTTCCCCTGAGGGCTGCGCGTCGATTTTGTGGAAAAGTGCCGAGCGTGCACCGGAGGCCGCTGAGGCGCTGGGTCTGACCGCGCATCGGCTCAAGGCGCTGGGCCTGATCGATAAAATCGTCAGTGAGCCCGTGGGCGGAGCTCATCGCGATCCGCTCGCGATGGCGGCGAGCTTGAAGCGTGCGCTGTCGGAGAGCCTGCGGCAATTCCAGGACGTCAAGCCTGCTGATCTTGTCAAACAGCGCTACGAACGCCTTTGCGCATTTGGCAAGTTCCAGGACACCAAGGTCTCCCGTTAAGGCCTGTGCGTTTCGATGCCGGCAAGACCGTCGGCTTTCTGAGCACATCGCAGCTGTTCCATGGTCCTAGCTGGCTCGGTCGCCCCGCCCCAGTGGCCTGCCTTGAAGGCAGACCCGGCCCTATCCGCGTTACGGCTGTTTGCCGGCGCGCGGATCGAGCCGTGCGCCAATGCGGTTCCGTTGGCCATCGCCTTTAGCGGCGGCGCCGATTCGACCGCGCTGCTTTTGGCGGCCTTGCACCTGTGGGGGCCGCAGCGCCTGCACGCGCTGCATGTGCATCATGGATTGCAAACCGAGGCCGACCGATTTGCCGAGCATGCGCGCGGCCTGTGCGCGTCGTGGGGCGTGCCGTGCAGCGTGCTGCGCGTGCAAATCCCGACGCGGCGCGGAGAAAGTCTGGAGGATGCCGCACGGGGCGCACGTTACACCGCATTGACGAATGCAGCCAGCAAGCTGGGCTCGCGCTGGTTGCTTTTGGGCCACCAAGCCGACGACCAAGCGGAGTCGTTGCTGCTGGCCCTTCTGCGCGGGGCGGGTCCAAAGGGCTTGGCGGGCATGCCTGCCGTGGCATCGCGCGCGGGGCTCTGGCTGGGTCGTCCTTTGCTGTCCTGCGCAGCTGACTCCTTGAGGCACCTGCTCGACGTCCAGGGTGTGCCCTATGTGCACGATGCCATGAACCTCGACCCGGCGTTTCGACGCAGTCGTATCCGCCATGAGCTTCTGCCCGTCCTTGCGCGCTTGGAGCCATCGTGGCGTGCCACGCTGACGCGTGCAGCCAGCCTTTGCGCACAGGCCTCAGCTGGAATCGAAGAGCTGGCGCAACAGGATCTGGCGCTGTGTGAGGATTCCGAAGGCCTTCGACTGGCTGCGCTTCGTGCGCTGCCTGAGGCGCGTTTGAGTGAGGTCCTGCGCCTTTGGCTGCGGCAGGGCGGATTGCGCAGCAACCATGGGCAGATCATCAACCTGCGTCGACAGGTTCGTGCCACGGCGAGGGGAGCCATGGCTTTGCGGGTCAGACTCGGGCAGGGATTGATTGA
>JAGWOZ010000219.1 GCA_028870715.1 Betaproteobacteria bacterium | reverse complement strand
ACGCAGTCCAGGCCGTGCTTCTTCATCTCAAAATCGATGGCACGGGCGACCACGTCGCGCGGCGCCAGTTCGGCACGTTCATCGTGTGCCGGCATGAAGCGCGTGCCATCAGGAAGCCTGAGCACGCCGCCTTCGCCGCGCACCGCTTCAGAGATGAGGAAGCTCTTGGCCTTCGGGTGGTAAAGGCAGGTCGGGTGAAACTGAATGAACTCCATGTTTGCCACACGGCAGCCCGCACGCCAGGCCATGGCAACCCCGTCGCCACTGGCGGTGTCGGGGTTGGTCGTGTAGCGGTAGACCTTGCCCGCGCCGCCCGTGGCGAGAACCGTGTGGGTGGCGGCGTAGGTCTCCACGCGCGAACTGGCCATGTTGAGCGCATATGCGCCCCAGCAACGGCGGTCACTCGCGAAATTCATATGGCGGTCGGTGATCAGGTCGACCGCCACGTGGTTTTCCAGCAGGGTGATACGGGGGTGTTCGCGCGCGCGCGCCAGGAGTGTGCGCTGAATGGCGGCTCCAGTGGCGTCGGCCACATGGGCGATGCGGCGCTGGCTATGGCCACCCTCGCGCGTGAGGTGCAAGTCGCCGCCTTCCGTGTCGAATGGAACACCCTGTTCGCGCAGCCAGCTGATGGCCTGTGGCCCATGCTCGATGACAAAGCGCGTGGCGGGAAGATCGTTGAGCATGGCGCCAGCCACAAGGGTGTCATGCACATGGGCGTCAAAGCTGTCTTTGCTCCCCAGCACCGCGGCGATACCACCTTGAGCCCATTGGCTGGACGAAACCTCCAGTTCACGCTTGGCAAGCATGGTGACTTGAAACCGCTCGGCCAGATGCAAGGCTGTGGCCAGACCAGCCAAGCCGCCGCCGATGATGAGAACGTCGCAGTGGTGCATGGTGAATACTCGGGTTTCGGAGTCCGAAGGAAATTCGAAGCGTGCCGCAAACCAGATTGTCCATGGGAATCGCGCCGCGCTCTGAATACCTGCCCAGTCGCCCATGTTGGATGGAGGAAGCTTGGCACCTCGGGATGCGGCGAGACAAGCAGGCGCGCCGGAGGGA
This sequence comes from Betaproteobacteria bacterium, assembly GCA_028870715.1. Taxonomy (GTDB): domain Bacteria; phylum Pseudomonadota; class Gammaproteobacteria; order Burkholderiales; family Burkholderiaceae_C; genus Thiomonas_A. Next base: position 4,616 of record JAGWOZ010000219.1, on the reverse strand, counting down.
AAATGGGTGCCCAATGCCAACAACATGGAGACAAACCGTGGAGATCCCTTCCCTGCAACACGCAGTCAGCCCGCAGGAGTGGGCGCTGCGCTGTGATCTGGCCGCGTGCTACCGCTTGGTGGCCCTTTACGGCTGGAGCGACCTGGTGTTCACCCATATCAGTGCCAAGCTTCCGGCCTCCGTTGCCGGCGAGGCGCACCAGTTCCTGATCAACCCCTACGGGATGATGTTCGAGGAAATTACAGCCTCCAGCCTCGTGAAGGTCGACATGGAGTGCCGCAAGCTGCACGATAGCCCCTTCTCCGTCAATCCTGCCGGTTTCGTGATCCACAGCGCCGTGCATGAGGCACGCCCCGAGGTCGGTTGCGTGCTGCACACCCATACGCGCGCAGGCGTGGCAGTGAGCAGCCAAAAGCACGGCGTTTTGCCCATCAGCCAGCAAAGCACGTTCGTGCTCGCCTCGCTGGCGTACCACGACTACGAAGGCGTGGCGTTCCGGCCTGACGAGAAACCACGCCTGCAGGCAGACTTGGGCAATGCAAATTTTCTGGTCCTGCGCAACCATGGCCTGCTCACCGTGGGTCGCGGCATCGCCGACGCCTTTCTCAGCATGTACATCCTGGAAAGTGCATGCCAGATCCAGATCGCCGCCTTGGCGGGGCAACGAGGTGCCGAGGGGCTCACCCAAGTGGCGCCCCAGATCATCGCTGGCGTTGGTCAAGCCATGAAAGTCCAGACCGACGGCATGGGAGGAAGCTTTGTCTGGCCGGCGATGCTCCGCAAGCTGGACCGCACCGACCCATGCTACAAAACGTAGGCGGTGCGCGCGCCGCCCGTCAACCGCGTCAACACTCCAGATTGTCGATCAGCCGTGTCGCCCCAAGGCGGGCGGCGGCAAGGGCAACCAGCGGCGTTCCCTCCCGCAGATCGTCCGCGCGGGGCTCAAGCAGGTCGCAGCGACGGCGTAGGGTTAGATCGTCGGGCGTCCACCCCTGTGCGGTCAGGTCATGCATGGCCTGACGTTCGAGCGCGAGCACGTCCTCGGGCGAATGGGCGGCGCGCGCCGCTTGGGCCAATGCATGCAAGGCCGCCTGCAGTTGTGGTGCCTGGGCGCGCTGCGCGGGCGTAAGGTAACCGTTGCGCGACGACAGGGCCAGCCCGTCGGCATCGCGCACTGTGTCCAGGCCCGCGATGGCAATGGGCAACGCAAACTGCGCGACCATGCGGCGTATGAGCATCAGCTGTTGATAGTCCTTTTTACCGAACACCGCAGCAGTCGGTTGCACCATGGCGAACAGCTTCATCACCACGGTGGCAACGCCCTCAAAGTGCCCAGGTCGGGCTGCCCCATCCAGAATGCCGGCCAAGGCCGGGTCCGGCCGCACGCAAAAAGTCTGCGGCTCGGGATACATTTCCGCCTCATCGGGTGCAAAAAGAAAGCTGCACCCGGCCTGTGACAGCAGCGCGGTGTCGCGTTCCAGGGTGCGAGGGTAACGGTCGAAATCCTCGTGGGGGCCAAACTGCAGTCGGTTGACGAAGATGCTCGCGACCACGGGCGCACCGAGCTCACGCCCGCGCGCCACCAGCGCCAGGTGCCCCGCATGCAAATTGCCCATCGTTGGCACGAGTGTGCGGGCGGGAAAATCATGCAGCGCGGCGCGTAGCTCAGCGAGGGTGTGGAGGGTTTGCATTGGGGGTGTTCGCAAAACCGAATCGGCTGCGGGCCAGGCCGGGGGCGGGAAAACCGAAACCAACGTCTCGCCGCGGACCCGTCCCACTCGCCACAACCGTCAAGCTGTACCGTAGCGGGCAGGGCTCCCGGGACGGGGCCATCAGGCGCGACCCGTTAGGAGCTGTATCCATGTAACGATTCATCGGGAAAGACGCCTGACTTGACGTCGCGCACGTAGGTGCGCACAGCGTCCAGAATGCCTGGAGATTCCGCCATGAAGTTGCGCACGAAGCGCGGCTTGGGGCCGGCAGAAAAATCCAGCATGTCCTGCAGCACCAGCACCTGGCCGTGGGTTCGGCACCCGGCGCCAATGCCGATCGTCATGCCCGGGTAGTCGGCCGTGATCTGCGCTGCAAGATCCGAGGGCACAAGTTCCAGGACCAGCATCGCCGCGCCAGCCTGCCCCAGCTCACGTGCGTGCGCAAGCAGCCTGTCCGCTGCTTGCGCATCACGTCCCTGGATGCGATAACCGCCGAGCGCATGCACGCTCTGCGGCGTGAGTCCAAGATGTGCGCAAACGGGAATCCCACGCTCCACGAGTGCAGCCACCACGGGCGTCGTCCAGCCGCCGCCTTCGAGTTTGACCATCTGCGCTCCGGCCTGCATGAGCGTCACGGCGCTCTGCACGGCTTGTTCCACGGTTCCCTGGTAACTCCCGAAGGGAAGGTCCGTCACAAGCCAGGAACTGCGGTTGCCGCGCGCCACGCAGGTGGTGTGATAGGCCATCTGCTCCAGCGTCACCGGCAAGGTCGATGCATGCCCCTGCACGACCATGCCGAGCGAATCACCAACCAGCACGCAATCGATCCCCGCATCGTCCAGCAGGCGTGCGCTCGTGGCGTCGTAGGCCGTGAGCATGGCGATTTTCTCGCCTGCATCGCGCATGGCCCGCAAGCGGTGCAGCGTGATGGGCTTGCGCACGGGTGCCGCAATCGGCGTGCCGTAGGGCGAGACAGGTTGATGGGGGTCGATGGACATGGATCGGTGGAACCGGATTTTCGAAAACCCGCCGCATTATGCCCGCAATGCAGCATTCTCGGCGGCGGCAGCGAACAGGCCTTCAGCTGGCAGTGGCTTGGCCGTCGCGCTCAACTCGGCGTGTACGCCAAGCGCACATACAGCGGTGCGTAGGCCTCGGCCTGCGTGATCTGGACGAGGCCCTCACGCGTGAGCTCAAGCAGCGCGATGAAGGTGACGACGGCGTGGCTCGTGCCTCTTGCAGGCTCGAAAAGTTCCTGAAATTCGGCAAAACGCCGGTCCTGAAGGCGGCGCAACACGTGACTCATGATCTCGCGCACGGAAATTTGCTCGCGCGTGATGGTGTGATGCGCGTTGAGCCGTGCGCGTTGCAAGACGTCTGCCCAAGCGGCGCGCAATTCGTCCAGACTGACTTCGGGCAACAAGGAACGTGCAGACTTCTCCACAGTGACCTGCACGCGCCAGAAGTCGCGACCAGCCTGCGGCAGAGCGTCGATGTCCTGCGCAGCGAGTTTGATGCGTTCATACTCCAAAAGCCGGCGAACCAGCTCGGCGCGTGGATCCTCAGGCTCTTGGCCCTCCGCGGCGGGCGGGCGCGGCAGCAGCATGCGCGATTTGATCTCGATCAGCATGGCGGCCATCAGCAGGTATTCAGCCGCCAGTTCCAGGTTGTTGTGGCGGATCTGCTCGACATATTCCAGGTACTGGCGGGTGACCTGCGCCATGGGAATGTCAAGAATGTTGAAGTGCTGGCGGCGGATCAGATAGAGCAGCAGGTCGAGCGGCCCCTCGAAAGCTTCGAGGAATACCTCCAGGGCATCGGGAGGGATATACAGGTCCTGCGGGAGTTCAAACAGTGGCTGGCCATACAGCCGCGCCACAGCCAGGCCATCCACCGTGACAGGCACGGTGTCGACGGCCAAAGCGTCCGGCTCATTCATCATCTCGGGGCGCATGCCCGCAGTGCGGGGGGCGCGCAGGATGAATCCGCGCGGGGATCACTCCGTGCCATAGACGTAGGGCTTTTGCGGCACCTTGACAGCGTCAAAGGCCTGGCGGAGCTCGGCATCCTGCGGCTTGTCCCAGAGCAGGGCACGGCCTTGCTTTTGTTTGGTTTCCAGCTCAGGATCCTGGATCCTGAGGTTTTGCAGGAAACGTGTGGCTTCGGAAACGTAGGGCTTGACGGCGAGTGGCATGGTCGGCATTCCTGTGAAAAACAAAATCTTAGACCCTGGGGCGCTTGGGCTCACTTGCGGCGCTCATTGCGCCTGCGATGCGGCCCACGCTGCAAGTACCTGTTGCGCGGCATGGGCGGCAGCCTGCGCATCCGGAATCTTGCCGTGGCCCCCGAGCGTGCGGCTGATCGCCTCAATCTCCGGCGTGAACAGCTCGGGTCCGGTGTCGGTGAACAACACCACCAGCGGTCGCCGCAAAGCGGCCGCCAAATGGCTGAAACCAGTGTCAAGGCCAACCACCAGCGCAGCGCCGGCGATCAGTCCGGTCATCGCGGGCAGGCCGCCACGGTCGGCCAGTCGGGCAACGCCAGGGGGCCAAGCGACCACGAGTTCCTCCGCACGCTTGCGTTCGGACTCGTTGCCCCACGGTAACACGAGCTGCAGGCCAAGTTCAATGAGATGGGATCCTAGCGCACGCCAACTGGACTGGGGCCAGAGCTTTTCCGATTTCGAGGCGCCATGGGCGAGCAGCGCATAGGGCGGCGCGTCAGGGTCAGGAGCTGGCAAGCCTTGCCGAATGGCATATTCGACCGGCCGCGTGGGGTCGGTGTCGAGCACCGCTTGGGCGAAAACCCGCCGGCCCGTCGTTCCGTGGATGCCAGGTGGGCGCGCGAAATGCAGGTGGTACGCGTGGGCGGCCAGTGGCTCGCCTCCGCAGTCCTGCGCGCGGT
>JAGWOZ010000218.1 GCA_028870715.1 Betaproteobacteria bacterium | reverse complement strand
CCTCGCTGTTGGCTGACTCCGATCCTTGGCGGCTCATTTCATGCCCCTCACCATGGGGTATACGCGGCACCGGTTCAAGCGGCAGCGTGAATCCGAATACGCAGCCTGTCAAAACGTCGTGATTGTATTGGTTCTCGGCCCACAATCGGCCTTGGTGGAACTCGATGATGGATCGGCAGATATTGAGCCCAATGCCAAGGCCCTCCGCCTTCGTCGTGTAGAACGCTTCAAACAGGTGGCTCATAACGTCTTCGGGCACGCCAGTGCCGTTGTCCCGCACGATGAACGTGGCTTGCTGCAAATCAGCAGAAATGGCAAGTTCGATGCTTCGGGCAACGCCTGTGCGCTCGGCCTTGTCCACTGACTCCGCTGCGTTGCGCAGCAGGTTGAGCAGAACTTGCTCGATGAGGATTGGGTCGGCTTGGAGGGGCGGGATACCCGCGGCAATATGCGTAAAAAGACGGACGTTGCGTCGGCGCAGCTCGATCTCGGCTAGCTCGAGCGTGTTGTGCACAATGTCCTGTACGCGGCACAGGACACGGTGTGGCTCGCTTTTTTTCACGAAATCGCGTACGCGCCGGATGACGGCCGCGGCGCGTTGTGCCTGGCGCGCCGTCTTTTCCAGCGTTGCCATGAGATCTTGCGGCGGAAGCGACTGATTTTTCAGGCGGGCAATCATTCCGCTGCAGTAATTGTTGATCGCCGTCAGCGGCTGGTTGAGTTCGTGCGCAAGCGATGAGGCCATTTCGCCCATGGCAATCAGCCGGCTGGTGATCTGCGCCTTTTCCTCCTGTGTGCGCGCAACCTCTTCGGCTTGGTGGCGCGCCGTGACGTCGGTGGCGATAAGCATCTGCACGACGCGGCCATCGACCCACTGAATGTAGCGTTGGCGCACGTCGAACCAGCGGTCAAGTGCGGGCACGTGGATTTCGTGAGCCTGCGCCTGTGGATTGATGAACTCGCCGGCCGGCAGGCCTGCGAAGGCGTCGACTTCGTCATGGTTGTCCTGTGCGGCGAATGCGGGCGGATCCTGGCCGCTGAGAAGATGGTGTCCATGGGCCGAGGCGCCGAACCACTGGCGGTACAGCTTGTTGGCGAAGAGCTGCTCGACACGATCGATGGCCAGCACCGACACGGCCGCATCAAGACCTTCCAATACCGCGACGAATCGCTCGTGCGAGGCGGCCAGTTCCTGGCGGATGCGAGTGGGTTCAGTGATGTCGGTGACAGACGTGATCCAGCCAGTCTGGCGCTCGCGCGCGTCGATCAGCGCGGACACGTAAATGCGAGCGTCAAATTCGCTTCCATCCTTGCGGCGCAGCTTGAGCGCAAAGCCCGAAGGTGGGGCAAGGCCGTCAATGGTCTGCTGCAGCGCCAATGCCATCTCGGCTGAGCGCCTCGGCGGCCAGTAAGGGTGGGGTGGAGCGCGGCCAACGAGCTCCCTTTCGGTGAAGCCCGTCATTTTGCAGAACGCAACATTCACGTAGCTGATGCGCCCTTTCAGGTCGATGGCCTGCATGCCAGTGGAGAGCGAGTTTTCCATCGCTCTTCGAAAGGCTGTCTCACGCGTCAGGCTTTCCTGGGTTTGCAGGCGTTGACGCATTTGACGCCAAGTCCCCCAAAGCATCCACAGCATCAATGCCGAGAGCACGAACACGGCCCAGTACAGGCTGCGCTGCGCCCAGCCGGGCGCCGTGTGGTAGCTGCTCACGCGCATGAACAGGCCGCGTTCAAAAGGGTGCAAGGCCACCAGGTACTGCAGTGGCTTGGTGCCGGTGTTTGCTGAGGACGTTCTTGCCAGCACGTCCCGCTGGCTATTGACGAGGGCTACGGCATAGCGCGTGCTCAGCTCCTGAGCCACCGCGCCCCGAAGCATGCCGTCGACCGAAAATACTGCGCTGACCGTGCCAGCAAATTGCTGGTTTTGGAGTACGGGCGTGACCGATTCGACGACCCAGCCAACCCGGGGTAATGCGTAAGGCAGTGTGTAGGCGGTATGCAGACTTCCCTGCGCTTGCGCATAGGCGCTCTCGGAAAAAGTCAGCGCAAGCGGTTCGCCAGATCGCAGCAGTGTGAGGTCATGCGGGAGCGACGGGCTGACGGCAACTTGCCTCACGGTGGCCTTTGCATCCGTGGCATACACCATCAATACGCTTGCATGCTGGTGGATGAAGCTGTGCGCCAGGAACTCGAAACGGGCAGACTGACGCGGGGACGATTCCAGCGCGTTGACCATGGACTGGAGTTGTTCTTGCATCAGCGCCATTTCCAGCCCCATGCGCTGTTGCGCCCATTCACTGTCGCGCTGGAGTGTGTCGCGCTCACGCTGCAGTTCGGTCTGCTGGGTGTAGCGCACCAATGCGGCAGCGGCACCAAGGAAAAGGACAAGCGACAGCAGCGGTCCGAAGAGAAGCAGGCGGTCTGCACCGCGCGTGCGCAGCAGCGACTGGCCACTAAGGCGCCAGCGCATGAGCGCAGTGTTCAGATGCGACGGAAGGGAAAGAATACGACGTGTGTTCACGCCCGCAGTCTATGTAATTTCAGCGATTCGTCCGCACCGGCCGGCGCTGGCCCGAAGGCCTACGGGTATGCCCGCAGCAAGCGCACTATCAGGCAGAGGGCAATTGCGCGATGATCGTCACCATGCATTGTTCGCGTTGCCGAGGCAATGCCAGCGTCAGCTTGTTCGGAAAAAAGCACAGCTTTTCATAACATGAAAAACGAGTTTGCCATTTGAAAAATTCTCTGCAATACTCGCGCCAAACCAACGAGGAGATTACCCATGTCCGCTGTACCCGAGTCCCCCGCATTCTCCCCTGCCAACGATAGTGACCCCCAGGAAACCCGCGACTGGCTTGACGCGCTGCAGGCGCTGGTCGCTGCCGAGGGGCGCGAGCGTGCCCACTTTCTGTTGGAGTCCTTGATCGACCAGGCGCGTCAGGATGGTGTGGATATGCCATTCTCGGCGAATACCGCCTATGTCAATACCATTCCTCCCGACCTCGAAGAGCGCAACCCGGGCAACGTGGAAATCGAGGAAAGGCTTCGCGCCTACATGCGCTGGAACGCGATGGCCATGGTGGTGCGTGCCAACCGTCTGCACCCGGCAGACGGCGGTGACCTGGGCGGCCATATCGCATCCTTTGCCTCGCTGGCGACCATGCTGGGGGCAGGTTTCAATCACTTCTGGCATGCGCCCACTGCAGAACACGGTGGAGACCTGGTCTATTTCCAGGGACACAGCGCACCTGGCATCTACGCGCGCGCCTTTATGGAAGGCCGGCTGACCGAAGACCAGTTGCTCAATTTTCGCCAGGAGGTGGATGGCAGGGGATTGTCCAGCTATCCCCATCCCAAGCTGATGCCCGACTTCTGGCAGCTCTCCACAGTGTCTATGGGCCTGGGGCCCATCATGGCCATCTATCAGGCGCGCTTCCTGAAGTACTTGCACGCACGGGGTATTGCGGACACATCCAAGCGCAAGGTCTGGGTGTTTTGTGGCGACGGCGAGATGGATGAGCCCGAATCGCTCGGCGCAATCGGTCTGGCGGCGCGGGAAAAGCTTGACAACCTTGTATTCGTCGTCAACTGCAACCTCCAGCGCCTGGACGGACCGGTGCGTGGCAATGGCAAGATCATTCAGGAGCTTGAAGCGGAGTTTCGGGGCTCCGGCTGGAACGTCATCAAACTCATATGGGGTTCATACTGGGATCCGCTGCTGGCGCGGGATAAGGATGGCATCCTGCGTCAGGTCATGATGGACGTGCTTGACGGCGATTACCAAGCCATGAAGGCCAACGATGGGGCGTTCGTGCGCAAGCATTTCTTTGGCCGCCATCCCAAGCTTTTGGAGATGGTCAAGAACATGAGTGATGAAGACATCTGGCGCTTGAACCGCGGCGGCCACGATCCGCAAAAGGTCTACGCCGCATTCCACTCCGCCGCTCATCACCAGGGTCAACCCAGCGTGCTGCTGGTGAAGACCATCAAGGGCTACGGCATGGGCCAGGCAGCCGAAGCGCGCAACGTGGCGCACCAGGTCAAGAAACTCACCGATGAGGACATTCGGGAGTTTCGTGACCGCTTCAACATCCCCATCCCGGATCACGAATTGCCCGGCCTTCCGTTTTTCAAGCCTGCCGACGATACCCCGGAGATGCAATATCTGCACGCTCGTCGCAAGGCGCTGGGCGGCTATCTGCCCCAGCGCCGGAGAAAAGCTGACGAGCATTTGCCGATCCCCGATTTGGCCGATATTTTCAAGCCGGTCCTTGAGCCCACTGCCGAAGGCCGCGAGATCTCGACCACCCAGGCCTATGTGCGCTGCCTGAACCAGCTTCTGCGCGACAAGATCCTCGGCCCGCGCGTGGTGCCCATTCTCGTCGACGAGACTCGCACCTTCGGTATGGAAGGCCTGTATCGCCAGATCGGCATTTATGCGCCCGAGGGTCAGAAATACACGCCAGTGGATCGCGGCGAGGTGATGTACTACCGCGAGGACAAGGCTGGCCAGATTCTTCAGGAGGGGATTACCGAGGCAGGAGGCATGTGCTCGTGGATTGCATCGGCCACGTCCTATTCGCATAGCAATCGCATCACGATCCCCTTTTACATTTATTACTCGATGTTTGGTTTTCAGCGTATCGGGGACTTGGCCTGGGCGGCGGGCGACATGCTGGCGCGGGGCTTCCTGCTTGGCGGCACATCAGGGCGCACCACGCTCAATGGAGAGGGCCTCCAGCATGAGGATGGCCACAGCCAGATTCTCGCCGCCAACATCCCCAACTGCATCAGCTACGACCCATCGTTTGCCCACGAGGTGGCCGTTATTCTCCATAGCGGGCTGAAGCGCATGGTCGAGAGTCAGGAGGACGTCTATTTCTACATCACCCTGCTCAACGAGAACTATGCGCAACCTGGGCTCAAACCGGGCACGGAGCAGGAGATTCTCAAAGGCATGTATTTGCTCAAGGAGGGTCCCAAACTGACGCCACGCGTGCAGCTGCTGGGCTCGGGCTCGATTTTGCGCGAAGTCATCGCCGCCGCGGAGTTGCTGGAGAAGGACTGGGGGGTTGCGGCCAACGTGTGGAGCTGCCCGAGCTTCAACGAACTGGCACGCGATGGCCGGGACGCCGAGCGCTGGAACCTTTTGCATCCCGCGCAGCCGCAACGTCAAAGCTTCGTGGCGCAGCAGCTCGAGAAGCATCCGGGCCCCGTGGTGGCGTCAACTGATTACGTACGCCTGTTCGCTGAGCAGATCCGCCCCTACCTGCCGAAGGGCCGCAATTACCGGGTGCTGGGCACGGATGGCTTTGGGCGATCCGACACGCGTACCAAGTTGCGCCGGCACTTCGAAGTCGACCGCCATTTTGTCGTGCTCGCTGCGCTACGCAGCTTGGCTGAAGAAGGCGCGCTGCCGCAAGCCAAGGTGGCAGAGGCCATCGCGAAGTACGAGATCGACACCGATCGCATCAACCCTTTGCTGGCCTGAGCCCACCGCCCCTCGACAGAGCCAGACGCGGCATGCGCGGGGCGAACGACAACTGGAGACAAGAACATGGCAGTGATGGAAGTGAAGGTTCCGGACATCGGAGATTTCAAGGATGTGGAGATCATTGAGGTCCTGGTCAAGCCGGGGGACCGCGTTGCGCTGGAGCAGTCGCTGATCACGGTGGAGAGCGACAAGGC
>JAGWOZ010000217.1 GCA_028870715.1 Betaproteobacteria bacterium | reverse complement strand
GTTGATAAGGCCCAGCGCCGCGAAAATGCTGGTCCCGAGCAGAGCCGTCGCGATCGCAAGGGCCCACATGCGCATGCGCGTCCAGTCGCCGAAGTTGATGATGTCGGCAACCGATCCCATGGTGCAGAACTGGGTGCGGTGCATCACGGCGCCGAACACAACGCTCAACGCGAAGGTCCACCACAGCACCGTGGTGTTGAGGGCGGAAATAGAAAGATCCAGCAAGATGGTAGGAAGCCGATTGAGGTTGCGAGAGCCGGTGGCGCACACCACATCATTGCGCGCGCCATGTGCCCGTGAATGAGGCATTGTCCCACGCGCAAGGCGCAGTGGCACGCCCATGCAACGCTGCGGGATAACCGGAGTCCCGCGCCAACGAATCTGGGGCGCGCATGCGCCGAGCCTGGAGCGTGGTTTTAAGCGCCTGGCTGGTAACGCGTCGGATCCGCCAGACCGGCCTCGGCAAAGCCTGCGGCGCGGATGCGGCAGGAATCGCAGCGGCCGCAGGCGCGGCCTTGATTGTCCGCTTGGTAACAACTCACCGTGAGGGCAAAATCCACGCCAAGGCGCAGCCCCTCGCGAATGATCTCGGCCTTGCTCATGTCGATGATGGGTGCGTGAACGCGAATATTGCCCTGTTCCACTCCCGCCTTGGTCGCGAGATTGGCCAGGCGCTCGAACGCGGCCACGAACGCGGGCCGGCAGTCCGGGTAGCCCGAGTAGTCCACCGCGTTGGCGCCGTAGAACAGATCGCGCGCGTCCAACGCTTCCGCCCAGGAAAGGGCCAGCGCCAGCATCACGGTGTTGCGTGCGGGCACGTAGGTCACCGGGATGCCGGTTTGCGGGCCCGCAGTGGGAACGGCCAGCGCACGGTCGGTCAGGGCCGACCCACCGAAGCGCGCCAGGTCAAGGTCGATGATCTCGTGCCGCACGGCGCCGAGCGCCTGGGCGATGCGGCGCGCTGCGTCGAGTTCTGCGCTGTGTCGCTGGCCGTAGTTCAACGACAGCGCATGGCAGGCAAAGCCCATCTCACGCGCTTGCGCCAACACGGTGGCGGAGTCGAGCCCACCGGACAGCAGAACGACGGCTGCTGGAGTTGCAGCCGCTTTCGCAAATCCCTGCGCCATCAGACCGTCAACGCAGCTTGGCCAGCCTGTCCTTGGCAGCCTGCGCGGCCTCGGACTGCGGGTAATCGTGTATCAACTTGCGCAGAGTGACTTTCGCAGCCTGCACCTCGCGCATCTCCACCTGGCAATTAGCCAAGCCGAGCAGCGACTCGGGAATGCGGGTGCTATTGGGGTAGCCGTTGATCAGTGCCTTAAATGCGGCGATGGCATCCTTGTATTGCTTTTGCGCGTACAAGGAGTTGGCCAACCAATATTGCGCCTCGGGCGCATAGGCGCTGGATGGGTATTGGCCGAGGAAGGCCTTGAACTGGGTACTCGCACCGGCAAAATCGGAATTGCGGAAGGCGCCGAGTGCCTGATCGTAGGCTGCCTTTTCCGGTGGTTGCACCGTGTAGGTCTTGCCGCCGATTTGCACCGTCACCGGCTCCAGCGGCGCCATGCGCTGGCTCAGGTCCTTCTGGCTTGCCGCAACCTTCGCAATGGTATCGTTGAGCTGTTGCGTGGTCGTATCTTGCTGCCCGCGCAGCTGCGCAATCTCGGTCTTGAGTTGCTCAATCTGGTTCGACAGGTCGAGCAAGGAGCTGCGGATCTGCTGGATCTGCTGCCCCTGCTGGGTCAATTGAGCCTGATTGCTCTGCTGGTTTTGCGCGATCTGGGCGCGCAGGTCGAGGATGGCCCGGCGCGCCTCGTTGTCTGGGAACATGTCGGCCCGGGCCTGCGACGCCCAACCCAGGCCCAGCCCGAGGCTGAGCAGGAGGGCCGGGGCCGCGCGGCGCAGCCTGGAAAGCCCTGCAAGGCAGGGCATGTCAGTGGCGGTTTGCTGCATCATTTCTGATAAACGATGTCCACACGGCGGTTTTCAGCGTAATCGGCCTCGGTCGTGCCCAGAGCCTTGGGCTTTTCCTTGCCGAAACTGATGGCCTCCATCTGGCTGGGTTTGGCGCCCAGCAGTTCCATGCCCTTCATCACAGCATCAGCGCGCTTTTGGCCAAGCGCCAGGTTGTACTCGCGGCTGCCGCGAGCATCCGTGTTGCCCTGAAGCTGCACGTGCGCGGCCGGGTGAGTGCTCAGATACTGCGCGTTGTTCTCGAGCACGGGCCGGTATTTGCCGTCCACCACGTAGCTGTTGAAGGCAAAGTACACGCTCTTGGGCACGTCGGGGCCGGGACCTGCGTTGGTTTCCGCCGGAGCCTGCACTGCAGCGACCTGGCTTTGGCCGGCGCCTTGTGCGTTCGCGCCGTTGGCATTGGCCGGTTCGGCCGTCTTGGATTCGACCGGGGCTTTGTTCATCTTGACGCCCGAGGCGCAGCCGCCCAGGGTCAGCGCCGCGGCGAGTGCGGTCAGCAAAAGGGCAGAGCGGTGGTTCATCGTGGTTCTCCGAAAGTCAGGGGTTGGATGTGAAGGAGTGAAGGAAAAGGCTGTGACCAATCAAAAAAACAAGCAAAAGCTCAACCATGAATGATGCAGGCGGATGATGACATTGCGAAGCCCCCGCGTGTAACAACTTGCGTTTGTGCGTGCGGTTAGTTGCCTGGCGTCCACGGGCCCCAGGAGGGCTCGCGCACCTGCAGGCCGGCGGCGGCCAGCGTCGTGCGCACGCTGCCGTCGAGCGACACGGTCTTCAGGACCTCGGAGCCACCTTCGCGCGCCGAGTACAGCAGGATCTGCCCGTTCGGGGCGAAGCTTGGATGGCCATCGTCGGTGCCGTTCCCCAGGGCGCGGGTGGTGCCCGATTGCAGATCCTGCACCCAGAGCTCAAAGTTGTTGCCCTGCTGCGAGATGTAGGCGAGATTCTTGCCGTCGGCGCTGATGGCAGGACTGACGTTGTAGCTGCCCGAAAACGTCAGGCGCCGCACGCCGCCGCCGTTGATGCCCACCACGTAGATTTGTGGGGAGCCGTCGCGGTCGCTGACAAAATAAAGGTTCTTGCCGTCAGGCGCAAAAACGGGCTCGGTGTCAATGGAGCCGCTGTGCATGAGCTGGCGCGGCTGACCACCTGTGCGCGGCAGTACGTAGATTTGGGAACGCCCCGCGAGCGTGAGCACGACCGCCATGGTGCGGCCGTCCGGCGAAAAGGCCGGGGCGCTGTTGCTGCCTTTGAAGTTGGCGATGGCATGCCGCGCACCGTTGCGTATGTCCTGGATGAACACGACGGGCTTGCCGGTTTCGAAGGACACGTAGGCCAGGCTCCCGCCGTCGGGCGCCCACACCGGTGACAGCAGGGGCTCGCGGCTGCGCAGCGCGGCGCGGGCGTTCTCGCCGTCGCTATCGGCAACGACAAGCGCGAAGTTGTGCTGGCCTGCCTTGCTGATGTAAGCAATGCGCGTGGCAAACACCCCGCGTTGGCCCGTGAGTTTCTGATAGATGAAGTCCGCAATACGGTGCGCTGCCAGGCGCAAGTCACCGGTGACGACCTGGTAGACCTCACCGCCCATGTCGGCTTGCTTGACGGCGTCCCACAATCGGAAACGGATCATCCACCTGCCAGGTCCTTCCGGCGCAACGCTTCCGCCGGCAACCGCCTCCAGCGCTTGGGCCCGCCACGCCGCGTAATTGGGCGGCCCCTGCTCGGTGAGCGCAGCGCCACCTAGGTTCGATGTGCGAAACTGGCCACTACGCGTGAGGTCGGCCCGGATGATGTCAGCGATCGGCTGACCACATGCTTCCTGTCCTTTAAACGGGGCAATGGCCACCGGAATCTGCGTGGCGCCGATGCCCGAGACGTCGATCTTGAACTGGGCGCGGGCCCAGGTGGGAATGGCGAACGAGGCGGCAGCAGCGCCAACAGGACGCAGCCAGGGGCTGGCAAGGCTATTGAGCAGAAAGTGGCGTCGTTTCATGAGAGAGGGTGAAAGAGGCGCAGGCCTCGGGGCCATGAGGGCGTCATGGACAATGCGATCGTCACATGTCCCAACGTGGTCGATCAATAATCAAAAATTCTAAGCAGGCGCATGAGCCGGATCGGTAAAGGAATGCTACGCGACAAGCAAGACGCGCGGATCGGAGGGCACCCCCATCCGGCTTCGAGCCGCACTGCATGCCGAGGTTACTCCAATCGCCATCGCGCGCATGGGATGCAGCGCGGAGCCCCTCGATCGTGTCCACCGGCGCTCGGTCCGAGGCCGGGCATCCAGTGCATCCTTTCACACGTTTTCGCGGCGTCGGTGCCAGAGCTTGACGTAGCGGTACCAAGTCTCGTGCGCAATGGAGCAGGCGAGCACGTACCCGAGGCGGCCATCCAGAAAACCCAGACGCAAAATGTAGGCGCGGATGAACGCCCAGCGGCTGTGCAGCCACGCCGAAAGCAGATTGCTCGAGCGGCCCCGGGCGGCGGCCTTGCTCGCACCGGCCGTGGAGTAGTGGTTCATCTTGTCCAGCACATCTTCGAAGCTGCGGTAGCTGATGTGCAGAAGGTCTTCCCGAAGTCGGCCAACAGGCCCATCCGCCTGCACTGATTCATGGACGATGTCATCAGAAAATCGTGCCGTACCGCGCTTGAAAAGCCGCACGACGCGGTCTGGATACCAGCCGCCATGACGCATGAACTGTCCGCAATAGCTTGACAGGCGCGCAATGGCATAGGCGTTGCATGGGTCTGTACCGGAGATAGTCGCGCGGATTTCCGCGGCAAGCTCTGGGGTCACGCGCTCGTCGGCATCGATGGACAGCACCCAGTCGCACCGAGCGAGTTCCAGCACGCGGTTTTTTTGCGGGCCGAAGCCTGGCCAGTCGTTGCTTGTCTCGACCCGAGCACCGGCGCGGCGCGCGATCTCGACGGTTTCATCTGTGCTGCCGCTGTCAAGCACCACGATCTCGTCGCACCACGCCAGACCGGCGAGGCAGGCAGGCAGGTTATGGGCCTCGTTGCGCGTGATGAGGATTGCGGAAACCGCGGTGGATTTGTCGGTGCTCACGACGTCATCGGCTGCGTGCTGCGCAGGAGTCCCTCAGTCACGCTCGTTGGAGAAGTGCAACCCCGGGGCCGCATCCCAAGCGCGGATGTCACCCAGCGGAAAGTCGCCACTGAGGCCGTAAACCGCGCGCTTGAAGCGGCCCAGTTTTGTGCTCTGCGGAAACGCCAAGGCATGTGCTGCTGGATTTTCTGACTGCTCCAGGAACATTTTCTTGAACTCGCCTTGTGTAATACCCCATTTGGTGACGAAGGTGCGGGCTCCTTTATTCTTTCGGACACGACCGGTGCTGCGGCAGGAGAAATGGTAAACGCGACTTTTGCCCAGAACCTTGAATGTGCGGCACCCAGCGACCCAGAATTTCATCAACAAATCATCATCCGAGCTCATGCCGGGGCTAAACTCCAGACTGTATCCCCCGACCATATGCCACCAACGCTTGCTGACCAGCGTGGGTTGTGAACCATGCCCCAATAAATCGGGGCGGTCCGTGTTCATGTACTCCTTCAGGAGTCGCTGCTCGTCAAAATTGTCCGGCGATGTTCCAAAATTTTCCACGATCACAACCGGATTTTTTGTGTCCGTTGGCTCAATGAGCGTCGACGACAGAAAAATCAAATCCGTGTCATGCGCACGGATCACGTTGGCAAAT
>JAGWOZ010000216.1 GCA_028870715.1 Betaproteobacteria bacterium | reverse complement strand
AGGCGTTCCGCTATGCCGAGGAATCACGCGGGCTCAATGACCCTGTCTGGCAAATCGCCCAGGCGTGCGAAACGATCTTGCTGGAATCGGGCCTCTCGGAAGAGGCCTACAAGCGCTTTGCGATCGAGGCGAATCAAGGCACCACCTATCTGGCGACGTTCCGGACCATCGCCAGGAAGTACCCGGGAATTCCGAAGGAAACGATCCTGCGCGATCTCGTTGCCAGCACGCCTGGCAACGAGGGCAAGTGGTTCGCCTCGGCCAAGGATACGGGGCTATTCGATATGGCGGCCGAATTGGCCAGGTACCGGTCGGCCGACCCGCGCACCCTGACGCGTGCCGCCCGCGACTTTGCGGAGAAGCAGCCTAGGTTCGCGCTCGCCGTCGGTCTCGCGGCATTGCACTGGATGGCGCTCGGGTATGGCTACGACATCATGGGGGGCGACGTGCTTGATGCCTACACAGCGGTGATGCAAGCCGCGCCAGCAGCAGGCGTCGCGGTCCATCAAGTGCAAGCGCAGGTCCGCGATCTGATCGAGGGATCGCATCCTGGGAGCAAGCTGTTGGAGACAATGCTCGGGCAGCGCGCGGGCAAATGACTGGCAATGCTGTTTTGAAGATTTCGGTCTGACTGTCAAGAGGATTGAGCGAAAGTAGTTCGGCCTGATCAGCCATTCGGCATAGCCTGTCGCCATGAGCGCAGTGCTGCAGCAAGCCGCCACAGACAGCATTGCTAATCCGAGTGTCGGGTTTGATCAGAGGTCAGAGATTCAGCAAGCGTGTAGGCTGATGCTCTGGGCGAGCGGCAGACCAGCACGGGCGTCGCACGCGACTCATTCGCAGGATCGGGAGAACGTCCAGTGTCGCATGGTCCCACCTATTACCCGAGCCAAGGTCGCTGCATCTATTGCGGTGCGACCGATTTGCAGCTCAGCGACGAGCATATCGTTCCCTTCTCGCTTGGTGGCCAACACGTTCTCAAGGGGGCGAGTTGCCTTCCGTGCGCAGACGTCACCAAGCGATTTGAGCAGGATGTTGCCCGGAGCATGTGGGGCGAGGCTCGTGCCGCATTCGGAGAACGGTCTCGACGCAAGAAGGCGCGGCCTTCACACATCCGGATGGTCGCCCCAGAAACGGGCGCCCAAGGCCTTGACATTCCTACGCCGGAATTTCCGGCCGGCATGGTGTTCTACAAGATGGGCTTGCCCGGGGCGCTGATCGGATTGCCGGAATCGGTCGACACGTCGCCACTTTGGCAACTTGTCATGACTGGCGATCACCAGCGTTGGATGAAGTTCAAGGAGAGGCATGGGTGGGGCCCAGTCCTCAAGTTCCAGCATGAGCCGGTGTCCTTCGGGCGCCTACTGGCAAAAATTGGCTATTGCCAAGCCCTATCCGAGCTCGAATTGGGCGACTTCGAGGCAACCTGTTTACCCTACATCATGGGGCAACGAGCTAACGTTTCGCACATCGTTGGAGGAACCCTCAAGATGGCCCCCGCGCGCCCAGGACTGAGTTACGAGCTCGGGACCAGCCTGATTGGCACCCAGGAGAAAGCGCTGGTTGTAGCCGCTGTAAGACTCTATGCGAACCTTGGCACGCCGGCGTACCGTGTTGTCGTGGGAGAGGTTTCCGGACGATGCGAAGTCCGCCGGGTAGGTAGCAAGATCGCGCCAGAGAATGTTTACGTGGAACCGCGGTCGGATCAGGTGTGATCCGGAAGCCTCTCCCAGCGACGGTTTCGGCTGACGTGCTTCCACTGGCCGATGTTGCTCAATTGCATCATCGGGACTAATTAGGCCACGTTGCCCCGTGTTGAACAGATTCACTGTTCGACCGCTGCAGCGTAGGAATCGCCATGACCGGGCTCTCAAATACGTGTGATTCTTATGCTTCGCTAATGAGGACCACAGTCCGCGCAGCCGCACCTGCTGCAACCTCCTGCGCAATCCAGGTAAGGGCATAAGCCCATCACCCATGCACAGGAGGAATGATGGCGGAAGCCAACCCCTATTTGAACGCGCGCCGCGAGTGGGATGAGCGCTATGGCGATGCAATTGCCCGCGCCAAGAGCTGGCGATACGCGGCGATTGGCGCATTGGCCGTCGCCGCGATCGCCGTCACGGGCGTGGTCTTCATCGGCGCCCAGTCCAAGATCAAGCCCTACGTGGTGGCGATCGACAAGATGGGCAACCCGATCGCCATGGCGCAACCCGTCTCGGGCGGCGCCGTCGATCAACGCATCATCGAGGCGCAGGTCGCCAACTGGATCTGGAACGCCAGGACCGTCATCCCTGACCCTGCAGCCCAGAAAACGCTGATCCACCGCGTCTACGCGATGGCGAGCAGCGACACCGCCGCCTATCTCAACAGCTACTACAGCAAGCATCCGCCGTTCGGCGACTTCACGGTGGGCGCCAACATCACCAGCATCCTGCCAGTCAGCAAGGACACGTGGCAGGTCGGCTGGGATGAGGTCCGGGTGACCGCCGGGCAGCCGCAGCCGGCCGAGCACTGGAAGGCCGACGTCACCACGGGCATCGACCCCAAGCTCGCCGAGAGTCCGCAGGTCATGCTGGACAACCCGCTCGGGTTGTTCGTCAAGAACGTGACCTGGACGCAGGTCTTCTCCAACGGCCAGTAAGGAAGCCGCCATGAAACTCTTCCCCTACGCACTGGTGGCGCTCGCCATGGTGGCTAGATCCGCTATGGGCATGCCGAGCACGACGACGATTCACCTGATCGGTACCCCGGACAAGGGGCGCACGAGCGACCAACTGGTCCATGGGGTCGCTCCGGTCCCGCTCTCGTCGAGGGCTACGGAGGACGCCAGCCAGGAATGGCTGCAAACCGGGATTGCGCCGTCTATCGTCGGCACGAATGGTCAGGTGATGTACCCCTACGGCCAAAGCCGGCCCACGATCACCTGCGCACCGCTGCACATTTGCGTCATCAACCTGATGGCTGGGGAGCACATCACCAACATGTCCATCGGCGACTCGGTGCGCTGGCTCGTGCAATCGGCCGGCGCCGGCGACCGCCCGGTGGTGGTGGTCAAACCCACGGCCGCCGGGCTGGTCACCAATCTGGTGGTGACGACCGACGCCGGCCGGGTCTACTACATGACCCTGGTGAGCGACGCCCATGACTACGTGCCGCTGGTCGGCTTCTATGACCCGCAGCAACTGGTGATCAACATGCAGCAGCAGGCAGCGCAGGCGAGGGCGGCTGAGCAGGCCAAGGTCGAGGCCAGGAAGAAGGCCGTGGTTGCACCCATGGGAAGCATCGACCCGGCAAACCTGGACTTCGACTTCACCTGCAAGGCGGACGACGGCCATGCCGATCTTGAGAACACCGATCTGAAGCCCGTGCGCATCTTCGCAGGGGGCGGGCACACCTACCTGCAGATGCCGCCCGACATGAAATACACGGACGCGCCTGCTGTGTTCAACGTCACCAACGGCCAGACTGAGCTGATGAACAGTCGTCTGGTGCATGGCT
The DNA here is from genome assembly GCA_028870715.1 of Betaproteobacteria bacterium. GTDB lineage: Bacteria > Pseudomonadota > Gammaproteobacteria > Burkholderiales > Burkholderiaceae_C > Thiomonas_A. The sequence continues at coordinate 2,231 of JAGWOZ010000216.1, read as the reverse complement.
ACTACATCATCGATGGCCTGCCGCAGACGTTCAAACTGGTCGTCGGCGTCGGCAAGGATGCCCGTAGAGTGACTTGCCAGCACGGTCAGGCAGGTGGTGGCGGCTGGTTCTCTGGGCGGTGAGGCTGCGTCATGACTGAAGCGATTCAAGACGACAAGCACCTGGACGCGAGTCTGCTCAACCAGGACCTCAACGGCGCCGCGGCGCCCAGGAAGGGAGTCCTGAGCATCAAGGGCACGCCGCGCGAAGGCGGCGCGCGCCTGAGCAGGAACTTCAAGAAGATTGCTTTCGTCGGCGGCAGTGTCGTTGTCGGTGGGATGGTGATCGGCATTCTGACGGCCGGCAACAAGAGCCAGCCCGCTGAGAGTTCAGGGACGACCGCCATGGTCGGGCAGACATCGCCCGACGTCGCTGCCATGCAGCGCGCTGCGCAGCAGCACTTGGGCGGGCCAGTGGCGGCGTCATCCGATCCAACCGGCAACGCCACATCTGCGCCCGTCGGCGCAGCCAGCAGCCCGGGCGCGCCTTTGAACCACCCGAACAACCCCGGCGTGGCATTGCGCGCGAGCGGCGAGCCGCCGCAACTCACGCCGGCGCAGAAGTACCGCCGTTGGTTGGTCGAGCAGCACTACAAGGATCTGGAGGGCGCCGTATTGGCGGACCAGAGTGCACACTTGGCCAAGACCAGCACGGGGAGCGTGGGAATGCTGAGCGGCATCCAGTCCGAGGCCGCGGCACCATCGCGGGCCGACGGACTGCGCAACCTCACGGCTCTGGCCGCAACGCCCCAAGTATCGGCTGATCCTAACCTCCAGAAGTCCCTGGCGGCAATTCAGGGTGCCTCGGGTATGGCTGGCGCCGCCCAGAGCCCGCAAGCCCAGAACAAGGCGTTCCTGGCCAGCCAGGAGCACAAGACGTCGAATGGTTACCTCGACGCGGTGGCGCAAGCGCCGATCAGCAATCATGAACTGTTCGCCGGTGCCGTCATCCCTGCGGTCATGCTGACTGGCATCGACAGCGATCTTCCGGGTACGATCACGGCGCAGGTGCGGCAGACGGTCTATGACAGCCTCAATCCGGACGTGGTGCTCATTCCCCAGGGCGCTCGCATCATCGGCGAGTACAGCAGCGACGTGGCCTATGGCCAGAGCCGTGTACTAGTAGCCTGGAATCGGTTGATCTTCCCCAACGGCGCCATGATGAATCTGAAGGGGATGAGCGGCACGGACGGGGAGGGTCAGGCCGGATTCCACGACCAGGTCGACAACCATTACACGCGGATCTTTGGCAGTGCCGTCTTGATGAGTCTGCTTGGCGTGGGCGCTCAGCTGAGTCAGCCGCAGAACGCCGGGGCACTCAACACCCCGTCGGCGAGCCAGCAGGCGGCCTCAGCCCTGGCTCAGCAGATGGACAATGTCGGCACCAACCTGCTCAACAAGAACCTGAGCATCCAGCCGACGCTGACGATCCGGCCGGGCTATGCGTTCAACGTGCTGGTGAGTCGGACGATGATCCTGCCGCAGTACCCAGGAGGGTAATCGGAATTTAAGACAAAGCGCGCGAGCTCTTGGTTGAAAGAGCGCGCCATCGCGCACTTGTGGAGCAGAGGCTGTATGCCGATGGGGCGTGTTCCAGGCGCCTTTCTCCCCGACCGCGACAGGCCCGGGCGGGAGCGGGCAACGCACATCCGCGAGTTTCTCGAATGGCTGGAAGAGGAGGTGAGTAAGACACGCGCCGGACTTCTCAGTGTTGGAGCCGGATAATTCGATTGCCATGGCGCGCATGGTCAGACCCGTGTGGGTCACCATGGCGCCGCCAGCAACGCGATGATCTGCAACTGAAGCGCCTGAGCAACAGCGGTCCGTCCCATTTTGCGGCCGGAGACAACTGCGACAGGAATCGGCGGGAGAGCCGGCAAACCGTGGCGATGGTCGAGCACCTGCAGCGATTCGGGGACGCTACAGCGCGTCAGCACCGATACAGCCAGCCCGCTTTGCGCCGCTGCGATCTGACCCACAAGGCTCGGGCTGTGATACGCGAGCCGGTATTGGCGGCCAGACGCCCTCAGCGCTGCTTCCGTAACCGTTCGAGCGACCGCTCCCTTCTCATAGATGGCTACCGGAAGCGGATCCTGTCGCCAGACATCGGCCGGTCTCGACCCCACCCAGACCAAGGGCTCGTGGACCAACAAACGGCCACGACTGGGTCGATCCTGTGTGACGATCGCCACA
>JAGWOZ010000215.1 GCA_028870715.1 Betaproteobacteria bacterium | reverse complement strand
ACTATCTCTTGCAAGACAGTCAAACGCCCACACTTATCGGCTGCTTCTTGTTAAGGATCCTGCCCTCCACACCCTCCGGCGCTTCAAGCAGCTGCTGCATTTGCAGCGAAGAAAGAGATTCTTGCACAGACTAAAACCGGTGTCAAGCGTCAGTTTGAATTTCGCTCGACTGGGCCAGAATCGCACTTGAATCCGCTTCGCTTCCGGCGCACTCCTGAACGAGTGCTGCAAAAAAGAAGCGAAGACTGAAATTATGCGTGATGGTCTGGGCCTTGTCAACGACACCTCGGCGATCCCGGGCGGGTGCGCCCCCACGGAGATGCGCTCGCCTCAAGGTGTGCGGATCCCAACCTCACCCATCGCCCGCGCGCGGCCCGTAGCGTCGGCGCTCAACCTGGGTCACCAAGTCAAGGTGTCTGGGGTCAACGGGCAGCCCGCACTGGGCCCGCTCGCGAAGCCAAGCCCTGAGGGTGGTGCCAGCAAGGCGTGCTGGCTTGGCGGCTCGCGCTTGAGCCCACGCGTCCGCCAAGCCCTGCGGATGGCCCTGGATTGCCAGGCTCATCCATTGGCGCCGTGCCCGCGCCAGGCGCCAATGGACAAGGGCGCTGCGCAGGCCAAACAGTGCGCCAAGCAGCAGCGCACCACCGGCGACGCCGATCGCCATGCGCATCCATCGCGGATCGCTAACGCGCAGCGCACCCCAGGACGCCGTGGCAAGGCGCGGCGCCTGAAGCTCGGGATCAAGATACGGCATGCGCAGGGCCGGATAAGCAACGGTTCCGCCGGCAACGGCGCGGAATGGCCAATCCACTTGCCAAGTCTGATCCAGCGCGGAGCTTCCATCCTCGATCATTTGCACGCGGGGCGCATACATCTTCAGACCTCGGGCGACAGGAATCGATGCGAAAAACCCCTCAAGGGCCTGTCTGCCCATGGCAGGAATGTGCAATCGCGCGCGCAGCACACCCGTTTGACCGACTTGCATATGCCTGGGCGGCGCAAACGCTCGCCAGCGCGCCGGCCCCACTGCAAGGGTGTCTGGCCAGTACGCAGGCATGGGACGCACTGGAACGACAAGATCGGGCCCCGGATAAATCATCAACTGTCCGAACCGGGTGCCCCTCAAGTGTCCGAAGCGGACGTCGAGACGGCCTGCGGTCAAGGGCAACACGGCCCATGTGTGTCTCTGGACCGCAATCGCGGCGCCGTCGACTCGCGCACTCGTATCAAGCGTCGAGATCTCCCGCAACGTCGCGTTGGCTGCGCTCATGGTGACGGGGCTCCAGATCATTCCGCCTGGACCGCCGACGTCGAGCTCAATGCGTACCGGTTGTCCGACCATCGGCTGCGGTGGCTCAATGCGGGTGCGGATGAACAAGCCCTCCTCACCCGGTGGATGAAGCGCAATGGCGACACTTTGGCCCGGACAACGAAGGTCACCCACCGCAAGCGGTGGCAGACGCAAGACGCCGGAGCGCATCGGGTAAAGCGTGATGCGCGACGACTCGGCCAGCCGCCCTTTGCCGTCTCGCGATTGTGAGCTGCTTTGCGCATGCAGCAACCAGTCGCTTCCGAAATCCTCCTGACGCAGGGCCGGCAACCCCTGCGGAAGATCCACGCCGCGAACGTCCCAATGAAGCGGCTGCCCAAGCTGGAATTGCGCGGGCTCGACCCTGCAATTCAAACTCCCGGCCGCCGCCTCGCCACCAGGCGCACCGGCCAAGACGGCGACAGCCACCGCAAGCAAGACGCTGGCAAATCTCAAGGCCTGGTCTCCTCCGCCGCCAGCGCCTGCTTGTTGTCGCGCGCCAGCAGATCCGCGATGAGCTGCGCGTCGCGATCGCGCAGCAACTGCACCTTGCGCTGTGCGGCCGCCTCATTGGCCGGCCCCAGCTCCGGAAATGCCGGACTGCCCGGTTCGCCCGCCGCTTGTCGCTCCAGATTGCCGCCGCGCTGCAAGATCTGCTCGGGTTGCATGGATCGCGCTGCTCGTGGCATTTTGTGCGCCATTTGGGAAGGCGAAAGATCGTTTCCCGGCCCGAAAACGGCTTGGTGCGATTCCGGCCCGCGCTTGCGAATACCGACCAGCGACGCCTCGGGATGCTCTGCCACCCACTGAGCCTGGGCCAAATGCAAATTGCGCACCGCTGACGGGTTGCCCGGAGCCAGCGCCAGGCTTGCTGCATAGGCATCAACGGCCTCGCGCAATCCGCCTTCGAGGTGAAAGGCCGTGTTACCCAGGTTGTAAAGGGCTTGCGCGCGCTCGGCGTCTGTTGGTGCGTCAAGCATGGCGCGACGAAATGCGGCTCGTGCCTGCGGATAGGCACGAAGACGATACGCGCTATCGCCTTCACCCATGCGCGCGTCGAAACCCGGGATCTGCGCGTAAATTCGCCAGGCTCTTGCATACTGCCCAAGGTGCCAGGCCTGCCAGGCCTGCCAAGCCTGCGCCTTGGAACCCTGAGCCCACGCCGTGCGTGGGTTTGCGCCCAGACCCACAAGCGCCAGAACCACAAGCGCGGCAATGGCAACCACAGCGATCGGCTGGTGACGCACGGCAGGCTTGACCCGCACCAGCAGCATCAGCAGGAGCACGACCATGGCGCCCAAGAGCGGCACGCCGTAGAGCTCGCGCCAAACCACCGCGCCTGCAGCGGGCGCGCCGTTCGAAGGCAGGCGCTCGATGCCCCCTGCATAGAGTTCCTGCCAGGGATCAGCACCCAGCCGACCGACGCCTCCACCTGTGCTGGCCGCCAAAGCCAATACCCCTTCGCTGTCACGGCGCAGGAACCCCATGCCGGCCAGGCCCGACCGCCGCTCCAGAAGCAGCACAAATACGGGAATCCCAGCATCGCGCAGCTTCCGGGCCTGCTCATGCACAGCATCGGCCCGCGCTGCGGCAGGCCCGGCAGGTTGCGGCTCGGTAACCAGCAGCAACGCCCGCGACCGGCCGGGCGTGGACAACAGTTCGCGCCGCGCCAGCGCCAGCGCTCCAGGCAAGCCTGCGCTGCGCGGCTGCTGCAACAGCTCAGCCCGCGCTCGCTGCAGAAAATGCGCAAAGACTCCCATGTCGTCCGTGCAGGGCAACAATAGGCCAGCGCCACGGCCGAAAACCGTCAAGCCGAGGCGCTCGCCGTGCAGCTTCGGGATCAGGTCCTCAAGTGCAATGCGAGCACGCTCCGCGTCGGTCAGGCCGGATGCGTGCGTGCCGTTTCCAACGTCGAGCACCACCATCACGTTGACCGCGTGGCGCACCCGGACTTGGCCCGATGCGCTGACCGCTTGCGGCTGGCGCGGACCTGCGAGGCTGGCCAGCAGCAACACCCACAGCAAGGCCTCGGCACCGAGACGCCAGCCAGCCGCCCGGGTCGACTGCGCTCGCGTGGCGCTCGGGAGCAAGTGCACGTCGGCGTATTGCAGCGCATCACGCTGCGCAGCGCCCCAGGCCGACCTGCGCCAAAAGGCAATCAACAGGGGCACCGCGAGCAACCACCATGCCCACGGACGTGCCCACTGCAGATCAGCAGGCCACACGCTCATCGCGATGACTCCCCGCCGCCGAGGCGCGGCGCACGTGCGGCGCTGGTCTTGCAGCGTGGGCTTCGCGGCGAGCGCTGCCATTGCGCCAGCAGCCACAAAGCGATACCGAGGCCCAGCGGCCATGCGTAAAGTTCCTGTGTGCGCCTGTGCTGCGCCGGCGGCTGGAGGGTTGGCGCAAGACGGCCAATGGCCTCGATGGCCGCCTTTTGCGCACCCCCATCAGCCGCGTAGAAATACTGCCCCCCCGTGAGCTGCGCGATAGCGCGCAAATCGGGCTGCGGCCCAAGGTACGCCGGCACGGTGTACGGCTTGCCGCTTGCCGGCGTGTCGCCCACCTGCACCGTGAAGATACGAACGCCCAAGGCATGCGCCAGAGCCGCTGCCTGCGCCGGACTGACCTGCCCTGTGTTGCTCACCCCGTTGTCGGAATACAAGATGAGCACGGGTTTGAGCCGACCTTGCGCCCGCACCTCACGCAGCGCAAGGCCAATGGCATCCCCCAATGCGGTGTCATCGCCCAGCATCCCGATGCGCGCGCGCTCGAGCATGGCCGCAGCAAGTTGGCGGTCGAAGGTGGGCGGAAGCAGCGTGGCCGCATGGCTGCCGAACGCAATAATGCCGAAACGATCACCCTCCCGCGCGTGCACAAAGCGCTCGAAGACCCGCTTGACCACAGCCAACCGCTCAGCCGGCTTGCCGTTCCAGCGCAGGTCGGTGATGCTCATGGTCAAGGATGTATCCAGCAGCACGACGACGTCACGACCCTGCCGCGGCGGCTGTACCCAAGCGCCGAGGCGCTGAGGCTCGGCCAGTGCCAGCACCCAGCAGCCCAAAGCGAGCGCCGGAAGCACGCGGCGCATCGCGGAACGCGGGGCCGACGCTGACACCGCGCGCAACAGGCCTTGCAGATTCGGGTGCAACAACGCGATGCGTGGTTGCGCGCGCTCAGGCACCCCGCCTCGCCGCACAAGCAACCAGCCCAGCAGGGCGACGACGGGCAGGAGCGCGAAGGCCAGTGGGCGATCCCAGTGCAGATTGCTTGCGCCCGCGTGCTGCAACGACTGCCAGGGTATGGACCATGCGCGGTTCATCGCCCAGCCTCGTGCTTTGGTGGAGGTGCGGACCCCTCAGAGCCAGCGCGTGCACCAGCCATCCCCCGCCAGATCTGCCAGCGAAGCGCCGTACGCAACGCATGCAACAGCTCGGGCAAGGCACCCGGGTCGGCGCCAGGATCGAAACGCAGGGTGTCGGCCATGGCGCGCACAGTCGCAGGCAGGGCAGCGGACGGTACACCGGCTGCCGCGCAGCAGGCCATGGCAGCACTGGCGAGACAAGATGCATCGGCAGCACTCGCACAAGCCATCGCCTGCGCCCGGATGCGCCGCAAGGCGCGCAGGCCACGCAGCGGCTTGCGCGATCGCCCAATGACCCAAGTGGCGCCGACTGCCGCCACTAGCATTGCCGTGACCAGGAGCAGGCTCCATGGCCCCTGCCACCACGGCGCAGCGGGTGGCGGCAGGAATGGACGTGGCGGCACGATGTCCGCCAGTGCGGAGAGGCGATCGATCATGAATGCCGCCTGGTCGCCCCGATTTCGGCTGCGTGTGCGCGTGAAGGCAATGCCTCTTTGGGCGCTTCGTCCGCCGTGCCTGATCTCCGTGCCACCGTCGTGCGTGCGCCGGCGACGACCCTCGCGCCCAGCGCAGCACCAATGGAGTGCAGCATGGATGCATTGTCGTCAGTCGTTTGCAATTCAACCACCCGCGCTCCGGAGGCCTCAATCTGGCGCACGCGAACGGCGGCAGATTGCTGCGCAGCCTGCGCAAAATGCGCGCGCAGCCGCTCATCCGGTTGCAGCCAACCAACGGCTCCGGTAGCCAGGTCCTCGAACCAGGCCTGCCCCATCGAGCCGAGCGTGATTTCTGCCGGGTCCCGGATGAACAGCCCCAGCACTTCAGCCGCCACGCCCAAGCCCCACAAGGACGAGCCAGCGGACGCGTCAAACCAGGACCAGTCACCCGCCATGACGATCCGTGTCGGCCGAGGGTCGCTGCCGCCCAAGCGCTTCGTCCACGCGTCGAACTGCATCTGGGATTGCCGTGGCGCAACTCGCGCAAAAGGTCCAGGCTTCGCCGGCAGCGTCTCAACCATCAACCAGTTTGCCAGCCGCCGCACCGCTGGCATGCCGCGGCCAAAGCCTCGCACGTGCAGCCCGTCATCCTTCCAAAGC
>JAGWOZ010000214.1 GCA_028870715.1 Betaproteobacteria bacterium | reverse complement strand
CTCCAGGGACGCGGCGGGGCGGTATTTCGCCTCACTGCTGTGTGACGATGTGGTCACACCCAAGCCGCAGGCCAGCGGCACGGTCGGCATCGACCTGGGGCTGACCCATTTCGCGATCCTCTCCAGTGGCGAGAAGGTCGCATCCCCCAGGACGTTGCGTCGTGAGGAGGCGCGGCTGGGGAAATGGCAGCGCCGCATGGCGCGCGCCAAGCTCGGCTCGAAGAACCGGGCGAAGTTGAAGGTCAAGGTTGCAAGGGTGCATGCGCACATCGCGGACGCCCGCAGTGACTTCCTGCACAAGCTCTCGACCCGGCTGATCAGCGATAACCAAGTGATCGCCATCGAGACACTGTCCGTGAGCAACATGCAGCGCAACCGCAGCCTGGCGAAATCCATCAGCGACGCCAGCTGGTCGGCATTCGTCAGGCAGTTGGAGTACAAGGCGCATTGGTACGGGCGCACACTGATCGGCATCGATCGTTGGTATCCCTCCAGCAAGCGATGCTCGGTGTGCGGGCACACCCGGGCCTCGATGCTGCTGTCGGTGCGCACCTGGGATTGTCCCGAATGCGGCGCGCACCATGACCGCGACATCAACGCTGCGCGCAACATCTTGGCCGCAGGACTTGCGGTGTCAGCCCATGGAGACGCTGTAAGTCCTGTGTTGCTGTGAAGCGGCATGGGCGGGTCTCAGTGAAGTGGGAATCGCCTTCCTTCAGGGAGGTGGGCAGTCAAAGCGAGTGCTCGCAAACAGCTCAGCAGGCGGCGTCCTGTGTTTCAGGCCACCGGTTTCTTCGCCGCCACCCGGCGCTTGGGAGAAGAGGCCGTCGAGCGTGCGGTCGACGGCTTTGCGGCCTTGACGGCCGCGCTCTTGGCCGCAGCACGGCTGCCCGGGACGGAAGCCGTTGTGGCTTTGGCAGGCGCTTGGGTCCGCGGTTTGCTTGCGCTTGCGGCGCGTGTGGGCGCCTTGGTGGCGGGCTTGGGTGCGCCACGCTGCCCGGTCTTCTCCGCTTGTCCGGCACGGGCTTTCGTTCCAGGCAGTGCCGATGATGCGTCATCTTGACGCAATCGGCTGCCCTTCGAGCCAGAGGCGGCCTGCGGCCGAGCCTTGAGGTGGACGCTCTTGCCACCCCAGATGTCCTCGAGCTTGTAGTACGCGCGAATCACCGGTTGCATGATGTGCACGACGGCGTCGCCGCAATCCACCAGGACCCATTCGCCGCTGCCCTCGCCTTCGGGATTCTTCACCGTACCGCCTGCGGCCCGGACCTTATCGCGCACACTGGCTGCCAGGGAGCGGGTTTGCCGGTTCGATGTGCCGCTGGCCACGATGACCCGGTCGAACAGGCTCGTGAGGTGTTCTGTGTTGAACACCTGAATGTCCTGTGCTTTGACGTCTTCCAGGGCGTCGACGATGGTGCGCTGCAGTTTACGAATGTCCATGCAATGTGGGGGTGGAGTAGAGCCGATGGTGTTCAATATAGCGCGCTACCGGCTTGGGCACGAGTTCGCCAAGCGACATCCCTGAGGCGATGCGCTCGCGCACACGCGTGGCCGAGAGGTCGATCGGTTCCATTGCCAAGCGGTGAATGCGGTGCCCCCCTTGCACGAGCGCATCGAGCAGTTCGGGTGGCGGGGTGTCGGCGTGGCCGGGCCTGGCCGCCACGGCCAAGTCGACACGGGCGGTGATTTCCCTCCAGCCGCGCCAGGTGGGCAAATTGCGCAGTTGGTCGGAGCCGAGGATAAACGTGAACGTCACGTCGGGATGCGCATCCTGCAATTCACGCAGCGTGTCGACCGTGTAGCTCGGTCCCGCTCGACGCAGTTCGATATCGCATGCCTTCAGACCGCGCCGCCTGGCAATCGCGAGGTTGACCATATCCCAGCGCTGTGCAGGACTTGCGGCAAGCGGATCCCGCTGCCAGGGCTGGCCCGCCGGGATGAGCCACACTGCGTCCAGTCCAAGTTCGGCGCATGCACTGTGCGCCAGGCGCAGGTGGGCACGATGGATCGGGTCGAAACTGCCGCCGAGCAATCCGATGCGCAACCCGGCGTGTGGGGCTGCCTCCGTCACGCGGATGCCCAATCGCGAGGCTTGAGGAAAATCTCATACAGGCGTGCCTCCGGTGAGTCCGGGGCGGGGTGCCAGTCGTACCGCCACTTAACGACGGGAGGCATGGACATGAGAATGGATTCGGTGCGTCCTCCCGATTGCAGGCCGAAAAGCGTGCCGCGGTCCCATACAAGGTTGAATTCCACGTAGCGCCCGCGCCGCAACGCCTGGAATTCGCGCTCGCGTTCCCCGAACGGCAAGTCCCGGCGCCGTTGGACAATGGGCAGATACGCATCGAGGAACGCATCGCCCACCGCGCGCATGAGTGCAAAACCGTGGGCAAAGCCGCCTTCGGCGAAGTCGTCGAAAAACACGCCGCCCACGCCCCGCGGCTCACCTCGGTGTTTGAGAAAAAAATAGTCGTCGCACCAAGTCTTGAAGCGCGGAAAATATGCCGCATCCAGCCCATCCAGCGCTTGTTTACAGGTGCGGTGGAAATGCACTGCATCCTCCTCAAAGCCGTAATAGGGTGTGAGATCCATGCCGCCGCCAAACCACGCAACATCGGGTCGGCCTTCGGGCTTTGCCACCAGCATGCGCACATTCATGTGGACCGTGGGCACGTACGGATTGCGTGGATGCAGGACCAGGGATACGCCGATCGCCTCAAACGGTGCTCCGGCCAGTTCTGGCCGATGCTGCGTGGCTGATGGCGGCAGCTTGGTGCCGCGCACATGCGAGAAATTGCAGCCGCCGCGCTCGAACAGATTGCCCTCTTCGATCAGGCTGGTCGCACCATCCCCCTCCAGCGGGCCGCCAATCGGGCGCGTCCAGCCATCACGCAAAAACGACTTGCCGTCGGCGTCTTCCAAAGCGCGGAGAATGCGGTCTTGCAGGCAGAGCAGGTAGGGGCGGACTTCGGTGTGCATGGGACGTCGGGAACCGGGCCGGGATCGATATGCCCCGGACAAGCATGAATTGTCGCGCAGCCGAGTCCGGTTGCGCTGTGATCGAGGATTTAGGGATGCATTGGCAGTTCTGGATTGATCGTGGGGGAACATTCACCGACATCGTGGCGCGGGCGCCGGACGGCCGGCTGCTCACCCATAAGCTGCTGTCGGAAAACCCCCAGAGATACCGTGACGCGGCGCTCGCAGGCATGCGCGAATTAATGGGTCTGGCGCCTGACGTACACATCACCCCGCAGCAGGTGGAATGCGTGAAGATGGGCACCACAGTGGCCACCAACGCCTTGCTTGAACGCAAGGGCGAGCCTGTGGTTCTGGTGACGACTCGCGGGTTTCGCGATGCCCTGCGCATCGCTTATCAGAACCGCCCGCGGCTTTTCGATCGGCACATTGTCCTGCCCGAGCTGCTGTACGCACGGGTGATTGAGGCCGACGAGCGCGTGGGCGCTGACGGCGCCGTGGAGACGGACCTGGACGAAGCTGCGCTGCGCAAGCAGTTGCACGCCGCGTTTGGCGACGGTTTGCGGGCAGTGGCCATCGTGTTCCTGCATGGCTGGTCCTATCCCGCCCATGAGCAGGCGGCTGCGCGCATCGCGCGCGAGGCCGGGTTCACGCAAGTCAGCACCTCCCACGCAACAAGCCCGTTGATCAAGTTCGTTTCACGCGGCGATACGACGGTTGTCGACGCTTATCTTTCCCCCATTCTTCGGCGCTATGTCGAGCAGGTGGCGGCGGAGATGCCGGGGGTGCGATTGCTCTTCATGCAGTCGAATGGCGGGCTGGCCGAGGCGCACGCGTTTGCTGGCAAGGATGCGATTCTTTCGGGCCCGGCTGGTGGAATCGTCGGCATGGCTCGCACGGCGGAGCAGGCGGGGCACGCACGCGTGATTGGTTTTGACATGGGAGGTACGTCCACCGACGTCTCACACTATGCCGGCGCATTCGAGCGCGCGTTCGAAACCGAAGTGGCTGGGGTGCGGGTGCGTGCACCGATGTTGTCCATCCACACGGTGGCAGCAGGCGGCGGCTCCATTTTGCACTTCGACGGCGCGCGCATGCGCGTGGGCCCGGATTCAGCGGGCGCCGATCCGGGGCCGGCCTGCTATCGGCGCGGCGGACCCCTTGCCATCACCGACGCGCACGTCATGCTCGGACGCGTGCGTCCCGCATATTTCCCGGCCGTGTTCGGACCCGAGGCTGACGAGCCGATCGACCCCGACGTGGTTCGGAGCAAGTTCGTCGAACTCGCCCAGCGCATCGCGCGCGAATCCGCGACACCACAAACTCCGGAGGGTGTGGCTGAGGGTTACATTGAGATCGCAGTCCAGGCGATGGCGGGAGCCATCAAGCGCATTTCAGTGGCGCGTGGCCATGACGTGACGCGCTATACGCTGCAGTGCTTTGGCGGGGCTGGTGCCCAGCATGCCTGCCGCGTCGCCGACGCACTGGGCATGGAGCGAGTGTTTATCCATGCGCTTGCCGGAGTGCTATCGGCCTATGGCATGGGTCTGGCGCAACAAACAGCCATGCGCCAGCACGGCGTGGAGTTCGAGATGGACGCACACAGCCAGGCGCGCCTCGACCCTTTGTTTGAGCGGTTGAGCGCATCGGCGCGGAAGGAACTGATTCACCACGGCGTGGACCCTTCCGCCGTGCATGTTGCGCGGCAGGTGCACCTGCGGTTTGCGGGAACCGACACGGCGCTTGCCGTGGATTACGCACCGGTGCCGCTCATGCGCCGGGATTTCGAGGCGCAATACGCCCAGCGGTTTGCACACGCCATGCCCGAGCGGGCGTTGGTGGTGGAGGCCGTATCGGTGGAAGCGCGCGGCGGGGGAGAGTACGTCCATGCTCCGGCCGTGGAGACGCCTATGGAGGGCGACGCTCCGGTCGCCGAATATGTACGGGTGTATTTGAGCAATGCGTGGCAGCTGGCGGCATTGGTTTTGCGCAGCGCATGTCGGCCAGGGCAGGGCGTCACGGGGCCTGCAATCCTGGTGACGGACACGACTACCGTGGTGATCGAGCCTGAATGGCGCGCGCAGATCACCGCGCAGGGTAACCTGGAACTTGCGAGGGTGCGGCCGCGCCGTGCCGCTTTGCGGCATGGCACTACAGCGGATCCGATGTTGCTGGAGGTCTTCAACAATTTGTTCATGAATATCGCCGAGCAGATGGGATCCCAACTGCAGAACACGGCGGTATCGGTCAACATCAAGGAGCGTCTGGATTACTCGTGTGCGCTGTTCGACGGACAGGGCAATCTTATCGCAAACGCACCGCACATGCCCGTGCATTTGGGGTCGATGGGCGAAAGTGTTCGCACTGTGATCGAGCGCAACGTGGGCAACCTCCGGCAGGGGGATGTCTTCGCACTCAACGATCCGTATCACGGCGGTACGCATCTTCCCGACATCACGGTCATTACTCCGGTGTTTGACACGAGCGGCAGTGACATCCTGTTTTTCGTCGGCTCGCGCGGTCACCATGCCGACATTGGCGGGGTGACGCCAGGGTCGATGCCGCCGTTCTCGCGCACGATCTCCGAGGAAGGCGTCGTGCTGGACAATTTCAGGCTCGTCGCCGATGGGCAGTTTCGCGAAGCCGAGATTCTGGCATTGCTGGAAAACGCGAGGTACCCAGCGCGCAATCCGCGTCAAAATCTAGCCGACCTGCGCGCACAGGTCGCGGCGAACGCGCGGGGCGCTCAGGAGTTGCAAAAGCTGGTGTCCGATTATGGCCTGCGTGTGGTGC
>JAGWOZ010000213.1 GCA_028870715.1 Betaproteobacteria bacterium | reverse complement strand
GAACCTTGGACGCGCATTTGCAATCTCACGAATGCGCATCTTCAACGCGGATTGGTCCTTCGCCCGGCTGCGGTAGTACCAGCTTGCACGGGTGATCTTCGCCAGCGCGCAGGAGCGCGCGGTGCTGACTCGGAATCGCTCGTGGATCCACGATGCGACCTCCTTCCTTCGCGCTGGCGTCAGATCTTTTTTTTGATGACCTCCTGCAAGATCTGCTTGTCCAGCGTGAGGTCCGCCACGATGCGCTTGAGCCGCGCATTCTCCTCGGTCAGTTGGCGCAACTGACGCAACTCGGCCACGCCGAGGTCCGCGTACTTCTTCCTCCAGACGTAGAAGGTCGCCTCGCTGATACCCATTTGCCGGCACACATCGCCAACGGGCGTACCCGAATCCGCCAGTCGCAGGGCGTAGGTGACCTGCTCTTCGGTGAACTTGCTCTTCTTCATCGCTTGTGCTCCTGGGCCGCTCCGCGGCCTGGTCACAAACAACCGTACTCTAGTTTTGACCTGTAGCGAAATTCCGGCCCAACCTCAGGTGCAACCGCATGACGCGTCCCCCGCATTCAAAACGCGCAGACATGGATCCGGCTGCGGGCGACTGGGGATGGCGCGCCAAGCCAGACCTCTCGCGTTGGAGACTCGGTGCCCGACGCTGAGGTACTCGTTTCTGGCAATGGGCTAATTTTCACCAGCAACGAAGGCGTTCCGGCGGTAGTGTTGGCGCTGTCGATCTGGTGATGGACGCACGCAACACAGGCCACTCAATGGCTTGCGAGTCGCGTGCGATCGACCCCGGCCCACCAATGCGTACCGGAAGTCTTTGTTACTTCGCGCCATTTTCTTACCGGCTTGACAACTCGTCCCCGTAAGGTGTGGCACGTCGGGATGCGCCTGGACTGCCCGGCCACGCCGATCAAGAGCGCAACGCACACCGACCGCAACCGGCACGCAACCTTCTATTTCCGCGACTTGATTCTGCTGGCGCTAAGGTCTCAGGCCAGTCCGCGAGCTAGGGCTCAGATCCGGAACGGAGGAACGTCGAAAATCGATGGCGCCCGCGCACTATCCGCTCAGCTTCCCGCCAGAACGCCGACACGATGTTGCTGGCACCCCACGATGGAATTTCTCAAGGACGGCCCGCAGAAGTCAGAGGATTACACGCGCTTCAGCCCAATGACCGCTGGGCGCGACTGGACGATGGTCGGGCCGCGCGGCCCGACCATCGTCCGCTTAACTGAAGAACTTACCGAGCGCAATCGTCACCGACGTGGTCCCCGTCAGCCCGATCGAGGGGTTCTGGTTGCAGACGTCGTCGTAGGGGAAGGCGTAGGCAAGGCCGTTGGTACTCACCTGATGGAACAGCTGCGCCCATGGGTTGAACGTCTGTGGGGAGCTAACCGCCGAATAAAACGGGCCACCGGAACAACTCACATCGGTCATGGTGTTGGACACGTTGCCGCGGTTAAACGCAGCGGCGAGGATTTTTTGCACATTCTTCTGCGCGGCACTTCCCGTGGCCAGAGAGTTGGCGCATTGCCAGATGTCCATCGACGGAATGCCCGAACTGCCCGCGACAGAAAAGGAGAAGGAGGGTGTGCCGCTTTGGTTGAAGGTCAGCGTACCCGATTGAACAGAACCGGTGAAGGTTCCAGATGCCAGATCGGTCACCGTCACCGAGTTGGGATTTGTCCACTGCTTGTACCAGCCTTGCACCGCCAGATCGAAATAGGTGCTCAGCGCACCGCTGTAATTGTTCTGTCCGGTAATCGACTTGGGTGAGAGCGCGCGCAAGGTGCTCATCCCGGCGGGGTAAGTCCCCGCTGTTGCCGTGGGGGGAACGGCCACGGGCACGTCGAAGGCAGTCCCCAAGGCCGCCACGGCTGCAAGAATATCCGACCGCTTCATCGTGTACTGCCCTTGCAATGTCCCTCCGGGGGTGCCGTTGAGCTGCAGGGGGAAGCCGAACTGGTCGACCTGGGTGGTGTTGCCGTTGAAATTGCCTGCGCTGTCGTAGGAGAACTCGATCCAGTCGAACAGGGTGTACTCTCCCGGCCCGCCAATGGTCACCGGTGCGGTGTACTGGGAGGAACTCAGCGGGGTAAAAGGCAGCTTGGGCACACCCACGGAAATGTAGATCCGCCCGCTGAATGCAGCGGTCCCCGTGCCAATGCCGGGCATGTTCTGGGCGTTGATGTTGGACAGATCAAGCACGGTCTTGCAACCAACCGTCACGGGAATGCTGTAGTCGGCCCAGGTGGTGGGGTAGTTGTTCTGCGCATAGTTGATATACGAGGACGTGCCGATCGTTCCCGATGCACCGAGCTGGCTTGCGTAACTGTTGGCGGGCTGGAGGTTGTCTGCCGCGCTCATGACGTGCGGCATCCCGTTGGCATCAAGGTAGTACTGCGTGACGACACCACCACTCGTCTTGATTTCCCCGATGACATAGACATACACCGGCGTCCCGGCAGCAAGGTCGGTCAGCGTTGCATCAATCGTCAGCGGGATCCGTGCCGTATTGGCGGAACACGAACCCGCGGCTGAAGGTAACGCTGAAGTTGACGCTGTCCCTGAGCCCCCGCCACACGCGGCAAGAATGCTTGATGCTCCAACGCTCAACAGAAATGTTCTGCGGCTCAACCCTTCCTGACCCATCTACTTGTCTCCTGGTGGTACCACCTTGCTGGCGGCGAACACCATTGTGTCAGCGACTGAACGGAACATGCCGCTCCCCATTGAGAAAAATGTCTCACATGTCTGCGAAATACGACACGTTGAGCTCCAATGCTGGCCGGAGCACCTCGGTGCCGGTGCGCAGTGGGCGCGCCTTCAGGCGCGTTCCCTGCGCGCCATCAACCGCCGATCGATGCACTCCGGCACGATCGTGGATTTGTGGGGCAAACTCGGCTATAAAGGACGCGGACCCTGCAGGGGCAATCGGCAGCGTGATGCCGCCCCATGCACCACACCTTTGCAAGACAGATTGATCGCGCCCTGATCAGGCCTTCGGCCAAGCATCCCATTCCATGGATTCCCCTGTGCAATCCGGTCGCGTCGTGTCGGTTCGAGGAGCCGTGGTCGACGTGCGCTTTGCCGAGCAGGCGCTGCCGCCGATCCATACGGCACTGATGGTCGACTGGGATCGCCCTGACCCGCTCGTGCTGGAGGTGCACAGCCACGTCGATGCGCAAACCGTGCGCGCCATTGCCCTGCAATCGACCGCCGGACTGGCCCGCAGCGTCACGGTGCGCGCAACGGGGTCCCAGATCGAGGTGCCTGTGGGCGACGCGGTTCTCGGGCGCCTGCTCGACGTGCTGGGCACCGTGCGCGACCTGGGGCCTGCGCTTGCCGCCGACACCCCGCGGCGCGGCATCCACAGCCCGCCTCCGGCGCTGGACAGCGAGACGTCGACCACGGAGGTCTTCGAGACCGGGATCAAGGTCATCGATCTGCTGGCGCCGCTGGCCCGCGGCGGCAAGGCCGCGATGTTTGGTGGCGCCGGCGTGGGCAAGACCGTCCTTGTCATGGAGCTGATCCACGCCATGGTCGAGAAATATCAGGGCATTTCGGTCTTTGCCGGCGTGGGCGAGCGATCGCGCGAGGGGCATGAACTGCTCACCGACATGCAGGACTCCGGCGTGCTTGCCCGGACCGTGCTGGTCTATGGCCAGATGAACGAGCCGCCAGGTGCGCGTTGGCGCGCGCCGCTCACCGCGCTGACCATGGCCGAATATTTTCGCGACCAGATGCATCAAAACGTGCTGCTCCTGATGGACAACGTGTTTCGCTTCGTCCAGGCCGGCAGCGAGGTCTCCAGTCTGCTCAGGCGCCTGCCCTCGCGCGTGGGCTACCAGCCCACGCTGGCCAGTGAGGTGGCCGCCTTGCAGGAGCGCATCGCATCCGTGGCCGGCACCGCCGTCACCGCCATTCAGGCCGTGTACGTGCCCGCTGACGACTTCACCGATCCGGCCGTGACGGCCATTTCCACGCACATGGACAGCATCATCATGCTGTCGCGCACCCAGGCCGCCGAGGGCTTTTATCCGGCGGTCGATCCGCTCACGTCCTCGTCCGCCTTGCTCGATCCGCTCGTGGTGGGCGAGGCCCATTACGCGATTGCCGAGCGCGTGCGCGAGACCCTCGCCCGGTTCAAGGATCTGCAGGACATCATCGCCTTGCTCGGCGTCGAAGAACTCGGCGCCAGCGACCGGCTGATCGTCAAGCGGGCGCGTCGGCTGCAGCGCTTTCTCAGCCAGCCCTTCGCCGTGACCGAAGCCTTTACGGGAACGCCTGGTCGCAGCGTGGCCCGCGCGGACACCCTGGCCGGGTGCCAGGCCATTCTCGAGGGCGAGGCGGACGACTGGCAGGAAAGCTCGCTGTACATGGTGGGCACGCTGGAGGAGGCGCGCCAGAAGGAGCATGCCGCGGCAGGCTCGAGCCCGGCCCCGCAAGGAGTTGCGACATGAGGCTGCGCATCGTCACCCCGCTGGCGGTGGTCGTCGACGACGATGACGTCAGCGCCTTGCAGGCCGAGGACGCCAGCGGCAGCTTCGGCATCCTGCCGCATCACGCCGATTTCCTCACCAGCCTGTCCGTCTCGGTGGTGAGCTGGCGCCGCGGCGAAGCCGGCGCGCGCTTTTGCGCCGTGCGCCATGGCGTGCTCACCGTCACCGGCGGCCACGACATCGCCATCGCCACACGCGAGGCGGTGGTCGCCGACGACCTCGGCACGCTCGACGCAAGCGTGCTGGAGCGCTTTCGCGCCGAACTCGACACGCAGCGCACCGAGCACGTCGAAAGCACCCGCCTGCAGCTCCAGGCCATCCGCCAGATCATGCGGCATCTGCGGCCCAATGGGCCCGGCGCACCGGGAGCCGCGTCATGACGCCCGGGCAGGCCAGGCCGGACGAGCCGGACCCCTTGCTCAAGGAGGCGGCGCGCCGCAGCGAGCGCCACCGCCGTGGCCAGGATCAGGGCGAGGCGTCGGTGGCGCACCTCCTGGCGCAAATTGGCGTGCTGGGCTGGATCATCGTCGTGCCCACGCTGCTGTGCATGTTCGCCGGGCGCTGGCTTGACCGGACGTTCAGCTCCGGGCTGTTTTTCACGGCGCCCCTGCTCATGCTCGGGCTGGCGTTGGGCTGCTGGTCGGCCTGGAAATGGATGCACAGCGCTTGACTGCTCACCTCCCTGAAGGAAGGTGATTCCCACTTCACTGAGACCCGCCCATGCCGCTTTGCAGCAACACAGGACTTACAGACTCTCCATGGGCTGACACCGCAAGTCCTGCGGCCAAGATGTTGCGCGCAGCGTTGATGTCGCGGTCGTGGTGCGCGCCGCATTCGGGACAATCCCAGGTGCGCACCGCAAGCGGCATCGACGCCTTCGTGTGCCCGCACACCGAGCATCGCTTGCTGGAGGGATACCAGCGATCGATGCCGATCAGTGTGCGCCCGTACCACTGCGCCTTGTACTCCAGCTGCCTGACGAATGCCGACCAGCTGGCGTCGCTGATGGATTTCGCCAGACTGCGGTTGCGCTGCATGTTGCTCACGGACAGTGTCTCGATGGCGATCACTTGGTTCTCGCTGATCAGCCGGGTCGAGAGCTTGTGCAGGAAGTCACTGCGGGCGTCCGCGATGTGCGCATGCAACCGCGCAACCGATGCCTTCAACTTCGCCCGGTTCTTCGATCCGAGATTGGCCCGCGCCAAGCGGCGCTGGCGAACCGCCAGTCGCGCTTCGCAGCGGCGAAACGCCTTGGGGGATGCGACCTTCTCGCCACTGGAGAGGATCGCGAAATGGGTCAGCCCCAGGTCGATGCCGACCGTGCCGCTGGCCTGCGGCTTGGGTGTGACCACATCGTCACACAGCAGTGAGGCGAAATACCGCCCCGCCGCGTCCCTGGAG
>JAGWOZ010000212.1 GCA_028870715.1 Betaproteobacteria bacterium | reverse complement strand
GGCGCCGGCGCGCGCGGCGCGTTCGAGCTTGGCTGTGGAGCAGTCCGAAAGGTCGGCGCGGTGGCCCTCGCGGGTGTGAATGACAAGCATCCGCTGACGTCGCGCGGCGTGCAGCAGGCGCTGCGCGCCGGGGATGGCAGTGCGCAGCAGCGATGTGTCCAGACCGGCGCGGGCGGCGTAGCCGCACGGGTCGAGGAAATCGCGCTGCATGTCGATGATCAGCAGCGCCGTGTCGCGTCCAAGTTGCGCGGGCTCGAAGTCGGTCATCTCAGGCTTCGAACTCGCTGCGTATGGCGGCGACGAGGCGCTCGGTCAATTCCTGCGCCATGGCCGCGCCCTTGGCCGCGTCGGCGCCTCGCGCGGACGACAGCACGCCCGAAGACGGCACCCATTGCGGGCGCGGCGGGTAGGTGTCGTAGGGCGGGAATTGCGCCGGCTCGTCGCTCGGCAACAGGTCCATGCGCACCAGATCGGGGTGGTGATGCAGCATCAGCGAGGTTTCGATGACTGCCGCGTGCTCCAGCGCGAATCCAGGGAAGCCATCCGGAAACACGCGCGCCAGCGTCGGCTCGGTTAGGAAGTCCCAGTACTCCAGGCGCATGATGCGCAGAGGGCAGGTCGGACCGAGCTCGCGTAGCGCGAGGTCGATGCCCTCGGTAACAAACCACTGGTTCTCGTAATGCCCGACCACCACCACAAGCTTGCGCACGCCGTGACGTGCCAGTTCGCGGATGACATCGCGGGTGATCTGGATCAGGCTGGAGGCATCGAGGCTGGTGGTGCCGCAGAAGTGCTGGCCGCCGCCACATTTGGGTTGGGACTTGTAGCCATAGCTCAGGGCGGGCGCGACGATGCCGTCAATGCGCGCTGCGACGCTGGCCGAGACCGCGGTGGCCAGCAGCGCGTCGGTGCCCAGCGGCAGATGCGGGCCGTGTTGCTCGAGTGCGCCGCAGGGCAGAAAAACCACCGGGCTGTCCTCGGCGATGCGGTCGCGATAGGCGATCCAGCTCATTCGGTCCATCATCACAGGATTCATGGCATGACCCTTTCTTGGTCGTGTTGCGTTGGAGAGGCTCAGACCATCAGCGCGCCGCCATTGGGGCTGAGGGTCTGGCCGCAGTAGTAACTGGCGTGCGAAGAGGCGAGGAAGACCGCTGTGGCAGCGATTTCCTCGGGGCGACCCACGCGGCGCATCGGCACGTCGGCTTCCTTCGCCGCCCAGGCGGCGCTCATGTGGTCGAGCGCCAGCATGGAGGTGTCCACCGGGCCTGGCGCAATGGCATTGACGCGCACGTGCGGCGCGAACTCACGTGCCAGCGAGCGGGTCAGCGTGATGACTCCGGCCTTGGCGGCTGTGTACGCGGCGAACCCGGCGCGTCCGAGATAGCCGAGTTCCGACGCCACGTTGATGATGCAGCCGTTGCCGCGGCTGAGCATGGCGGGGAGGGCAGCCTGACAGCACAAGTACACGGACTTGAGGTCAGTGGCAAGCACGTGGTCCCATTCCGATTCGCGGATGTCCAGAAACGGCTTTTCCAGCAGGATGCCGGCGTTGTTGACCAGGATGTCAACAACGCCGTGGCGTTGTAGGCACGCATCCATCATGCGTCGCACGGCGTCCCCGCTGGATACGTCGGCGTCGACCGCCCAGGCCGTGCCGCCCGCAGCCTCGATCAGCGCCACGGTTTCTTCCGCCAATTGCGCACGACCGAGGTGGTTGACGACGACCGTCGCGCCAGCACCTGCCATGGCCACTGCGATGGCGCGCCCGATACCGGTGGCCGCGCCTGTGACCAGCGTGGTTTTACCGTTGAGGTCGATATGCATGGTGTGGCTCGCAATCAATGCAGCAGCTCACCGTTGTCCACCACGATGCTCTGCCCCGTGATGCACTTGGCCAGCGGCGACGCGAGGAAGACAAAGATGCCGGCGACGTCGTCGGGACCCATGAGTTCGGGGATGGCCTGGACCGCAAGAATTTCGTCCAGCAGTACGGCAGGCTCGACCCCTCTGCGACTGGCCATGGCATCCAGCGAACGCATGGCAGCGTCGGTGCGAACCCAGCCCGGGCATACGGCGTTGACACGGATGCCGCGTGGCGCAAGTTCTGCGGCCAGGGAGCGTGTGAGGCCGAGCACCGCGTGCTTGCTCGCGACGTAGGCGGAAAAATAAGGCACACCGGTGCGACCCCAGATGGAAGACTGGTTGATGATGGTCGCGCCAGGCTCCAGCACCGGCAGCATGGCGCGGGTGAGCAGGTACATGCTGGCCACGTTGTTGTGCAGCAAGGCGGCCCAGCGCGCGTCGGCCTGGGGGTCGGCATCGTCCAGCGGCGTGGCGTATTCCATGCCGGCGTTGTTGACCAGGGCGTGAAGCCTGATACCGCCACGCTGCAGCGCGTCCCCAAGGGCAGTCGCGGCAGCGCCATCGGCCAGGTCCGCAGCGTGCAGGGTCACCGGGCAGTGCGCGCCGAGTTGCGCGGCTGCGGCGGCCAGTCCGGCGTCTGAACGGTCGACGAGCGCCAGCGCGGCACCACGCTCAGCGAACGCGCGGGCGATGGCCAGCCCGATGCCACCGCCCGCGCCTGTGACCATCACCGTCTTGCCGGAGAAATCGAGATCGCGCACGATGTCTCAGACCGCCGTAAGGAAGGAAACACCGACCGCGCCATAGAAATCCTCGGCCTTGCGCGCGCCGGTTGTGACCACGCCGTAGTCATCGCTAAGCACGCGCTTGACGCGGTGGCGGTGGAAGCCTCGCAGCAGGCTTGCCATGGGCAGCACCTGGACGTCCTCGCCAGAATACAGCTCGCGGTGTAGCGCCGGGAGTCGGTACCAAGGCGCCGTGGGTTTCTCATGGTGGGCGTTGTGATAACTGAAGTTGAGCAGCAGAAGGTTGAGCCAGGGGTGCCCCAGCGAGACGAGGTTCGAATAGGTGTTGTGCTGTTCGTAGTCGTGATCGCGCACCTTGTCGTTGGGAATGCTGCCGCCGGCGAGTACGGCGAAAGCGTCGTAGGTGTGCTGGTAGGCGTCAGCGAAGCGCAGCACGGTGACGAATAGGACGTAGGCAACGAAATACAGCACCACGGCCTTCGGTGAGATCCACGCGAGCGCGGCGAAGAACGTCAGGCGCACGGCGAGCACGAACAGGATGCGCTTGCGTCCCGCAGCACGCTCGGGATCGATGAAGGGCAGCAGCATGACGTAAGCGCGCATGATGAACTCGACTGCCGGGATGTAGGCCCATTCCAAAGCCACCACCAGCGCGCGCACCCAAGCGGGTGCGGTGCGCAGGAAGCGCTTGTAGTCGAAGGTGATCACGTCAGCACGGTCGATGTGGTGGCGCATGTGCTTGCGGCGCAGATCGGAGAACGGTGCGTAGCAGCTTGCGTTGATCCAGCTCATCGTTGTGCCGCCGCGCTGGTTCGCAGCATTGGTCTTGAAGATGGTGCCGTGGGCGAATTCGTGCAGGAAATAGGCTGAGTAGACCAGCGAATGGGCGAGCAGAAGCACACCCAGTGCGTTGAGCCAACCGCTGGGCGCCACCAGAAGCGCAAGGCTCGCGATATAGCCCAGCGCCGTATAGCCCAGGGCAAGAGCATTGGGCATCGCGCTGTCGTTGTAGCGAAAGATGGTGCTTGCCATCGTGGGTCTCCGGGTGTTCGGCATGCAGGTGCCGCCCCGCATGCATGGCGGGCGGCATCCGCTTTGTGCTTACTTGGCGAGTTCCATCACGAATTTCCCGTCGAAAGTCTCGGCGATCGGGGGAACGTCGGTGATCTGCTTCTTGCCGATCAAAACCTTGCCGATCACCGGGCCGCTGCCGTAGAGCGAAGTGGTTGACGTGGACTTGGTGAAGGTCTTGACCATCCCGGCCAACGGGATGTTGAACACGCCCGACATCTGGTCCTTCACGTCCTTCGCGGAGATCCCCATGGCCTTGCCGATGATGGCGTCGGCATCGTCAGGATGGGACTTCATATAGGCCAGGCCGTCCAGATAGGCTTGGATGGTGGCCTTGACTTCCTTCGGATGGGTTGCGATGTAGCCCTTGTTGAACACGAGCACGTCGGTAATAAGCCCCGGGGCATCCTTGGACGAGAACACGACGTGGAATTTCTTGCCGCCTTCCATCGCCACGATTTGTGACAGGCTCGGTTCGTAGGTCACGCCAATGGGAATGCCGCCCGAGGCCATGCCAGCGGGTACCTGTTCGGGGGTCATGCTGACAGACTGCACATCTTTCTCTGCCATGCCGTTCTTCAGCAACGCATACGACAGCAGGAAGTCCGAGGGTGACAGCGGGTTGTAGCCGATCTTCTGGCCCTTGAACTGGGTGATCTTGGTGATGTCGGTTCTGGCGACGATCGCGTCGGCACCGTTGGAATAGTCAATCGGCATGACCACCTGGAGATGCAGCCCCTTAGAGTCCGATCCGATGACCTGATCGTAGGTGAGCATGCCGCCGTCGACGGCATTGCTGGCAATGGCTGATGGAATCAGCGCGGGGTCGTTGAAGTTCTGCAGCTTGGCATTGAGTCCGTGTTTCTTGAAAAAGCCTTTTGCATCGGCAACGTAGAAGGGACCGTAGCCGATCCAAACGACGGTTCCGATGTTCATGGGCTCATCGGCTTGAGCAACTTGCACGCCCGATAGAGCAACGGAAGTGAAAGCGGCAAGGCTTGCGAGGGTGCGCAAGGCGACTCTGCGGGCGAACGACATGGTTGAGGCTCCGAGGTTGAGGGTTGAAAACGGGCACGGAAGAAAGCGGTGACGACGCTTTTCTCCCGGGCTTTTATCCCTCCGTGGAGCCTCCAAAGGAGGCCGGGCTGCTCTCGGACCAGGCGCTTCGCGATGAAGCCGGAACCCTAGCTGCCCTGTCAAACGCAAAACAACAATTGGCGATCAACCACCAATTCCGTGCATTCGACTTCAAGCAAGACACGTGCCAGTGTTGTGGTGCGCGAATGGGCGTGGGCAGCGGACTTGACGACAGGCGCAAATCCGTGGGGCGCACGATCGAGCGGTCGAACGGGCGCACCAAGTTGTGGCATGTCGCCCCACCTCGGTGTGCATCATTGGAGGGCAGCAGCGGGCAAGATGCGCAAGGGCCGATCCAGCTACGCCGGCCAAGCTGCAGATTTGCGTTTTGGCTCGGCGGTCAACGGCATGCGCGCCCGAATTGGCGCAAGCACGTTCGCATTGATGCGTTGATCGCGTCGATGCGCGACATCCTCTTGCGCACCGCGCCCATCCTGACCTTGAGCGGACGGCGCGATGAGCAGGCCAATCCGCATCCCGCGGTGAAGGCATGGCAAGCTTGCGCGATCGACGCCCTCCACGGACCTGCCGAGATCCCCTAATGTGAACGCCTGCAAAAGACGCCAGCAAGGAAGGAGCGACAATCGACGCACGGCGCCGCTTGGAGAGAACTCGCATGTCCTACCCGACCAATACCCTTCCTCCGTTCCACTTGGCCTTTCCGGTCCACGATCTTGCCGAAGCCAGGAGCTTCTACGGTCAATTGCTGGGCTGCCCGGAAGGGCGCAGCTCTTCGGAGTGGGTGGACTTCAATTTCTACGGCCACCAAATCGTTGCGCACTTGGCTCATGGCGAAGTCAGGCGCCAGACCACCAATGTGGTTGACGAGCATCAGGTCCCGGTACCTCACTTTGGTGTCGTGTTGCCGATGACGCAATGGCAGGCATTGAGTGAGAAGCTACAGGCGGTGGGGGTGAAATTCGTCATGAAACCCTCCGTCCGGTTTCAGGGCGAGGTCGGCGAGCAGGCCACGATGTTTTTTCTTGATCCATCGGGCAATGCCATTGAGATCAAGGCATTCGCCAACATTGAATCCCTGTTTGCGAAATGAGGCGGTGGCCACGGGGTTTGGCGTTTTTTCTGGCGAAGGTCGCTCGGCGCG
>JAGWOZ010000211.1 GCA_028870715.1 Betaproteobacteria bacterium | reverse complement strand
ATCTTCGATGAGCTGATGCCGATCTTCGCGTTCGCGCAGCGGTGGAAGCGTCAAACTCAGCCCATTGATACGGTAATAAAGATCGAGCCGGAATCGTTCCGAGGCAACGAGATCCTCCAGCTCCTGATGCGTGGCACAAATGACCTGCACGTCAACTGAAACCGCCTGCTCCGCTCCAAGCGGGGTGACTTCACGCTCCGCGAGAACGCGTAGCAAGCGGGATTGCATGGCCAGGGGCATATCTCCAATTTCGTCAAGAAACAATGTGCCGCCATGCGCCTGCATGATTTTCCCTCGCACTCCCTTGGCGCGGGCGCCGGTGAAGGCACCGGCGCTATAGCCGAAGAGTTCGCTCTCGAGGAGGGTTTCGGGAATGGCCGCGCAATTGATCGCAATGAAGGGGTGGCACGCGCGACCGCTGCACGCGTGCATGGCTCTTGCGAAAAGCTCCTTACCCGTGCCTGACTCCCCCAGCAGCAGCACGGCGATCTCTTTGTCGAGGATTCGTCGTGCACGCTTGACATTGGCCTGCATGCGTGGATCGGCACCGCCAAGGAATTCCAGCTCCTGGTGCTGCGAGTCGGCCCGCAGCACAACTTCCGGGGCCATGCTCGCGCACGCACGGCTTGAGGCGGTAAGACGAGATACACCATCGCGCGGCGGGCGCACTTGTGCAAAGTGCACGTGCGCCGTCCGCCGTGCACGCCAGGCAAATGGCTCCGCCCCCGAGCGATTCAATGCGGCGACGAGTTCACCACGGGTGAGTTCGAAAATATCTGCCAAATGCGCTCCCCGCACAGTCTCTGGCGAAAGCTCCAAATTTCGCACGAATCGCTGGTTGGCGGCAAGGATGGTGCCGTCCTCATCGAGCGCGACGAGCCCGTCAGTCCACACTTCCAGGAACTCCCGGCGGCACCCGGTGCGCAACACCACCTGCGCCTCAAACTGCCTCAAGAAATAAGCGTCCTCGATTGAGCGCGAGGTAGCCTGGAGCATTTTCAGCACCAGGTGTTGGCTTTGACGGTCTTGCGGGGAGTCCAGCGCGGAAACGTCCAGGACAGCCAACGTGCGCCCGTCGGTATCGAAGACCGGCACCGCACTGCATGTCAGTTTGCTATTTGCGGCCAGAAAATGCTCAGTGCGGTGAACCGTGATCGGCAGTTTTTCCGCAAGCGCAATCCCCACAGCGCAAGTGCCCTCTTCGCCTTCGGTCCAGCAAGCTCCCATCGCCAAACCGGCGCGGCGCGCCTCAAGCTCAATCGATGGGTTGGCAATGAAGTCAACCGCGACGCCCTCCGCATCGGTGAGCAGGACGATGTAGCCGGCGCCATGGATTTCCTGAAACAAGGCTTCCAGGCCGCTGCGCGCAAGACTGAGCAAGGGCTCCAGCGCCTGCCGGTGTTCGCGCAGTGCGGACTGCGTCAACACCCGTGGGCGGTTTTGTGCGCGGTCGAGCCCATGCAACTGGAGCGAGCGCTGCCATGACCGCGTAATCAGCGCCTCGGCACCGTCAGGCTCTGGAACTGTCGCCCACCGCAGCGTCGCGCCAGCGGGGGAAGCAAGGACAGACGTCATTGGCATGCCTCCAAAATGGGGCCGTCTTCGCAGCTTGCGTGAATCGTACTCCGCCATTGCGCGGCATGAAAGGTCGCTCGGAGCCACTAGGCATGTCGATAGCCAACGGTCTACCCTGGAGCCCTGGCGCCCTGATCGCCCGGCGCACATTCCATGCCAAGCATCGCATGCAGCGAGCGCACCAGCGCCTGCGATTGCAGTGCGGTATCCACAAATGCCTCACAACTGGTGGTGCACTGCCGCAGGCGTTCGGCCTCGCTCCGCGGCCTCCCCAGTCGCTCGCATAACGTTTCCCAGGGGCACGACCGAAGAAGGATGCCGGCCGTCAACAGCACACCGTTCCGCCGCCTGATCTGCGCCAACCCAACAAGCTTGCGCTCGTCCACGAGCACTTCCCACGGGGAGACGTCTCCAAAGCATGCCCAGTCGAGCCTCGGTACCGGCTGGCCCGCGCGGCAGGCGCGAAGTTGCTCGGGCGACAGGACCTGAGCGCGCACGCCAAGACTTTCCAATGCCTGCGCAATGCCGCGTCCCAGCCATGCGTAGCTGGCAACCACTCCATCGCTCACGAGTGGGTGCTCCACTGGAAGCGCCACCGAAATGCTGAGCATCCACGGCCCGACCAACACCGCACCCCCGCCCGAACATCGAACCATGACCGGTAAGACTGAGTCTGGCCTCACGGGCAGTTGCATCCCGCGTTGTGCCAGACCCAGAACAACCGCTGGTTGTGCGTAGGTCCAAAGCCGCCAGACAGGTGTGACGATCGGGTGCTGGAGCACCCGATCGTTCCACGACTGCTCAACCAACGCGGGGACGGTCAGCAGCGGTGGCGTCATGCCCAGTCCGAGGCGAGGCGCACGCGCTGCCTGCTGTAGAACCTCAACCTGAAAACCTGCCGCGCCTGCGTCAAGTGCTTTCCTCCAGCAGGGCCAAGGTCTGCCCCTGCTTGAAGTTGGCTTCGGCGGGAACGAGGATCTGCGTCACGGTGCCGGCGCGTGGAGCGACCAACTCCTGGGTCGTTTTCACCAGAATCACCGTCACCAAAGCCTGGCCAGCCCGCACACGATCTCCTTCCTTGACACGCCACGCATCAACAAGCCCCTCGGTTCCGGGATCAATGTCCTTCCAGAGTTCCGGGTCAAGTTTGATCTCAATCATGCAACCACCGCCTCAGGTTTGCCCGCCTTTATCAAGTCCGAGCATGCCCTCACGATGGCGTCGACCTGAGGGATGACGAACTGCTCCAGTGGTCGGCTGTAGGGGATTGGCACGTCAGGCACCGCCAAGCGTTTGACTGGAGCCTTCAATCGCACGGAATCGAGATTTTCAGCCACCAGTGCCGAGATCTCCGCAGACATCCCGAAGCTTAGATAGTCTTCGTCCGCCACGAGCAGGCGGCCTGTTTTGCGCACGGATTGCAAAACGGCGGCACGATCCAGTGGCACAAGCGTGCGCAGATCCAGCACCTCCGCGTCGATCCCTGACTGCGCCAGTTTCTGCGCCGCAAGCAACGACTTATGCACCATCTGACTCAGTGTCACGATCGTCAAGTCGCTTCCTGCGCGCACGACCTTGGCTTGGCCGAAGGGAATTGTGTAATTGTCCTCAGGCACTTCGGTCGTGCTGCCCTCAAAATAGGCCATCCAGGGCAGGCCCATGATCCCTTTGTGGAACATGTACATCACTGGGTTGTCATCGCGGATTGCCTGGTTCATCAGGCCCTTCGCATCGTAGGCATTGGAAGGCACAACGACCTTGAGGCCAGGCATGTGGGCAAAAGTCGAATACAGACACTGCGAGTGCTGTGCCGCGTCGTTGTAGCCGCCGCCGATGGCCGTCATTAGGACGACCGGCAATCGAATATTGCCACCCGACATGTAGGTATTTTTGGCCAGATGGTTGTAAATCATGTCCATACAGACGCCAAAAAAATCGACAAACATAAGCTCCACGATCGGGCGCATGCCTTCGGCTGCTGCACCGATGGCGGCTCCGATGAATGCCGTCTCCGAGATCGGCGTATCCATGATGCGATCCCGTCCGTACTTCGCAAACAACCCTCCAGTGGCGCCAAAGATGCCACCGTACTTACCGATATCCTCACCCATCACGAAGACATCCGGGTCGCGCTCGATCGCCTGTCCAATCGCTTCGGAAATTGCCGCCGCCATCGTCAGTTTGCGTGCTGTGCTCATAGCTGGATCCTCCCATCAATGAAAGACGTGATGCAGTGCATCTTCGGGCTTTGGATAAGGGCTCGTGCGGGCATAGTCATAGGCTTCAGCCACGCGCGACTCCACGCGGGAACGCAGCGCCTGATCCACCGCATCATCGAGCAGCCCGAGTTTGCGTAAATGCTCGCCGAGACGGGGGATCGGGTCGTGCTTGCGCAGTTCCTCAACCTCTCCCTTGGGCCGATATGCTTCGGCGTCGCCTTGAAAGTGACCCAGGTAACGATCGGTCTTCACTTCAATGAGCGATGGCCCCTGCCCCCGCCGCGCCCGCTCAACGGCTGCCGCGGCTGCCTCATACACGGACAGGGCGTCGTTGCGCCCCACGCGTACGCCCGCCATCCCATAGGCTGCAGCGCGATCGGCGTCGGAACTAACCGATGTTGACTCGGTCTTTTCGACCGAAATGGCATATTTGTTGTCCTCGCACACAAAGACCACGGGCAGATGCCACAAAGATGCCAAGTTCAGCGACTCGTGAAATGCACCCTGATTAGCAGCGCCTTCGCCGAAGAACGCGACGGCGACCCAGTCCTTGCCACGCTTTTTCGCAGCCAATGCAGCGCCACACGCTGGCGGCATGCTCGCCCCGACGATACCGCTGCAGCTAAATTTATGCGCCGGATCAAAGAGATGCATATGGCCGCCCTTGCCATGTCCCAGGCCGGTTTCCTTTCCGAACATCTCAGCCGTCATGGCTTTGAGCGGAACTCCCTTGGCAATGGCGAAATGGTGCGGCCGATGGGCACCGACGACCGTATCTTCCGTGCGCAAGTGGGCGCAGACCCCGACGGCAACGGGTTCCTGGCCCGCAGCCAAGTGCATTTCTCCCGGCACAGGCCCGCTCCCAATATCAAAAGCTAGCCCCTTCTGAATGGCCGGTGGCAACTTGCCTTCAAGGTAGACCTTCGCCATGGTCTCCTCGTAGAGGCGGATTTCAATCATTTTCTCGTACATCCAGAGCATCTGTTCTTGACTGGCACTCATGAGAAGATCTCCTTTTGCGACTGCGCGAACGAGCGTGCCTTGACGGCACGCCGCGCAATCGCCCGGTGCAATAATCGTTCCAATGAAAATCCCGGGTTCGATGCCAATCTGATGAGCGTGAAGCGCGAGCGGATCTGGCTGTAGGCAGCATGGGGGATTCTGAAAATCGCCTTCGCATGGCGCTCCCAAGTTCATTCCTGGATGCAACACGCATTGCGGCTTTTCCGATGAGCTTGTCGCGTGTGCCGCGACATCTGTCGCGCGCACATGTCGCAACGCTTTAGCGTGCACAGCATTGCCCTGCAGGATTCGCCTCGACAAGCTGCGCCTGCAAAGCACAACCCGCCCTGCTCGTCGGCCGCTCAGGCTAGGCGGCAGAAAGACGTCTTAGGCATGCTTATAGGTTACCCCCCTATACTGTTGACATGACACACACGGTCCGTCAGAAGACAAAACTTCTCAATCGCGTGCGGCGCATTCGGGGGCTCGTCGATGCGATCGAGCGCGCCCTCGAAAACGAAGCCGATTGTGAGCATGTGATGCACGTCATTGCTGCCTGCCGCGGCGCCATGAGCGGGTTGCTGAGTGAAGTTGTTGAGGATCACATTCAGACCCATTTGATTGACCCCCTTGAAGGGCACCAAGCGGAATCCGCCCAAGCCGCCGAGCAGTTGATCGATGTCCTACGCCGGTACTTCAAATAATTCACATGGCCACCACCCCATTTGACGCAGAGCACAGCCACGTCTTTCTCGGCGAGGGCCATGATCGCAACGCCCGCAAGACGTGGTCGGTGATCGTTTTGTGTACGGTCGTCATGGTTGTCGAACTGGTGGGTGGCTGGCGTTACGGCTCGCTCGCACTGATTGCTGACGGCATGCACATGAGTACGCACGCTGCTGCCATGCTGATCGCCGCACTCGCCTATCGCTATGCACGTACGCACGCACGTGACGCGCGATTCAGCTTCGGCACTGGCAAGGTTGGGGATCTGGCAGGTTTCTCCAGTGCCATCATCTTGGCCATGATTGCGTTGCTCATCGGCTATGAAGCGATCTCACGCCTGATTGAACCAGTGCGCATTGACTTCAATCAGGCGATTGCGATCGCGTTCCTCGGCCTGATCGTGAATG
>JAGWOZ010000210.1 GCA_028870715.1 Betaproteobacteria bacterium | reverse complement strand
GCCCTGGGCCGCGCGGGTGTGGTTATCGAAAAAGGCGGCACGCGAGGAGTTGGCCCGTACAGAGCCGCTTGAGGACGAAGGAACCCACAGGGCCGACCGGCTCCATACGGTCTATTTGCGCCTGTTCACTCCACTCATGAAGAGCCGTACCAAGCGGAACGTCATGCTGCTGGCAGTCTTGCTTCTGCTCATTGGCGCCATGCTGATGCCTGCATGGCAGTTCATGCGCTCCGCAGGCATGAACGGACCGCTTTCCAGCCTGGGTGTCGAACTCAAGATGCTGCCAAACGACAATACCAACACTTTTCTCGTGCAAGTGGACACTCCGGCAGGCTCGTCCTTGGAGGGCACGGACGAGGTGGCCCGAGCTGTGGGTAACGTACTGGGTGGCAATCCCGACGTGCTCGACTATCAGACTTTCGTCGGCGAGGCGGCTCCAGTGGACTTTGCCGCGTTGGTGCGCGGTGACCCGCTCAAGCGAGGGGACAACTTCGCGCAGATTCGTGTGAACCTTGTGGGCAAGGATGCGCGCAGCATTTCGTCGCATGCCATCGTGCAGGAGTTGTACGGGCAGCTCGCCCCCGTCCGGGCACGTTTCCCGGCCACCAGCATCAAGCTGTTCGAAACCCCACCCGGCCCACCGGTACGCGCGCAGGTCATGGCAGAGCTGTACGGCCCTGACTACGATGTGCTGCGCAGTTCGGCAAAGGGCATGCTGGGTGCGTTTGATCGGGTGTACGGCCTGATGAATCAGGACGATTCCGTTACAGCAACCACATCCGAGTATCGGATCCGGGTGGATCGGCAGAAGGCCGCACTGTCAGGTATCGTTCCTGGACAGATCGTTCAGCTCCTTCACGATTACGTCTCGGGGCTCAAGGTCGGTGCTGTGCATGACCGGAACGCGCTGGAGCCGGTGAACATCGTCGTACGCATCCCCCGCACGGAGCGCCAGGGCCCTCAACAACTGCTGGACGTGCCGATTCAAAATGCCCAGGGCAAGGTCATTCCGCTATCGGCCATTGCGACGGTGGAGAAGACGTCTCTGGCAAGGCCTATCTATAGCCGTGACCAGCATCCTGTGGTGTATGTGAGCGGCGAAATGATTCATTCCAGCCCTGTTTATGCAACGCTCAGCCTGAACTCCATGCTGGATGGGAAAAAGCTAGCCAACGGGACCACATTCAGCACGGGCAATCTGGGCTTTTCCGAAACACCTGCTTCTGACCTCAAGGGCTACCAGCTTCTCTGGGGTGGCGAGATGCGCCTGACTCTGGACGTGTTCCGCGACCTGGGTTCGGCCTTCATGGTGGCGCTGGTCTTTATCTACTTGCTTCTGGTGGCGTACTACAAGTCGTTCCTATTGCCTGTCATCGTCATGGGGGCAATTCCACTGACGCTCATCGGCGTGTTTCCCGGACATTGGATCACCCACCAATCGTTCACGGCCACATCCATGATCGGGGTGATCGCACTGGCAGGTATCGTGGTGCGCAACTCCCTGCTGCTGATCGACTTCATCCTGGATTACCGCTCCCGCGGCTACAGCTTGCAGGAGTCGGTGGCACAGGCCGGCGCCGTGCGACTGCGTCCCATTCTTCTCACGGCCCTTGCCATCATTTTCGGATCGGCCATCATGATCACCGATCCGGTTTTCGGTGGACTTGCCGTGTCCCTCATCTTCGGCACGCTGCTTTCAACCATGCTCACGCTGATCGTGATCCCGCTGATGTACTACATCTGGCAGGTTCGTGTGAAGGCGCCGGCTGCACAATAAAACTGAGCTACGACCCCCTGCGGCAAGCCGCTCTTGATACTCCAGCGGGTTTGCACTATTTTGTGATTAATGATTTGATTCTTCCTCACGGAGCCTTGCATGACCATTGAACGCTATATCCGAATCTTCGCGGGAACCTTTATCCTGCTGTCCCTGCTGCTGGGCGTTCAGGGCAGTCCCCTGTTCGTCTCTGAATGGTTTTTGCTGCTGACGGCCTTTGTCGGCGCCAACTTGCTGCAATTTGGCTTCACGAATTTCTGCCCGCTTGGGCTGATTCTCAAAAAGCTCGGGGTTCCCGAGTCCAAATTGAGTTGCGGCGCCTGAGAACGCGATCCGGATGGGCACCCCGCCGCATAGTCTCCAGCGTTGAGCGACCGGGATGCCCAACCTGATGGGCGATGGCGCGACCAGACAACTCCCTCCATGGCCCACATCCCGACGCCGAACCGTCCGTGTCGTCTCACCGCTTGGGCCAACATGGTCGTCCGCCGCAGGCCGGGGGTAGCATTTCGCGGGCGCACGGGCCTGCAGACACGCTCGTGCGTCGGCGAATCCAGCTGGGTATTATGAGGAGAGAGCGGCGATGAACAAGCGCAGCATTTCGACCACAACTCAGGATCTTGGAGAGCCAATCATGTCTGTTCTCACCAACGAGGCGTCGCGAACCGACATTCTCAATCGGCTCAAGCGTGCCGAAGGCCAGCTGCGCGGAGTGCAGCGCATGATCGATGAGGGCGAGACGTGCCTGAAGGTGGCTCAGCAGCTTTCGGCCGTACGCAAGGCGCTGGACAGTACGTTCGTGCGCATGACCGTGTGCTATATCGAGCAGGAGCTTGATTCGCGGATGGACGGCGGCCCCGGCGAGAAGGTCAGGCTGGATGCCATGATGGAAGAAATGGAAACGCTTCTTGCGCGGATGACTTAACCGGGCGTCGCGGAAGGCCGCGATTGCTTGGCAAGCGTTGGTCGCGGCAGTCTCAGGCGATCGGCAGGGCCGCCGCCGCATTCACCGGCGCATCGATGACTTCATCGATCACCCCGCCCCCGAGACAGACCTCTCCGGCGTAAATGACGGCTGACTGACCTGGCGTGACGGCCCATTGTGGGGTGTCGAAGGTCAGCGAGAAGCCATCCTGTTCCACGCGATGGATCTGGCAGGCGCTGTCAGCTTGCCGGTAGCGTGTCTTGGCACTGAGAACCTGATGACTGTCTGGTGGGCATCCTGCCACCCAGCTCGTGTCGCTGGCGCGCAAGGCTTGGCTGAGCAGCCACGGGTGATGGTGCCCCTGAGCCACGTACAAGGTGTTGGTGAGCATGTCCTTGCGAGCCACGAACCAAGGTTCACCGCTGCCATCACGGCTGCCTCCCAGGCCAATGCCCTTGCGCTGCCCCAGCGTGTAGAAGGCCAATCCAACATGCTCGCCTACAACCTTGCCGTCCGGCGTTTTCATCGGCCCGGGTCGGGTCGGAAGGTAGCGGTTGAGAAACGCCCTGAACGGTCGCTCGCCAATGAAGCAAATTCCCGTGGAATCCTTCTTGCGGGCATTGTGCAGGCCGATCGCAGCGGCGATGCGCCTAACCTCGGTTTTGGGCAATTCACCCACCGGGAACAGCGTCCGGGAGAGCTGCGCCTGGTTCAGTCTGTGCAGAAAATAACTCTGGTCCTTGCTCGTATCAAGGCCGCGCAGGAGTTCGAAACCCTGCGCGCTCTCGCGCACTCGGGCATAGTGACCCGTGGCGATTTTGTCAGCGCCCAGGTGCATCGCGTGATCGAGAAAGGCCCTGAACTTGATCTCGGCGTTGCACAGAACGTCGGGGTTCGGTGTGCGTCCCGCCGAGTATTCGCGCAGAAATTCCGCGAAAACCCGATCTTTGTATTCGGCTGCGAAATTGACCGCCTCGATGTCGACGCCAATCGTGTCGGCCACGCTCACGGCGTCAAGCCAGTCCTGGCGTGACGAGCAGTAAGCATCATCGTCATCATCTTCCCAGTTCTTCATGAACAAGCCGATGACCTCGAAGCCCTGCTGTTTGAGCAGCCATGCTGAGACGGACGAGTCAACCCCGCCGGACATGCCAACGACAACACGGAGCTTGGAAGATGCCATGGCGCCGATTTTAGAGAGCTGTCTGGTTGTTCGCGCCCTGCAGCGCCTGAACGCTGGGGTGCGTCATCACGAGGTCGAGCGGATAGCATTTGCCAGCCAAATGGTCTTCCACGCATTGCAAAACAAGTGGGCTGCGATGCCGAGCCTGGCTTTCGCGGATTTCGCCGGGAGTGAGCCAGACGGTGCGCACAATGTTGTCGTCGAGCCGACAACCCGCGATCGGACCGCCGATACTGCCGCGAAAGGCAAAGCGCAGATAGGTCACGTCCTCGCCCGGACGCTGGAATCGGGAGAGATAAACGCCGACGAGTCCGTCAGGCGTGAACGCACAGCAGGTTTCTTCCAGGGCTTCGCGTACCGCCGCCTGCACCGGACTTTCGCCTGGCTCCAAATGACCAGCCGGATTGTTCAGACGCAGCCCCTCAAGGGTATGTTCCTCGACGAGCAAAAAATGGCCGTCGCGCTCAATGATGGCGGCCGCCGTCACACTGGGTTTCCAGACTTGGCGCATGCATGAACTCCTCGCAAAGGGTTGCATTGTCAGCGCAATCAGACGGTGACAGCGGTATTTCCCCCGGCAGGGGCGCTGCCTGTGCGAGCGGGATTTCCGTCAGATATCGGCATCAGCGACAATAGCAATGTTGATTGTTCACAATTCTTTCCCCACATTGAGGAGAACCTCATGCGCATAGGCGTACCGGCTGAGACTGTGCCAGGTGAAGCCCGCGTGGCAGCTACCCCTGAGACCGTCAAGAAGCTTGCGGGCCAGGGGCACACGGTTTTGGTGCAGACCGGAGCCGGCCAGTCGGCCGGGGCGCTGGATGCGGACTACGTTGCAGCAGGCGCCCAGATCGTGGGCGCGGCAGAGGCCATGGGTGCCGAGCTTGTGCTCAAAGTGCGCAGCCCTGGTGCATCCGAGCTCGTGCTGATGAAGCCCGGGGCTGCCATCGTGGGCATGCTCGAGCCCTTCAACGCCGAAGGCCTGCAGGCATTGGCTGCAGCCGGGCTCACGGCCTTCGCGCTGGAAGCCGCTCCTCGCACGACGCGCGCGCAGAGTCTGGACGTTCTGTCCAGCCAGGCAAACATCGCTGGGTACAAAGCCGTGATCGTCGCCGCAAACCTCTACCCCCGCTTCATGCCGATGCTGATGACGGCGGCCGGTACGGTCAAGGCTGCACGCCTGGTCGTTCTCGGCGCTGGCGTGGCCGGGTTGCAGGCCATTGCCACTGCAAAGCGCTTAGGCGCTGTGGTGGAAGCCTCTGACGTACGCCCCGCGGCCAAGGAGCAGGTGGAGTCACTCGGCGCGAAGTTTATCGACGTGCCGTTTGAGACCGACGAAGAGCGCGAGATCGCGCAGGGGGTCGGCGGCTACGCGCGTCCCATGCCCCGCGCTTGGCTGGATCGCCAGGCAGGGCTCGTGGCCGAGCGTGTCAAGCAGGCCAACATCGTGATCACCACTGCCCTCATTCCCGGACGGCGCGCGCCTGTGCTCGTGAGTGAGGAGATGGTCATGGGCATGAAACCGGGATCCGTGATTGTCGATATGGCTGCAAGCCAGGGTGGAAATTGCCCGCTGACGGAGCGGGACCAAACTGTGGTCAAGCACGGCGTGACCATTGTGGGTGAGACCAATCTCCCCGCCCTTGTGGCCGCCGATGCGTCGCAGCTCTATGCACGCAACGTGCTCGACTTTCTCAAGCTTGTCCTCGACAAGGACAAAGGCTTCGTGGTGAACCTGGATGACGACATCGTTGCGGCCTGCCTGATGACGACAGGCGGTGAAGTCAAGCGCAAGTCAGCTTAAAGGAGCCGAGCATGCACGATATTTCCCCATTCATGATCAACCTCACGATCTTCGTGCTGGCCATCTATGTCGGCTACCACGTTGTGTGGACCGTCACGCCCGCTCTACATACGCCTCTCATGTCGGTGACGAATGCCATCTCAGCCATCATCATCGTTGGCGCCATGCTTGCTGCGGCGCTTACCGTCACGCCCCTTGGCAAAGTCATGGGCATGCTGGCCGTGGCAATGGCTTCCGTGAACGTGTTTG
>JAGWOZ010000209.1 GCA_028870715.1 Betaproteobacteria bacterium | reverse complement strand
TAGCGCGCCACACATCGAGCGCATCAAACCAGTCAATGAAGCGTTTGACGTTCTCGCCGGTGTAGATCGCCCCATGTTGGGGGCAGAGGAAGTCGATGTCGAGTTTGGCCACGCGTTCGCACCAGTTGCGCTTGGCGGCGTTGCTCGGCATCCAGCGCTTGTGGAAGTACTCGGCGTGCTTGATGTGCGCGTCGAATGCGGATGCACTTTCAAGGTTGCGTCGTTCGACGAAGGCGGAATGCCCGACCGGCAGGAGGGCGGCGCCGACGTCTCCGGAGAATAGAACCTTGGCCTGCGGGTCGTAGAGGTGGAAGTTGGCCGAGGAGTGCAGGTAGTGGGCGGGAATGATCTGCAGTCGAGCCGACCCCATGAGGAGTTCAGCGCCCTCGTCAGGGATGCCCTGGATGTTGGCTTCCAGAGCGCCGTAGTGGCGGATGAATCCGACCCAGAGTTTGGAGGCGTGCCAGGTTATTTGGGGGCTACAGGCGTTCCAAAGGGGCAGGCTTGACGCGACGTCCGGGTCCTGGTGGCTGACGAAGGCCTGCTTGATGGTGGACGGCGGCAGTACGTCAACCAGTGCGGAAAACACTTGCGGGAAGATCTCGAAGCCGCCGGGATCACACAGCAGGGTTTCATCGTCGACCTGCAAGGCAAAGACGTTGGAGTCGACGACGCGCGATTCCTCTTGGTCGTAGACCATGAACCAATGGTGTTGGCCTTCGGAGTAGAACTTTTCGGCTTTCATGGAAGAACCCTTTCGATGTGTTCGGCGTAGGCGCGAAGGAGGTCACGAACCTGCACGACGGCGTTGTCCATATCGGATGAAACCTGGGCCAGAGAAGCGTGGCCGTCGCCCTTGAGGGCAGCTTCGATGCGGCCGTTAACGACCACGTATTCGAGTTCGGCCACGACACCCTCAAAGCGCGCCAGCGCCTGGCGCATCTTGGAGCCGGCACGGCGACTTTGGTCATGGTGTGAAACCAACTTCCTCTCATATTCCGGTAAAGTGGCTTGGAGTCCCTGCGCCGCTTTGCGCACGGAATCAGGAAGCGCGGTGAGCTTGTCGAGTTGGTGCGTATCGCGCAGGGTCTGCATGAAGGCAAGAATCAGGGGCTGGATGGCGCCCTGAAGATTGGTGGCCGCGCCCTGCAGCTGCTGGGCACCCTCGCGGAATGACTGGGCGACCACGCCATAGCCGGCGAGGCCTTTGCCGTGGCGCTTGACCAGGACCTGGGCATTGAGCGCCTTGCGGTCGATCTCACGCAGCCTGCGCTGAAGCTGGCGCTGGAAGTTGAAGGTCGCATCCGCGACCCCGACGAAGTTATTTCGCAGCTGGACAATGGTGTTGGATGTCATGGCAATGTCCCCGGTTTACTGCGCAGTCTGTGTGGTGCGCATGGCGCGTGCGAGGGCCTGGATGTCAAGGATGAGCACGACGTCACCGCCACCGGAGATGGTGGCGCCCTGATACCACGAGGATTGGGCGGAGATGTCCAGGGGCTTGACGACGGAGTCTTCGGTGCCGACGGCCTCGGAGACGACCAGCAGGCCCTGCTCGGTGAGGATGCCCTCGCAGGGGTCCTTGCCCAGGTTCAGGGGTGAGCCCTGGAGTTGCTGGCCGAGGTCAATGTAGGGGACGATGCGGTCATTGGCCACCTGAGCCATGAGACGCCCGGAGATGCTGTGCACCTGCTGGGGGTCGATTTCCGTCAGGTTGTCGACGACGGACACGGGCAGCGCATAGGTCTCGCGGCGCAGCTTGAAGTACAGGACAGGCAGCACGGCCAGCGTCAGGGGCAGCTCAAGCGTGAGGGTGGTGCCCTGGTTGGGGCGCGTGGTGATGTCCACACGGCCGCGCAAGGACTGCACGGCTGAGCGCACCACGTCCATCCCCACGCCGCGGCCGGAGAGTTCGCTGACCTTCTCCTTGGTGGAGAAGCCTGGCAAGAAGATGAGGTCAAGCATCTCGCGCTCCGACAAACGCGCTGCATCGGCTTCGCTGATGATGCCCTTGCCGAGAGCCGATTGCAGAATCTTGTGCGGATTCATGCCGCGTCCGTCATCGCTGACCTGGATCTGCACCTTGTCACCGAGATGGATCGCGAGCACTTTCAGGAGACCCTCTTCGGGCTTGGCCGTGCTCAGACGATCCTGCGGGGTCTCAAGGCCGTGGTCCAGCGCGTTGCGCACGAGGTGGATGAGGGGCCCCGAGAGGGCGTCGATGACGGTCTTGTCAATTTCCACGTCCTCACCGCCGAGCTCCAAGCGCACCTTCTTTCCGAGCGAGCGGCTCGCGTCGCGGACCACGCGGGGAAGGCTCTGGAACAGCCGCTTGCAGGGCTGCATACGCAGGCGCATGACGGTGTTTTGCAGATCGTTGACAGCCAGGTCAGTCTCGCGCACCATGCGCACCAAGGCTTCGTCGCTCTGGGCAAAGCGCGCGACGGCAGCCGACAGTCGGTTGCGCAGCAGCACAAGTTCCCCGACCTGGTTCATGGCCTGATCCAGGCGCGACGAATCGACGCGGATGGTGGTGTCTTCGCGCGACTGCGGCTCGCTGCTCTGGGCGGCTGGGGCCGCCGGTGCATGGCTTGCCGCCGGCGCGGACGCTGCAGCGGCAGGTGCAGGGGGTGAGGCGCCAGCGCCGGGTGCGCCGTGCTTGCCGTAAAGCGCGTCGAGTGTCTGGTTGAACAGGGCTTCGAGGTCGTCTTCAGCCGTGGGCGCAGGGGTCGGGGGCGGTGCGTGGACAGGCTTTTTCTGGACGTACACGCCGGTCTGCCCGGCGGCGTCGGTGCGGGGCTCGGCCCAGGTCTGGGCGGCGCCGTCAAGCGGCTGCGGCGAGGGCAGGGCGGGCTGCTCGCCCCGTGCGTAGGCCTGCACCACGGCGCCGAGTTCGGCGTGGCCCGGTGTGGGGTTCTCGCCGCGTGCCATTTCGTCGAGCATGCGCTCGATCATGTCGGTGGAGCGCAGGATGGCGTCGATCATGCCGCTGTCGGCGGTGAACTTGTTGGCGCGCAGCTTGTCGAGCAGGTCTTCGAGGTGGTGGCACCACTCCACCATGTTTTGCGCCTCCAGAAAGCCCGCTCCCCCCTTGAGGGTGTGGAAGGCGCGAAAGATGGCGCCCAGAACAGCCGCATCGGTGGGGTCCGCCTCCAGGCGCAGCAACTGGCCTTGCGCGTCCGCAAGCAGCTCGCGTGATTCGGCGAGGAACTCCTGCAGGATGTCATTGTCCATGGCCATGATGGTCCTCAAATCCCGAGTTCGGCGAGCAGATCGTCAACGTTGCTCTGATCCATGCGCGTGCCGTTGAAGGTGCCTTCCGGAGGTGGCTCTGCGGCTTGCACGTAGCCAAGCTGCGCCAGCGATTCCTGGATGCGTTGCTCCACGGCCTGCAACAAGGTGATGGTTTTCTTCAGGCGCTGGCCAGCCAGGTCCTGCCCCTGTTGGCTGGTGAAGATGGATTGCAGATGCGTATCCAGTCGGTCCAGCCGAGAGTCAATGAAATCGCCGTTGGTGGCGCGAATGGCGGCAAGCTCCGCCTGTGCCGCTTCCACGGCCTCAAGGGTGGCCATGGCCTGCTGCTCGGTGAGGTGCAGCGCTTCCTGCAGCGGATGGCTCACGCCGGGCAGGTCGCTGGAGGCGTGCATGATGCGCTGCACCCCTTCGGTGAGCAGCGCGTCGGCTTCGCGCAGGTTGTGGACCGCGGCGCCCGCGAGCGTGGCAGGCCTGATGGACGTGCTCATGCGGCCTGACCTCCGTGCAGTCGCTGAAGGATGACGTCAATCTTGGCCTTGAGCGTGTCGGCCGGAAAGGGCTTGACGATATAGCCGTTCACGCCGGCCTGCGCTGCAGCGAGGATGTTCTCCTTCTTCGCCTCGGCCGTCACCATCAGCACCGGCAGACTGCGGGTGGTCGGGTCCTCGGACGCACGGATATGGCGCAGCAGGTCAATGCCCTGCATGTTGGGCATGTTCCAGTCCGTCACCACAAACTCGATGCCGCCAGCCTCAATGCGCTTCAAGGCCTGCACCCCGTCCTCGGCCTCATCAATCGTGCCCGTGACGTGCCCGGTCTGCATCAGCAAACCCCGCACAATCCGACGCATCGTGGGGAAATCATCAACAACAAGAAATTTCAAAGAAGCGCTCCTGAGTCGATCGCAATATTCAAGTCTTGTTGGGTATGACGGCACGTTCAGGAGCAACTTGATGGTGGCATGCGAACGCCTTGCCAGCGCATCTGGTGCACGGCAAGTCGTGGCCAGCGCGCTCAAGCGGCGAAAATTCGTGACGTAACAGCATGCAGGGTCATCCCGACCCGCGCCTATCGTGGGCGCTTTCTACCTAGCCCAGACCCTTGCGACCATGTATCTCCTGATTGGTTATGCCCTGTCCCTCGCGGCAATTTTTGGCGGTTACATGGCCGAGGGGGGGCATCTGGGGTCTCTATTGCAGCCCTTCGAACTGCTGATGATTGGAGGCGGAGCATTTGGCGCGTTCTTCGCGGCGACCTTTCCCAAGTCGTTCAAGGCCACGCTCAAGGCGTTGCCGATGGCAATGAAGGGTTCGACCTATTCGAAGGCGGCCTACCTGGAGTTGCTGTCGCTGCTCAATGAGCTGTTTACCCGTATGCGGCAGAACGGTCTGATGGCGATCGAGGCGGATGTGGAAGACCCGACAAACAGCGAGATCTTCAAGAAGTTTCCACACATTGCGGCCGATCATCACGTGCTCGAATTCATCACCGATTACCTACGCCTGATGATTGGTGGCAATCTGGGGGTAATGGAGATGGAGAATTTGATGGACGTGAATATTGAGACGCACCATCGCGAGATGGAAATTCCCGTTCACGCCATGACACGCACGGCGGACAGCATGCCAGCCTTCGGGATCGTTGCCGCCGTCATGGGCGTCGTGCACACGATGGCCTCCGTTGACCAGCCGCCCGCCGTGCTCGGCGAGTTGGTGGGTGCGGCGCTGGTGGGGACCTTTCTGGGTATTCTGATTGGCTATGCCATCCTCGCACCAGTGGCCTCACGCATGGAAGATCGCGCCCACGAGGGCACGAAGATGCTTGAATGCATCAAAGTGGCGTTGATGGCGACCATGAACGCCTACCCGCCGCAGGTTGCCGTCGAATTCAGCCGCAAGGTTCTGTTCTCCGGCGAGCGCCCGAGCTTTAGCGAACTTGAATCGCACCTGCGTGAAGCCAAAGGGAGGTAAGCCGTGGCCGACACGAAGCCTCAGCCAATTGTCATCAAGAAAATCAAGAAAATCAGCGCGGGCGGGCATGGCGCCGCCTGGAAGATCGCTTACGCGGATTTTGTCACGGCAATGATGGCGTTTTTCCTGTTGATGTGGCTTCTGGGTTCGACAACCAAGGCCCAATTGCAGGGAATTGCCGAGTATTTCCAGAATCCTGAGAAAGTCTCGCTCGAAGGAGGGTCTGGCGCCGGCTCGGCCACCTCTGTCATTCAGGGCGGCGGCACCGATCTCACGCGCACCGTTGGCCAAGTGCGCAATGGCGCCACCCCTGGCAAGACGGTCGCGCCCAATGCCA
This sequence comes from Betaproteobacteria bacterium, assembly GCA_028870715.1. Taxonomy (GTDB): domain Bacteria; phylum Pseudomonadota; class Gammaproteobacteria; order Burkholderiales; family Burkholderiaceae_C; genus Thiomonas_A. The sequence goes on along the minus strand of JAGWOZ010000209.1, from coordinate 398 downwards.
CGCAGGTGCGTGAGGAGCAGGTTGACAAGCAAAACCTCGAGGCCTTGAAAAAGGCTTTGGAGTCGCAGATCGACGCGAATCCGCAACTCAACGCCTTTCGCTCACAACTGCTGATCGACATCACGCGCGAAGGCCTGCGCATCCAGGTGGTCGACAGCGACAAGCGTCCGATGTTCGCTTTAGGCGGTGCCGATCTCGAGGCCTATGCTCGCGCCATCTTCCAGGACATCGCGCCAACCCTCAACCAGTTGCCCAACCACATCAGCATCACGGGGCATACGGACGCCCTGAGTTATCAGAACCAAGGCAAAGGTTATAGTAATTACAACCTGTCGGCTGACCGCGCAAACGTGGTGCGCCAGGTTCTTGTGCAATCAGGACTGGATGAGTTCAAGGTG
>JAGWOZ010000208.1 GCA_028870715.1 Betaproteobacteria bacterium | reverse complement strand
GGACACCCCGCGCACGCCGGATGTGGCATTACGCCACCAGTCTTCCTGTAACAAGAATGCCTGTTGAAGCAGGTTGAACGGGTACCGTTGCCAGCCTGGATCGGCGAAACGCCGGTCGTTCGGCGTTGCGGCGATGCAATTGGCTGTATCGTCCATGCCCGGCCGATGCGCTATTGCGCGAGCGCAATACTCTGCGTAGATGGCCGCGTTACGCAAGGCGCTTCCTGCTAACGCAAGGCGCTTGCCCGGCGAGGCGGCAAGGTGTGTCCACCAATCAGCTGCGGCCAGGTCCAGAGATGCGGGTGATAAACCCAGCGTGCGCCGTGCCTGCATGGCGTGCGCCGCGCGATCAATCAATTCAGCCAGCCCCGCGTCGGGCTGAGGCGGCGGACTCAGGCACGCTGCCGGTTCCGCGCTCGGTGCGAGCGCGGCTGCCGCGAGGGAGACTCCACTTTGGGGGCGCTCGCCCGATGCGTTTGAATCGTTCTGAGCGCCGATTGAGATGGGGATGTTAGGCGCAGAGGTGATCCCGATCGCGGTGCCGGAGCGGCTACGACGCGAAGCACGGGGTTGCGTGTTTGATTTCATGCCCATCTCCATAAAGCCTATAGGTTATTTGTAATGCTGCAACGCCGCACGAAGGTTGACATGCGTCAAGCGTAACGGCTGCGGTCATCGGAGAGTGGACGCGCGCAATCGCTGCTCCAAACCGCGCCGTGCGCCGTCAATGCACAATAACGGACTACTGCGACATTACCAAGGATGGATTCATGCGAGTCACCGTTATCGGCGCCGGGTATGTGGGCCTGGTTACTGCGGCATGCTTTGCCGACGTTGGCAACACCGTTATCTGCGTTGAACGTGACGCTGGGCGTATTGCTGCGCTGGAAAAGGCCCAAGTGCCGTTTTATGAGCCAGGCCTGAGCGAACTCGTGGCGCAAAACGCGGAGGCGGGACGCATGGGTTTCATGCCCAATCTTGCACAAGGACTCAATGGAGCGCAGGTGTGCTTTATCGCTGTCGGTACGCCGCCATTGCCCACCGGCCAAGCTGACATGAGCCAGGTGCGAGGTGCCGCCCATGAAATTGGCCAGTACGTCAGTGGTCCGCTCGTGGTGGTGCAGAAGTCCACTGCGCCCGTCGGCACGGTCGCCATGGTGCAAGACATCATCGACGAGGAAATGGCACGTCGCGGCGTACAGCACTGGGTTAGCGTGGTGAGCAATCCCGAGTTCCTCAAGGAGGGGTCGGCCATTGACGATTTCACGCGTGGCGATCGCATCGTGGTGGGCAGCACCGACGAACGTGCCATCGCGGTGATGCGCGACCTGTATCGGCCGTTCAACCGTAATCACGAGAAGATGATGGTGATGAATCCGGCGAGTGCTGAACTCACCAAGTATGCCGCCAACACCATGCTGGCCACGCGCATTTCGTTCATGAACGAACTCGCCCGATTGGCCGAAGCTGTAGGCGCTGACATTGAGCAGGTGCGGCTTGGGATGGGGGTGGATCAACGTATCGGCAGCCACTTTCTGTATGCGGGCGCAGGCTACGGGGGATCATGCTTTCCGAAGGACGTGAAGGCACTGGCCTTCATGGCGCGCGAAGCCGGCTTGCGCGCCGAATTGGCCGAGGCCGTCGACGCGGTCAACCAGCGGCAGAAGCAGCGCCTGTTTGAGAAGATTGCCGCACATTTTGCCGCGGATGGGCTCAGGGGCCGAACTATCGCTGTATGGGGGCTTGCTTTCAAACCCAATACGGATGACATGCGGGACGCCCCCAGCATTGACCTCATTGAGGCCTTACTCGGGGCGGGTGCCAAGGTCCGGGCCTTTGATCCGGTTGCAATGGAGAGCGCCCGCAAAATCTGGGGAACTCGCCCAGGTCTTGAGCTTACGAAAGATGCCGCGTCGGCCCTGCAGGGTGCGGATGCGCTGGTCGTCGTCACTGAATGGCATGCATTCCGCTCACCCGACTTCGAGCAGATTGCTTTGCAACTGCGTGCCAAAGTTGTATTTGATGGCCGCAACCTCTGGGATCCGCAGTCCGTGCGCGCCGCCGGGTTGGCCTACTACGGGATTGGTCGGGGTTGAGTCGTTGATACCTCTTGCGCTTCGGGTTCGGTGTACACCGGGGCGAACCCTCCGCCGGGTGTGCGGAAGTTGGTCGTTTGACCTTGATAGAGGCGTGCGCTGAACCAAAGCACATGACCTGCATCGGCGTAAGCTCTGAGGTCGAACTTGAGGGGCTGGGGGGCATGGGCATCGCCAATGCGGCGTTCGCCGGGAGGCGATAGCGCTTGAGCGACGTACTGGCCGCGCACGATGTCTGTCCACACACCTTTGGTGAGCTTCGCGCCGCGGTATGCCGCGCGGCTGCCGTACCCAGCCCAAGGCTTGAAGAACAGGCCGCGCCGCTCAGCCCAGAGCTTCTCCGCGTTTTGTGTGCCGACGATTTGGGTGTGCGGCACATGCGCTGTGAGAAGCGCAGCAATACTGCTGTCCACGCCCAGAGCGCGCAATGAGTCGGCGTCGCTCAGTAGCGCCAGATTGCGCTTGTCCGCATAGATCGCATGGGCGCGGGGGTGCGGGGTGATGACCGCGGCATTTGCACTCCACGCCTGGCGCAGCGCAGCATGAGCCGGTGTGTCGAGTGCAAAATCGGTCAGCCGGTTGTAGACCATATCGATTGGCTTGTCGCCATGCCAAAGGCGTGAGTCCTCGATGCGCAGCGCGGCAGGATCCACAATGACAACTTCGATGCCTGCGCGCTCGAACAGTCGCGCAAAGAGCAAGAACTCGGCGTAGAGGTACTGCGTGGCGGGCTCCGAGTCGACGATCGCCATGCGGCGCGGCGCGCCAACGTGACCCGCTTGCCTCCATTCACGCAGAAACATGGCCATGATGTCAGCCTCGAAAGCGTCAACGGACTCTGCGCTTGGGACCATGTCTTGCATCTCCTCGCAGCACGCTCGCTGGGCGCGTGCCAGCACCGCTGACAGGAGCGCGCCACCCGGGTTCGTATTGATTTCGATGAGATGCAGGGACTCACCTTCAAGGTGGAAGTCAAAGCCAAGAAATACGCCCGGATTGCCCGGGTCGTGGCGGGCTGCCGCCGGCGCTTGAGCCAGTACGGCTTGCTTGAAGCTTGGCAATGAGGCGACGCGTTCCACGGCCAGCACCACCGCACGCATGCGGGCGATGTGTCTGCCAGCGACAAAGACCGGTTGCGCTGAGAACAGGTGGGGGTTACGTTGCTGGATAAGCGCGTACAGGCCGGGCTGGCCGAGTTCGGACTCCAAGGCTTGGGCCAGGGCTTGGCGATCCAGGCTGATGCAAAAGCAATCGCGATTCAGTCTTTCAATCATGGCCTTCAGGCGGGCGCCATGTCCACGTGCGTTTGTAGCCACCACTCGAGCAGGGCAGCATGCCATAACTTGCTGCCCTGAATGCGGGTGAAATGTTCCGGCGCTTCCGGCGCATCAAGCAATCCGTCGACGTACGCCCGCTGGTACAGGCCGCGGTTGAGACTTGCGGTGGATGTGAGCAGGTCTCGCATACGGGCCAGAAATGCGCCACGCACATGTTTGAGCGCCGGCACAGGGAAATACCCCTTAGGACGATCGATCACGGCGTCCGGAATCAGGCCGCGGGCAACGGCCTTTAGTGGGTACTTTCCGCCTTCGCGCAGGCGCAGTTCGGCTGGCATACTGGCTGCCAACTCCACCAGCGCGCGGTCGAGAAAAGGCACGCGCAGTTCGAGCGCGTGCTCCATCGGCAGGTTGTCAACGCGCTTGACAGGATCATCGACGATCAGCGTGGTCACATCCAGGCGCAGAACGCGGTCGAGAAAGGTGTCCGCGCCTGGTTGCTCGAAAGCGTCTTCGATCAGTTCAGAAGTGACGTCCGGCACGTGATATTCGGGAGCAATGAAGCGCAACCACTCGGCATGGTCGCGGTCGAAGTAGTGTCGGGCGAAGCGTTGAATGGGCAAGCCCCTTTCGGCTTTCATGTGCGGATACCAGAAGTAGCCGGCGAATACCTCATCAGCTCCCTGGCCGGCCAATACGACCTTGACGTCATGGCCGACCCATTCTGCCAGAAGGTCGAACGCCACAACGTCGTGACTGAACATCGGTTCGGTCATGCGCGCAATGGTTGTGGGGAGTCGCTCGAGGACCACGCTGTTGGGAATGCTCAGCTTGTGGTGACGTGTGTGGAAGGTGCGAGCGATCAGGTCGGAATAGATGAATTCATCGGCCTTTTCATGGATATCACCCAGGTCTTCAAAGCCGATGGAATAGGTGCGTAGATCAGGGACCTGGTGTGCCAGCATTCCCACGAGCAGGCTGGAATCCAGCCCACCCGACAGCAGCACCCCCACAGGTACGTCGGCGGCGTGCAAATGGCTGTGGAGCGCCGACTGCAGTGCGTGGCGCGTTCGGGCGGTCCATTCCTCCTCGCTTGGTGCGGGCCCGCGACGCCCAGCGCAAAGCTGCCAATAGCGTGAAAGTGTGCGCGTTCCGCCGACGTCCACCTGAAGCAAATGAGCGGGCTGCAACTTGCGCACGCCTTGAAGGATGGTGCGCGGCGCGGGCACGACGGAATGTAAGGTGAACAGGTGATGCAAGGCGATGGGATCGATGGCCTTGTCCACGCCGCCAGCGGCAAGCAACGCGGGAAGGCTTGATGCAAAACGCAGGCGCTTCGCGTCCTGAGCCAGATACAGCGGCTTCATGCCGAAGCGGTCGCGAGCCAACAGCAGGATCCCGGCACGTGGATCCCACAGCGCGAAGGCGAACATGCCTTCAAGACGTGCAATTGCACCTTCGCCCCAGGCAGCATAGGCTTTGATGATGACTTCGGTGTCGCCGGATGTGTTGAAGTGGTGGCCAAGCGTTGTTAGTTGGGCGCGAAGTTCGCGATAGTTGTAAATCACCCCGTTGAACACCAACGTGCAACCCGACTCGGGGTCGGTCATGGGCTGGTCGCTCGCAGCACTCAGGTCGATGATGGCAAGACGTCTGTGGCCAAACGCTACAGGCCCTGCGCTCCAATGGCCAGTGTGATCCGGACCGCGAGGCGCAAGATGCGCTGTCATGCGGCCGACCGCTTCCACATTGGCGCGTGTGCCGTCGAATCGTATCTCGCCGCAAATTCCGCACATAAGCAGTTTCGTAAGTTGTGATCAGGCAATTGTCTTTGATACGGCAGCGTCTAAAAGGGTGAACAGAGCTCGGCCATGAGGCTTGGCTTAGCCACCTGCTCCGAACAACAGACCTACACCGGCTGTGATGGCCATCGCCAGTGCGCCCCAGAACGTCACGCGCAGTACGCCACGTAAGAGCGGTGCACGGCCCATGTAGGCCGCAAGGCCTCCCAGGATGGCCAAAAAGACAATCGATGTGCCACTGACGATCCAGGAGAGATTCCCTGTTGGGAAGAGTACAACGCAAAGAAGCGGAAGCGCGGCACCCACAGCGAATGCGAATGCCGACGTGAATGCCGCCTGCAGTGGGTTTGCCCTCACGCTTTCGGAAATGCCAAGTTCGTCGCGGGTATGGGCGGCTAGCGCATCCTTTGCCATCAACTGTGTTGCCACTTGTTTGGCAAGGTTGGCATCCAGACCCCGCTGCACATAGATGCCGGCAAGCTCAGCCTCCTCGCGCACGCCGTCCGAGGCCAGTTCCTGGCGCTCGCGTGCGATGTCGGCCTCTTCGGTATCGGCCTGGGAGCTGACCGACACGTACTCACCGGCGGCCATGGACATGGCTCCGGCGACCAGCCCCGCAACCCCAGCGACGAGGACCGCGCTGTGCGCGGCGCTTGAGGCTGCAACCCCGACGATCAGGCTCGCGGTGGACACGATGCCGTCGTTGGCGCCGAGCACTGCCGCGCGCAGCCAGCCAATATGCTGGGTACGATGGCGTTCAACATGGATTCTCGACATGGAGGATGTCTCCGATAGGGATGGGC
>JAGWOZ010000207.1 GCA_028870715.1 Betaproteobacteria bacterium | reverse complement strand
CCGCACCTCGGCCACGCCACCGGCGGCATCTCGTTCGCAGCAAATGCTGCCCCCCCGCACCTGGCAGCCCAAGATTGAGCGCATCGTATCCATCAGGGCTCTAACACGATGCTGCCTGTGGTCTCCCGGCTCTCCAGCGCCATATGGGCCCGCGCGGCATCACGCAGCGCAAAGCGGCGACCGATGGTGGGCGTGACCTGACCCGCAAGCACCACGCCGAACAATTCCGCGGCCATCTGCTCAAGCGTGGCTCGATCGCCAATGTGGGTCATCAGCGTAGGGCGCGTGACATACAGCGAGCCTTTGGCGGCGAGGTCGGTCAACAGAACGGGCGGCACAGGACCTGAGGAGTTGCCGAAACTGACCATCAGGCCAAAGGGCTGCAAACAGGCCAACGATCGCTCCCAGGTGTCGCGTCCCACGGAGTCATACACCACGGCGACGCCCTTGCCGTCCGTAATCTCCTTGACCCGGGATACCAAATCCTCTGTCCGGTAATTGATGCAATGCGCGTAGCCCTTGGCCAGCGCAAGCGCACATTTCTCATCGCTGCCGGCCGTTCCAATGAGCCGCACCCCCAAGGCACGCGCCCATTGTCCCGCGATCAACCCAACGCCGCCTGCGGCGGCGTGAAAGACTGCGACGTCCCCGGCCTGCAGCTTGCGCGTGCGACGGAGCAGAAACTGTGCCGTCAGACCTTTGAGCATCATGCTCGATGCGGTATCGAAGGCAATGGCATCAGGCAGTTTCACCAAGACCCTTGCCGGCATCACACGCGCCTGAGCGTAAGCACCGGTGGGCCCGTTGCAATAGGCCACGCGGTCGCCCGGTGCAAGTCCCACGACACCCTCGCCCACGGCCTCGATCGTACCGGCGGCCTCCAGCCCGATCCCGGCAGGCAATTGCAGTGGGTACAGCCCGGTGCGGTGGTACACGTCGATGAAATTCACCCCGACCGCACCATGGCGCACGCGCGCTTCACCAGGCCCTGGGTCACCCAGTGGCACTTCCTGCCATTGCAGAACTTCGGGTCCGCCGGTGCGTTCGATGCGGATGGCGTGTGTCGTGTTCATGGTCGTCTCCCGGGAATAGGTCGTGAACTTGCTATTGTGCCGAGGACGAGCCAAATCTGCAGCATCCTTTGGTTGCATCACCGTGAGCGCAGCCAGCTCAGCGAACGTGCCCTCAACGTAGCCAGAAGCATGGCCCCCGCAGTCAGGGCGGCGCCTGCGCCAAAGGCATATTGCGCACCAAAGTGCTGCCACAACCACCCGGCGCCCAGGCCGCCAAGCAACTGCAACAACCCGATGATCAGATAGTAGATGCCGAAGCCCGTACCACGCAGCGCCTTGGGCGCGGTGGCGGCCACGGCAGCAGCAAACACGCCTTGCGTCAGGCCAAGGTGCAGGCCGTACAAGCACGCCCCAAGCCACAGCGTCACCATGCCCGGCAGAGCGAGCAGCACCATGGATGCGAACAATGCTGCCGCTCCCCACAGCAGCAAGGCGCGCCGCCCGAAGCGCTGTGCCAGCACGCCGGCGGGATAGGCACTGAGTGCGTAAACCAAGCTGAAGACCAGGGTCACGAGCGGTATCCAGAGCAGCTTGACGCCCTGCTGTTGCCCTCGCAGCACCAAGAACGCCTCCGAGATCCGCGCGACCGTGAATACGCTGGCCACCGCCACCACGCCCCAGTACGTGCTCGGCAAGTCACGCGCTGCCGCAAAACGGGGCAATCCGCCGGCTTCCGTGCGCCTGTGGGCCCGATCCGGGTCGCGCGACTGCGCGGGCTCCTGGACTGCGAAAGCGAGAATGCCAACAGCGATCAAGGCCGGCGCGACGCCGAACCACAGAAGCAGGCGCAGGCGATCATGCAGCCACCACAGAAGGGCGATGGCGGCCAGCGGCCCGAGAAAGGCGCCGACGGTGTCCATGCTTTGCCGCAAGCCATAGGCCGCATTACGCAACGCCTCCGGGGTGGCATCAGCCAGCAAGGCGTCGCGTGGCGCGCCACGAATGCCCTTGCCGATTCGATCGATGAAGCGCGCTGCGATGACCTCCGTGGCGCCCGATGCCAACGGGAACAGGGGCTTGGTCGCCGCAGACAGCCCGTAGCCGACGACGGCCAATATCTTGCGCTTGCCGAGGCGGTCCGAAAGAGCCCCTGAGAAGGCCTTGAGCGCGGAGGCCGTGGCCTCGGCGATGCCCTCAACAAGCCCCACGGTGAGCATGCTCAGGCCCAATGTGGTGGTCATGTACACGGGCAGCACGGCGTGGATCAGTTCGGATGACATGTCCATGAACAGGCTCACCCAGCCGAGCAGCCAGACTGTGCGGGGCATGCGGGCTGGCACTTCAGCAGTGGTGTTCAGGGGCTTTTGCATCGTCCGATGGATGGTGTCAGCATAGAGTATTAAGCGCAGTCTAAGGCCCGGGCACCATACTTCACGCATCACACTTGTGATGCACAATGACGCGGGCCGCCACCCACATATCCACATGCGCCTGTTGCTGGTAGAAGACGATGTCATGATCGGCGAGTCCGTGCTCGACGCCCTCCGCGGGGAGGGCTACGCAGTGGACTGGGTGCGTGACGGGCATATGGCGGATGCGGCCTGGAGCACCGAGCATTACGACTTGGTGCTGCTGGACCTCGGCCTGCCGCGACTGGATGGACTGCAGGTTCTCAAGAAGGCCCGCGCGCGACGTGACCGAACCCCAGTGCTCATAGCCACCGCGCGCGATGCGATCAACGATCGTATCCGCGGCTTGGACGCCGGAGCCGATGATTACGTGCTCAAGCCCTATGATCTCGATGAGCTGCAAGCCCGGATCCGCGCCCTTCTGCGTCGAGCGGCCGGTCGCGCGGAGCCTGTATTCGAGCATGGGCCCGTGCGGCTGAACCCCGCCACCCACGAGGCCACGTTTGAAGGCCAGCCTGTGCAGCTCTCCCAGCGCGAATGGGCGGTCCTGGAAGCGTTGATTGCGCGCCCCGGCGTCATCCTGTCCCGCACCCAACTCGAAGAGAAGCTCTACAGCTGGAAGGATGAGATATCCAGCAATGCGGTCGAAGTGTATGTGCACAGCCTGCGAAAGAAGCTGGGCGCGGACTTCATTCGCAACATCCGCGGCATGGGATATGTGATCGCGCGCGACGCGCCAGGTGCTGCATCCGTCGACGCAGGATCTGACGCATGAAATCCCTTCGCGCCCAACTGCTGATCCTGCTCACGGCCGCCGTGCTGTTGGCGGCCCTCGTGCAGGCCGTGGTGGTGTTCAACAACGCCATGCGCGAGGCGGATGCCGTGTTTGACTATCACCTCCAGCAGCTCGCCCTGTCGTTGGCCAGCGGCGACCTTGGTCTCCCCGGGTTTGGCCCCGAAGGCCGGGCGCGTGACGACGTGGACTATGTTGTGCAGGTCTGGTCGCCTGATGGTCAGCGCATCTACGTCTCGCGCCCGCGGGTGGAACTGCCCGACCAGGCCGTTCTGGGCTATGCGAATGTGAACGTGGGAACCCAGCAATGGCGGGTGTTTTCCATGCAGGCTGGCGGGCGCACCATACAAGTTGCGCAGCCGCTCCTAAGCCGCCGCGCGCTGGCCCTGACCTTCGCCTTCAACTCGGTTTGGCCCATGCTTCTGATTGCGCCGCTGCTTCTCCTCGCGGTGGCCTGGGTGGTGCGCCGATCGCTGAGGCCGCTGCGCGCTCTGTCCCAGGAGCTGGAAAGCCGCGCGGCCACCTCGTTCGATCCGCTGGAGCCGAAGGCCGTGATTCTCGAGATGCAACCGGTGGTCCGCGCCATGAACGGGCTCTTCGCCCGTACCCGTCAAGCTTTCGACGCCCAGCAAATGTTTGTCGCGGACGCTGCGCACGAACTGCGCTCGCCGCTTGCTGCGCTCAAGGTGCAAATTCAGATGCTCGGTCGCGCGCAGGACGAAGCCACACGCCAACTTGCGCTGCAACGCCTGGGCTCCGGCCTTGACCGCGCCACACATCTCGTGGAACAGCTGCTGGCACTGGCCCGTGCTGATGCCGACGGCCAAGATACCGCAGCTTCCACTTCACTGACGGACATCGCCAGGCTGGCGCTTTCCGACACACTGGAGCTGGCCCAAACGCGCGGTGTCGACGCTGGATTGGAGCAGGCCGACGACATTCGCGTGCACGCGCCGCCAAACGGTTTGCGCATGCTCATTCGCAACTTGGTGGACAATGCCCTGCGCTATACACCGGCCGGCGGGCGTGTCGACGTGCGGGTACGGCGCGAAGGCAGCCACGCAGTACTGGAGGTGGACGACTCCGGCCCGGGCATTCCGCCGGAAGACCGGCCGCGCGTGTTCGACCGCTTTTACCGCCGCGAGAATGCCCCACCTGGGGGCAGTGGCCTGGGGCTGGCCATCGTCAAGAGCGTAGCCGAGCGCAGCGGTGCGCAACTCACGCTCCTTGATTCGCCCCTCGGGGGGCTGCGGGCACGCGTCGAGTTCCCCTCACCGGCTGCAACGCCCCCCCCCCTTAGCGCGACCCAGTCCCACGCAAGCTAAGGGTTCCAGTGCGATTGCCTCAGGACGCCTGCTCGTCCAAATCGAACGCTTTGTGCAGGGCTCGCACGGCCAGCTCGAGATACTTTTCCTCGATCAGCACCGAGACCTTGATCTCCGAGGTTGAGATCATCTGAATGTTGATCCCTTCCTCAGCCAATGTCCGGAACATCTTGCTGGCTACGCCGGCATGGGAGCGCATGCCAACACCGACGACGGACACCTTGCAGGCCTTCGGGTCGCCAATGATCTCCTTGGCCCCGATATGCGATTGAATGCTGGTCTTAAGGATGTCCAGCGTGCGCGCGTAGTCTCCACGCCCCACCGTGAACGAAAAGTCGGTGAAACCCGCCACGCTCTGGTTTTGCACGATCATGTCGACATCGATGTTCGCGCCACCCACCGCGCTCAGGATCTGATAAGCAATGCCCGGACGGTCCGGAACACCCACCACGGTGATCTTGGCTTCATCGCGCGCGAAGGCGATGCCTGATACGACGGCTCGTTCCATGTTCTGGTCTTCCTCGAAGGTAATGAGTGTGCCGCTGCGCATTTCCTGCTCCAGCGGGATGTCCCAGGGCGTAAGGCTTGAAAGCACGCGCAGGCGCACGCGGTACTTCCCGGCGAACTCAACAGAACGAATCTGCAGCACTTTCGAGCCGAGGCTTGCCATTTCGAGCATTTCCTCGAACGTAATGGTGGAGAGCTTGCTTGCCTCAGGCACGACGCGCGGGTCCGTCGTGTAGACGCCATCCACGTCCGTGAAGATCTGGCATTCGTCCGCATCGAGCGCAGCGGCCAGGGCCACACCGGACGTATCGGAGCCCCCACGACCAAGTGTGGTGATATTGCCCTCACCGTCCACCCCCTGAAATCCGGCCACAACGACGATCAATCCGCGCTCGAGGTCGGCTCGTATGCGCTGTTGATCGATGGCCTCGATACGTGCCTTGGTGAAAGCGCTGTTGGTGTGAATACCAACCTGGTAGCCCGTGTAGCTGCGTGCCTCGCGCCCAAAGGACTTGAGCGCCATGGCCAGCAGACCGATGGTGACCTGCTCGCCCGTGGATGCCACCACGTCGAGTTCGCGCGGATCAGGATCGGGCTGGATTTCGCGAGCCAGCGCAATGAGTCGGTTGGTCTCCCCGGACATGGCCGATACCACCACCACGACCTTGTGTCCGGCATCTGCCCATTTGATGGCGCGGCGGGCCACGTTCTTAATGCGTTCGACGGACCCGACTGAGGTGCCGCCGTATTTCTGGACGATAAGCGCCATGATTGCGTTGGATAGACACGGCGCATGCGCGCTCCTGGCGCTGCCGTTTCAGGAAAACCTGAAATTATAGGCAGCCGCTCCCCTCGTGTGCATCGTGCAGCCCGCAACGGGCCGACACTCAAGTGCCGGCACTCAGCGCAAGCCAGGGCCCACGCCGCTCAACCAATCGCTGCCCGAGTCTG
>JAGWOZ010000014.1 GCA_028870715.1 Betaproteobacteria bacterium | reverse complement strand
CAGCAGCGTCACACTGAACACCGGCCACCATGCGTACCCTGCGGCGTTACCTATTCCTGCAAATCGCAGCCGCCAGCGGCATCGTGCTGGTGGTGTTTCTCGGCTTGCTGTTTTTCCTTGATGTGATCAACGAACTCAGCAATGGGGGGGCAACCCCTGCGCTGGGCCACATCCTGGTCATGGTCGCACTGCAACTGCCCAGCCGCGCCTACGAACTGTTGCCGATCGCGGCGCTCACTGGCACGGTGTACGTGCTCGCCAGCCTTGCAGCATCGAGTGAGTTCACCGTCATGCGCATGTCCGGCCTGGGCCCACGCCGCGCGCTCTTGGAATTGTTGGGGCTCGGGCTGATGTTCGCCGCGCTGATCTTTGCACTGGGTGAATTCGCCGCGCCACGCGCCGAGCGTATTGCTGCGACATTGCAGGCCAAGGCCCAGGGCGGACAGTTTGGTACCCAACTCAGCTCGGGGCTTTGGCTGCGTAACCGCCAAGACGGGCAGAACGATCAGATGATCAATATTGGCAGCGTGTCTGCGGGTGGTGAATTGCGCGACGTGCACATCTATAAGCTCAACAGCGCCGCGCACCTCGTCGAGACGGTGCATGCCGCCGCAGCCGTCTATCGCAGTGGGGGCACTTGGCTGCTGCGGCAGGTCACTTCGATTAGCCTGCCAACCCAGTCTGGTGAGGCCTTGCAGATCCGGCACATGGCCGCGTTGCCCTGGCGCACGGCAATGTCGCCAACGGTGCTCAACGTCCTGCTCCTCAGCCCCGACAATATGTCGGTCGTGGATCTATGGCGCTACATCGACCATCTGCAGGCAAACGGCCAGGCTGTCCAGCGTGACGAGATTGCGCTGTGGCGCAAGCTCCTCTACCCCCTGAGCGCCGTGGTGATGATGATGCTCGCCTTACCCTTTGCCTATATCCACGCGCGCTCCGGTCAGATCAGCTGGAAAGTATTCGGTGGCATCATGCTGGGCATCAGCTTCATTCTCATGAACACCCTGACATCCAGGCTGGGCTTGGTGGCGAGTTGGCCCACTTGGGTCGCCGCCGCACTGCCATACCTGCTCTACGGCTCGGCAGCGCTCGTGTTTTTCGTCTGGCGCGTGCAATATCGTTGAAGACATTTCTAGACGCTGAGTCGACCATCAGACCATGAATCTTCATCAGTTCCGCTTCCTGCAGGAAGCCGTGCGCCGCAATTTCAACCTCACCGAGGCTGCGCGCGCCTTGTTTACCTCGCAGCCGGGTGTGTCCAAGGCCATTATCGAACTGGAAGACGAACTGGGGATCGAGATTTTCAGTCGCCACGGCAAGCGCATTCGCAAGCTGACCGCCCCCGGCGAAGAGGTGCTGCGCAGCGTCGACGTGATTTTGCGCGAAGTCAACAACCTCAAGCGCATCGGCCAGAACTATGCCGCTCAGGACAGCGGGGCGCTCACCATTGCGGCCACCCACACCCAGGCCCGTTACCGCCTGCCGCACGTGATCGCTGAATTCCGCCGGCGCTTTCCGCGTGTTCAGGTCCACATGCTGCAAGGCAACCCCGATCAAGTCGCACACGCCGTGTTGGAAGAACGCGCCGATCTCGGCCTGGCGACAGAAAGCCTGGCAGACCACGCCGATCTCATCAGTCTGCCGTGCTACGAGTGGCAACACCTGGTGGTGACACCGCTGAACCATCCGCTGGCCGACCTCTCGGATCTTTCGCTCGCCGAGCTTGCGCGCTACCCTATCGTGACATACGACCCTGCGTTCACGGGTCGTCGACGCATCGACCACGCATTCGCCCAGCACGGCCTCCAACCCGACGTCGTGCTCGAGGCCATCGATTCGGACGTGCTCAAGACCTATGTGGAGTTGGAACTGGGCGTAGGGTTGATCGCAGAAATGGCATTCAACCCGGAACGCGACACGCAATTGCGCGCGCGCCCGGCGGGACATCTCTTCGGTCATAACCTCACGCGCGTGGCATTCAAGCGGGGCGTTTACCAGCGAGGTTTCGTCTACGTCCTCACCGAACTGCTGTCGCAACGCTTGTCGCGCAAACTGGTGGAACAGGTTTTGCGCGGTGAAACCAGCCCGGATTTTTCCATTTAGCGCCGATTGAACTCCGCCCGAAGGCCACCAGCAATGTCCACCGTCGAATCCGTCCCTGTCATCTCCCGCAGTCTCGCCCTGCGCAGTCGCTTGCCGCACGTGGGCACCACGATTTTCACCGTGATGTCTGCCTTGGCACAGCAGTGCGGCGCGATCAACCTGGGCCAGGGTTTTCCCGATTTCGACCCTGACCCTGAACTGGTGGACGCAGTGACTGCAGCCATGCGCGCCGGGCACAACCAGTACCCGCCAATGGCGGGCTTGCCCGCCTTGCGTGAAGCCCTGGCCGACAAGATCTCAGCGCTCCACGGCAACCGCTACGACCCCGTCGAGGAAATCACGATCACTGCAGGGGCAACGCAGGCGCTGCTCACCGCCATTCTGGCCGTGGTCCATCCAGGCGATGAAGTCATCGTGCTTACACCAGCCTACGACAGTTACGCCCCAGCGATCGAACTCGCCGGAGGCGTGCCCGTCTTCGTCCCACTGGCTGCCGACTTCCGTCCCGACTTCGCTGCAATTGCGGCAGCCCTGACCTCGCGCACGCGTGCCATCCTGGTCAACTCGCCCCACAATCCGAGCGGCCGGGTGTGGAGCGCTGCCGACATGCGGCGCTTGGCTGCGTTGCTCGCTCCCACGGATACCCTGCTGATTGCCGATGAGGTGTACGAACACATGGTGTTCGACGGCACCATGCACCAAAGTGCTGCCGCGTTTGCGGAGCTTGCGCTGCGCAGTTTCGTGGTCTCGAGCTTCGGGAAGACCTACCATGCCACGGGCTGGAAAGTAGGCATGGTGGCGGCGCCGCGCACCCTCATGCGTGAATTCCGCAAGGTGCACCAGTTCAACGTGTTCACGGTCAACACGCCGATGCAGGCGGGGCTGGCACATTACCTGCGCACACGGCCCGACGCACACCTGAACCTGTCCGCCTTTTACCAAGCCAAACGCGACCGTTTCCGCTCGGGGTTAGCCGCCACGAGGCTAAGCTTGCTGCCTTGCGAGGGCACATATTTCCAGTGTGTGGACTACTCGGCTCTGGACGATCGGCCGGAGGCCGAGTTCTGCGAGTGGCTAACGCAGGACGTGGGCGTCGCGGCAATTCCGCTGACGGCATTCGAACCCGAACCGAACCCGGCGCGCCGCTGCGTGCGCTTTTGCTTTGCCAAGCGTGAGGCCACACTTGAGATGGCGCTGGATCGGCTGGCCAAGCTCTGACCACATCGCTCATGGCCGGTGATTCTCTTCGCGAAGCCGCGGGGTCGCCGCGCGGTCAATTGCCGATTTGGTGACCGATTTTGTAAGAATGGTGCTTCGGCGCCTAAAACCCAGCGCTCCCCGCACCTCGCCTGCACAACCGAAGCCGATGTCCCCTCATTCAATGAACACGCCTGATCCGGGCGCGCGGGTCAGCATCCTGAACCTGCAACTCGGCACGGCAAGTAGCGTAATGACGCCGGCAATGGCACATGCCGGCATCGAAGCTCTGTCCACCGCGTTGCGCGATCCGGATATCCGAGTCATCGTCCTCACCGGCAGCGACGAGCTGTTCTGTCTCGGCGTTGGGGAGCAGGCCAGGGGTGTTGCTGGCGCCGCACCGGCTGCTGGCGACACTGATGCCGCCTTCATCGACGCGCTGCACGACTGGTTGCTGGCGCTTCACGGCAGCGACAAGCCCGTCATCGCCGCAGTTGAAGGCCAGGCGCGAGGCGCCGGCTTCGCGATTGCTCTAGCCTGCGACCTGATCGTTGCCTCGCGCAGCGCGCAATTCAGCTTGCCGGTCGCAGCTCAACTGTCCGGCCAAAGCGCAGGAGCGCTATGGTTTGCTGCGCAAAGGCTCGCCGCGCCGTCCTTGCTGAGCGAGCTGCTCCTGCTGGACACACCGCTCGCGGGGGAACGCGCCCACCAGCTTGGACTTGTTTGCCGCCTCGCCGATCCCGGTCTCGCCTTGCAAGATGCTGTCCACCTCGCCGAAGGCATCGCACAACACGCCCCGACAAGCTTTCCAGTGTTGAAGCAACAGCTTCTGGACGTTGCCGCGATGCCCCTGCACGAGACGCTCCGCGACGAGCGCAACCGCTGGCTCCAGTCGATTGCCTGATGACCGGAATGCGCGATGTGCCTCTGTCGTGTCCCACCATCACGATTTCTGCCCATCCGCAGTGAAGCCTGGTGACTGCGATGACACCCCCACCTTGAATCGGAGCTTCCATGAAACTCGTCCGCTATGGCCCGTCCGGGCGCGAACAACCTGGCCTCATCGACGCCAACGGGTTGCTGCGCAGCTTGCGCGGCGTTGTCGCTGACATCGGCCCCGACGTGTATGCGCCAATGGGGCAACGTGCCTTGCGCAAGCTGGACCCCGAGACTCTCCCAATGGTGCGAGGCAATCCCCGGCTAGGCGTGCCGTTCGTCGGCATCAGCAAATACATCGCCATTGGCCTGAACTATCGCGACCATGCCGCCGAGGCGGGCCAAACCTTGCCCAGCGAGCCCATCGTGTTCAACAAATGGACCACTTGCATCAGCGGCCCCTTCGACCCGATCGAGCACCCTCCGCATTCCACGCGAATGGACTGGGAGGTTGAGCTCGGTGTGGTCATCGGGCGCGAGGCCCGCTATGCGTCGGTGGCTGATGCACTTGGCCATGTCGCCGGCTATTGCACCTTGCACGACGTGTCGGAGCGGCAGTTCCAGTTTGAGCGCGGTAGCCAATGGGACAAATCCAAGGGATTGGATGGCTTCGGCCCGGTCGGCCCTTGGCTCGTCACTGCCGATGAAGTCCCCGACCCGCAGAACCTGGACCTGCATTTGGATGTCAACGGTCAGCGAATGCAGACCGGCAACACCCGAGACATGATCTTCAGCGTCGCGCAAATCGTGAGCTACCTCAGCCACTTCATGACGCTGCGTCCTGGAGACTTGATCGCCACGGGGACCCCATCGGGCGTCGGATTGGGCCGCAACCCGCCACGTTTTCTGCAGGTCGGCGACGCCGTCGAACTCGAAGTCCAGGGGCTTGGCATGCAAAAGCAAACGATTGTGCAATCACGCGACAAGGTGGCCGCTGACGCAGGCCAGCTCATACTGCCAACTGAGCGTCCCTGAAGCGCCGAAACCCGCCATGCGGGTTTCGTGTTCCCGCACGCCGCACTTCAACTCGGGAGTTCGCGCGTACGCATTTCAGGGTCGGTCGCGAAGATCACTGCGCGTGCTTCCTCGGGCTCGGGCAGCCCTGTCATGACAGCCAGAGCCATCACGACCAGGCTCAGGACCGCCACGAGCCCCATCCCGGTGTAGAAGCCGAATGCACCGGTACCCCCGACGACCGCATCCGCAGGACCGTAATGCGTGATGGCCCACATGCCGACAAAGTAGGGAAGCAACCACGATGCCCCTTTCCACTGCAATTGCCCAAGGCGCCCGCGCAAGGCCTGCGCGATCAGGTACAGCACGAAGATCACCAGCAACGCGCCGAAGAGAAAGTCATCGGTGGTCCGTCCCGACCAATAAATGATGAAGTTGGACACAATGAAAGCCAAAGGCGCCCACAGCCAAGCACCTTTGAGGGTAAAGGGTCGGGGATATTGCCCTGTGGGCAGCGTGCGACGCAGCGTCAATAGCGTGACGGGCCCCACGCCGTAGCCAAGAACGGCCGCAGAAGAGATGAATGTCACAATCTTCTGCCATGACGGGAATGGCAAGAAAAAGAACATCCCCACGATCCAGGTGAGCCAAAGTCCCGCAGCGGGCACCCCCTTCTTGTTGAGCGAAGCAAGCCAGCTGAACGCCAGGCCGTCGTGTCCAGTGGCGTAGATGACGCGCGCGGTCGTACCCCCGTAAACAAGCCCTGTGCCCGCCGGTGAGACGACTGCGTCAATGTAGAGCAGCACAGCAAGCCAGCTCATGCCGACCAGCACTGCCAGGCCCGCAAATGGTCCAGCTGATCCGGCAAAATGCAGCTTGGCCCATCCCTGGGTCAGATCAGCCGGGTTCACGGCACCGATGAACGCCACCTCCAGGCCAATGAAAAGGACAGCCGCGATCAGAACCGAGCCCAAGATGGCGATCGGCAGGTCGCGCTGAGGATTGGCGGCCTCCCCGGACAGCTCAATGGCCTGGCGGAATCCGAGGTAGCTGAACACGATGCCCGAGGCCGCTACCGCACCCACAATGCCCTGCATACCCATCGGTGCGAACCCCTGGGCCGTGAAATTCTCACCATGGAATGCGACCACAAGCAGCATGATGACCGTCAGGGCGGGCACAATGAGCTTCCAGATCATCACCGTATTCCCCACTCGCAGCAAGGCCTTCACGCCAAGCGCGTTGATCCCCACGAACGCCCCCAGCAGCACCACGCCAGCGATGAACCCGAGGGGTGTGAGAAGATGGGTGTGCACGTGAACCAGACCAGGGATGTAGTTGTTTGCATAGGTCACCACCGCCAGCACCTCAGCCGGTGCCACGCTGACGTACCCCAGGAACACGACCCAACTCATCACCGCCGCCATGAGGCTGCCATGGCTGAGCTTTGGAAACGTGATGACTGCGCCCATGCGCGGAAAGGCCGTCGTCAACTCCGCGTTGACAAAGGCGAGCAGCAGGATCGCCACCGCGCCGATAACCCAAGACACGATGCTCCCTGGTCCGGCTTGCTGCGCCGCGTTCAGAGGTGCGAACAGCCATCCCGACCCAACGATGGCCGTAAGGCTGGCGAACAACAGACTCCAGATACCGGCAACCTTGTGAACCTTACGCTGCGCGGCAGATGGGGTCGCTCCCGCGGCGGGAATACTGGCCATGATCATCTCCTCTCAAGCGGTCGGATTGACCTTCGTCGTGAATTGGATTGCCACTGAACATTTTTAGCCTCTGCCGCACCGTTCACCCGTGATCAAACGTAACCTCTGCAGCCGTATGCATCCTCACCGCCTACGCGCATGCTCGCGGGGGAGCACACACGAGCCGCGGAGTTGCTAGGCTTTCAGAATGAACCCCAACCCCGAGCCCGCCATTAGCGCCGAACACCTTTTGCAACACATCTGGGGCTACCCCACCTTTCGCGGCATGCAACGTGAGGTGATCGAACACGTCGTGCGTGGCGGCGATGCACTGGTGCTGATGCCCACCGGTGGCGGCAAGTCGCTCTGCTACCAGATTCCGGCGCTCCTCCGTCCCGGCGTCGGCATCGTGGTATCACCCCTCATCGCGTTGATGCAGGACCAGGTCGTCGCTTTGCGTGAACTTGGCATTCGCGCCGCCTTCCTCAACTCGACCCTGGATGCGCACGATGCACGCGACGTGCAGGCGAGAGCGCGGCACGGCGAACTGGATTTGCTGTACATGGCCCCCGAGCGCCTGCTGAGCGAGTCCGGCCAGCGCCTGCTGGAGGCATGCCGCATTGCGCTGTTCGCCATTGACGAGGCGCATTGCGTGTCCCAATGGGGACACGACTTCCGCCCAGAATACGGTCAGCTTGCCATGCTGCGCGAGCGCTGGCCCGACGTACCGCGCGTTGCGCTTACCGCCACCGCAGACGTGCCCACCCGCGAGGAGATCGCGGACAAGCTGCTTCAGGACGGCCGCGCCTTCGTGTCCAGCTTTGACCGGCCCAACATCCGCTACCGCGTTGTCGAGAAGCGCGACGGCCGTGCGCAACTGCTCCAATTCATTCGCGGTGAGCATGCGGGTGACTGTGGCGTGGTGTACTGCCTTTCGCGCAACACCGTGGAGGAGGTGGCCATGATGCTGGCTGCGCATGGGGTGAACGCGCTGCCCTACCACGCAGGTCTGCCCACTGCAACGCGCTTCCGCCACCTGCGCCGCTTTCTTGATGAGGACGGCATCGTGATGGTCGCCACAATCGCCTTTGGCATGGGCATTGACAAGCCGGACGTGCGCTTTGTCGCGCATCTGGACATGCCGAAGTCCATTGAAGGCTATTTCCAGGAAACCGGACGCGGCGGACGCGATGGCTTGCCAGCACAGGCATGGATGGCCTATGGCCTTGCCGATGTGGTGCAGCAGCGCCGGCTCATCGAACTCTCGGATGCGGACGACCCCTACAAGCGCCTGTCCACGGGAAAACTTGACGCCATGCTGGCCTTGGCTGAAGCTGCGGACTGCCGACGCGTGCGCCTGCTGGCGTATTTTGACGAACCCAGCACGCCCTGCGGCAATTGCGACAACTGCTTGGTACCGCCAGCTCTGGAGGACGCCACCGAAGCAGCACAGAAGCTGCTGTCGACGATCTATCGCTGCCGCCAGACCAGCGGCTCCAGCTTCGGTGTCACCCACATCATTGACGTGCTGCGTGGCAAGCGCACTGAAAAGGTGGAGCGCTACGGCCACCATGCGCTTTCCACATTTGGCATTGGTGCCGATTTGTCCGAAGCTGATTGGCGCTCGTTGCTACGCCAACTCGTCGCCCAGCATCTGCTCGAGGTCGACGCCACTCACTTCAACGTGCTTCACCTCACCAGCGCCAGTCGTGACGTGCTGCGCGGGACGCGTCGCATTCACCTCAAACGCAGGGAGCGGCCATCGGAGCGCAAACGCCGCGCGAGTGCAACGACCACCGCTCGCCAGTCCGCCTTTTCCGCAGGTGAATTCGCGCTCTTTGAAAGCCTGCGGACCTGGCGAAGCGGCGTCGCGAAGGAGCACGGCGTGCCAGCCTATGTGGTGTTTCCAGACGCCACACTGCAAGCCATCGCTCTGGCAAGGCCGAGCAACCTTGACCAGCTACGCGGCATCTCAGGGGTGGGGGACAAGAAGCGCGATGCCTATGGCGAAGCCCTTCTGGAGCTGATCCGCACACAAGTTGAAAGTGCCACCCTGCCCCACTGAACAAGCGCCGGACTGGAGGGGCACGCGCCCAACGCATGCAGCATGATGATTCCTAAGGGACAGGCGACAGAAGCCGCGTGCCCTATTGCGAAGCGGAGGCCTGCTTGCCCACCACCGTGATTCCGATGGCCGGTTATGGACAGCCGGCCTCGACAAGAGCGTGCCGCGTGGCCACTCTACACCCGTTTTGCGACACGGGGTGGAACCAGTGAGCAGAGTCGCCTAGGCTTGCAGGGCATGCTGTAGCCCCTGCTGGCGAAGGATCGATAGGCCCGATCCTCGCGACCCTCCCGTTGTGGATGCATCGCGACAGGGCGAGGTCGGGCTACGGGAAGGCGCGGCAACGCGCTCATGACGCCACGCCGTGGCCCACGGCACGCCCGACCTCTGTCACGATTTGCGCCACGGCTCGCTGGAGCAGACTTTGCACAGCTTGCGCATAGTGCGCGGCATCGTTGACCGCAAGCATTTGTTGGCCATCCACGTGCCAATGCGCGAAGACGCGGCGGGGGCTGGCTTGGACGATCTGGCAGGTCATGTCCAGGTGCACCACACCGTGATCCGCAAAGACGTCATGCTCGAGTCGCACGAGGTCACAGTGGAGAGTCCAGTCGGCCGGTGCAAGCGGCGTGGCCTGCTCCACAGCGCTCACCCAGGGTTGCCTGGATAACGTCTGGGCAATAGCCGCGCGGATGAGGTCAGCTGGCGGCGCCACCCAGCGGCTATCCCGGTAAGGCTCGATCTGGCCCGGCTGCGCGCTGTACAGCATGGCTGTGCCACCCAGACCCGGTGCTGCCCCCACCGCTAGCAACCGAATCACCACCGGCTGCGCATGAGCTACGGGAACGACCACGGGCACAGCCAACAGGCGGTACGCCGTCTGCGCCTGCCCGCCCGTTGCGGAAAGCGTGCACCCCCCACCCACAGTGGCTGCAGCAAGCGCAATCGCAAGAGCCAAAAAGCGAATCGTAAAGGTCATCATTGCTCTCCCGGACCGGCTGCCGGCTTGGGCGGGCCATAGAGCAACTGGCTTGGATTGCTCTTGAGGCTGCGGATGAGCTCCGTGAGCTGGCTGCTGAGTTGTTCGAGGTTACCGGTGAGTCGGTCAAGCCCAGGAAGGGTGTTGTCATGCAACTGGTTGACGGCACGTGCTCCGGCCGCCCCAAGGGTGACGGCGCCCTGCCCTGCCTCGCGCCAAGTTCGAGCAGCCTCATCCATGTCGCCCAGAGTCACTTGCAGTTGCTGGGTCGTGTCGCTCAACCGGCCAAGCAGCTTGGCGCTCTGGGCCGTGAGTTGCCGTCCATTTGCACCCATCGCAGACAGCTCCTGAGTCGACTGGCGCAGATTGACTAACGTCTGCGCGATATCTTGGCGGTGCGCATCCACCGTCTGCGTGACGCGGGCGACGTGCGCCAACGTCTGACTGAAGGCACGCAGGTTCTCGTTGCTCAACAGCAGGTCGAGGCGGTTGGCAATTTTCGACAGAACGATCGTCGCTTCGCTGAGACCTCCTTCCAAGCGCGAAAACACTGAGGGCGCATAAGGAATGACCGGATAAGCCTGGCCAGGTTTGGCCCGGAGCAACTCGCTGGAATGGCCGCCGGTGAGGTTAATCACCGACAGCCCCGTCACCCCTTGCGGACTCAGCTGCGCCACCGTGTCGGCCCGTACCGGAACACCCTTGTCGATGTGCAATTTGATGCGGATGAGCGCCGGATTGACCGGATCAATCTCGATGGAAGCGACTTTCCCCACTTGCACCCCGCGGTACAACACGTTGCTTGCGTCGTTGAGACCGTTGACGTTGTCCGTTGCATAGACGAGGTAGGGCACGCTGTTGCCCTGACGGCTGCCTGCTGCAAGCCACGCACTCACACCGGCCAGCATTAAACCGAACAAGACGACGAACACGCCCACAGCGGTGTAGTTGACCTTGGATTCCATCATGCAACCTCAATGCTCATCGAACCATACAGCAAAGATGCCCCATTCATGGCAAACCAGCATGGTGCCGCCCTGCGGCTTGCGCCTCACGCAAAAACGCCAGGGATCGGCCCTCCCGGAAATACGCTCTGAGTTCGGGTTCGTCGCGCTGCGCCAATTCGGCCGCGGAGCCGATCGCAAGCACGACCTTGCGCGCGAGAAAGGCAACCAACTCGCTGCCATGCCAGATCGAGTCTAGATCGTGCGTCACCTGAAGGACGGTCAATCCAAGAAGGTCGCGTAACTCTCGGATGAGGTTGTCGAAATCCGCCGCGCCAACCGGATCCAATCCCGATGTGGGTTCGTCCAACACGAGCAATTCGGGGTCGAGGGCCAACGCGCGTGCCAATGCCGCACGTTTGACCATGCCACCCGAGAGCTCCGACGGGTATTTGTGCGCCGCATCTGCAGGCAGTCCGGCCAGGCGGATCTTGAGCATGCCAACATCGGACAGCAATCGCCGGTCGACCGCGCCATGCTCGCGAATGGGCAGCAGGACATTTTCGAGTACCGTCAGCCCCGTAAACAGCGCCCCTCCCTGGAACAGCACCCCAATGCGCTGGCGCAGGCGCTGGCGCCTGTCGGTGCTTGCGCCGCGAACATCCTGCCCGAAAAGCTTAAGGCTTCCGGCCTGCGGTTCACGCAGCAGAATCAGTGTGCGAAGCAGTACGGTCTTCCCCGCTCCCGAACCACCCACGAGCGCCATGATGCAGCCGCGGGGAACGGCCAGATCCAGCCCTTCATGCACAGCGATCGTACCGAATCGGTTGACGATGCCACGCGCGTCGATGACAGCAGGGGCGTCGCTTTTCATAGACCAAGGAGGTTGTAAAGCACGGAAAAGCCGGCATCAATCACGATCACCAGAAAAATCGACTGCACCACCGCAACCGTGGTGGCGCGCCCAACAGCAGCAGCGCTGCCCGACACGCGCAGGCCTTGCATGCAACCGACCAATGCGATGATCACGGCGAAAACCGGCGCCTTCACCAACCCAAGCAGAAGTGTCTGCCCATCCACCACCTGCGGAACGCGTGCAAGATATTCACTCCAGGGCACGCCGTATCCGACCGAAGCCACAACGCCTCCTCCGATCAGCCCCATGACGTCGGCGAACAAGGACAGGAGCGGCAAGGTCACAACCAGTGCCATGACCTTGGGGAATACCAATATCTCGAAAGGCGACAGCCCCAACGCACGTAATGCGTCGACTTCCTCCGTAATGCGCATGGTCCCTATCTGGGCTGTGTAGGACGAGCCGGTTCGCCCGGCGACCAGGATGGCGGCCAACAGCGGCCCGAGTTCGCGAAGCGTGATCACGGCGACCAGGTTGACGATGAAGATGTTGGCTCCATAGGTGGCCAGGGTTGCGCCGCCCTGGTAGGCCATCACCATCCCGATCAGGAACGACAGCATGCCCACGATGCCCAGCGCGCGCAAACCTGCCGCATCGATTTCGGCCACGACCTCGCGCCAACGGATCCGCCAAAACGTCAGGAGCAGCGGCATGCCGCGCCAAACCAGCTCTCCGATGACTTTGAGAAACTCGCGACCCTCATTAAGGGCTGCCACCGTGGCGCGGCCAATGTCCCCGAGCAGCCCGGGATGGTCCTCGTGCTGCCGCGGTGGCTCCGCGGCAGCGCGCGACAGGACAAGCTCGACGAGTTGGCGTTGCGCAGGGCTCAGCGCGCTGAGGTCGACGACGACGCCAGCTTCAGCCCATGTCTGGAGACTGCGCGCCAGGACCAGCGCGCCGGCCGTGTCCATCTGCAGCGGCGGGCCTTCCGCATCGCCCATCGCTTGCAGGCGCACTGTCGTGCAGGCCTCGGGCAGTGTCAACATGGGTGCCGGAGACAACCCCTGCACAGTCCAGGCGCCGACAAGCACCAGATCGTGTAGGCCGGCCGCCACCCCCGCTCGCCAGTGCGCGTGCGCCGGATGCAAGTCCACTGACCGAGACGTGGCGTGCATGAAGCGAATGCGCGAAGGTGCC
Organism: Betaproteobacteria bacterium; assembly: GCA_028870715.1. Classification (GTDB taxonomy): domain Bacteria; phylum Pseudomonadota; class Gammaproteobacteria; order Burkholderiales; family Burkholderiaceae_C; genus Thiomonas_A. The sequence goes on along the minus strand of JAGWOZ010000014.1, from coordinate 19,597 downwards.
GTTACCCGCCCTTCAAAGCGCCAAAAACTTTACCGATCAGCGCGCTGCCCGTTCCCACAGGGTCCGTGCGAATGGCCTTCTCCTCTTCCCCGATGGCTTGATACAGCCGATTCAGCGTCTGCTGCGTCACGTAGGTATCGATATTGGCCTGGTCTGCACTGACGAGCCCGAATTGAGCGGCTTGGCCAGCATACTGATCATAGGTTTGCGCCAGCCCCACTTTCGCCGTCGCTTGTCGCACGATGGGCAGAAACTTTTGCGTCAGAGGGGCCTCGGTCTTGCGCTTGAAATAGGCGGTCGCCGCCTCGTTGCCCCCGGTAAGAATGCCTTTGGCATCTGCAATGCTCATGGTCTTCACCGCATTCACCAACAGGTCTTTGGCCTCCGGCACGGCAGCCTCGGCGGCGCGGTTGATGGCCAAGTCCAAGGCATCAGCCTGCGAACCCATGCCGGCCATGCGCATGAGACTGGTCGTCTTTTCAAGCGCAGGCGGCAGGGGAATGCGCCATTTGGGACTTCCATAGAAACCATCCGTACGGCCAAGCGTGCTGACCGCCGTGTCGACGCCGCGCGACAGCGCCGCTTTCAGGCCTTGGCCCACCTCGCCTGAACTCAGCGCGGCAACTGCTGCGGAGTTCCCGGATGCACTTCCCCCCGTATCCGAGGGAGCCGTCCGCTGCGCGGGCTGCTGTGATGTCCCGGGGCTTGCCTTCTGCAACACGCCCCCGAGTTGGTTTTGCAGGTCGCCAAGGTTGAACGCATGGGCAGGCGGCACGACACCCGCCAGAACCATGCCCGTAGCAAGGGCCTGGAGGGACGTGCGGATGATCGTCGGAATCTCCCTGGTCATTGGAAACTCCTTGGTATGAAAAGTGGTGAGTCGGTCTGGTCACCGGAGCACGCCTCAGCCTTGCGCGACAGGCGTCGCATGCAGGACCTCCTCGAGCGTGGTGTAGCCTTCCGCGACCTTGAGCGCGCCAGCCAGCCGCAGCGGACGCATGCCGTCGCTGACGGCTTGCTGGCGCAAAGCCTCAAGCGGAGCATTGGCCGCCACCAGCGAACGCAAGGCTGGGCTGACCACCAGCAACTCGTATAGTCCCAATCGACCAAGATAGCCAGTGTTGCGACATGCTGGGCACCCCACTGGCTTGTACGGGGAAATCCTGGTGCTGGGCCTCCAGGGGGCGACCGCCTGCTCAAAGGTCGTCTGATCGAAACTGTCATCCGGCCGTTTGCAATGCGGGCAAAGCGTCCGCACCAGTCGCTGCGCGAGGATGCCGAGCACGGTGGCATTGACCAAGTAGGGAGCCACACCCAACTCCAGCAGCCTCGTGACGCTCCCCGGGGCATCATTGGTGTGCAAGGAGGACAACACGAGGTGACCGGTCAGGGCGGCCTGTACGGACATGTCGGCCGTCTCGCGGTCACGAATCTCGCCCACCATAATGATGTCAGGGTCTTGTCGCATCAGCGCGCGCAGCCCCTCGGCAAAGCCCATGTCAAGGCCAGGCTGGACCTGCATCTGGTTAAAGCTGGGCTCGACCATCTCGATCGGGTCCTCCACCGTACACACATTGACTTCGTCAGTCGCCAGACGCTTGAGCGTTGAATACAAAGTGGTGGTCTTACCGCTTCCGGTGGGTCCCGTAACGAGCACGATACCGTGCGGTCGGCTCGTCAAACTCTGCCAACGCTGCGCCTCCGTCGCGGGGAATCCCAAGGCAGCCATATCACGCAGCACCACGTCGGGGTCGAAAACGCGCATCACCAGCTTCTCGCCGAAGGCAGTGGGAAGCGTGGACAGGCGCAGTTCGACTTCGTCACCCGCCGGCCTGCGTGTCTTGATGCGCCCATCCTGTGGGCGACGCTTTTCCACCACATCCATGCGGCCCAGCAACTTGACGCGGCTGGTCATGGCATTCATGACCGAAGGCGGCACTTGGTAGACGGTCTGCAGGACGCCGTCGATGCGAAAGCGGATCACGCCAAGTTCACGTCGCGGCTCCAGGTGAATGTCCGATGCGCGCTGCTCGAACGCATATTGCCAAAGCCAGTCCACCACTTGCACCACACCGGCGTCATTGGCGTCCAGCGCGCGTCCACTCTTGCCTAACTCGACCAACTGCTCGAACTGGTTCACCCCACTCACGCCAAATGCCGAGCCATTTTTCTGCGCCTGGCGCACCGATCGAGCGAGACTGAAGAACTCGTTGGTGTAGCGTGCAATGTCGATTGGATTGGCCACGACGAGATGGATCGCCCGGCGCAGCATGCGCTCAAGCTCAGGCTTCCATGCGAGGTCAAAGGGCTCGGCCGTGGCGACCGTCACGCCCTCGGCGTCCGCCGCGACCGGCAGGATGCGATGGCGCTCGGCGTAGTTCAGCGAAATCAGGTCCCCGATTTTCCCGATATCGACTCGCAGCGGGTCGATCCGCAAATAAGGTAACGCCGCACGGGTCGCCAACCAACTTGTCAGCAGGTCCAAATCCAGGGCTTTGGCGTCAGACACGCGTACCAATCCGGCGTTTGCCACCTTCTGTAAAGCATGCAGGCGCGCGCTGGCGTGGGCGCTGCGATCCATCCCCTGTCGTAGCCCCGCATCGTCGATCAGGCCGTCCTCATGCAACCAGCGAAGCAATTCGCGCCATTCGAGCGGGCCACGCATGGCCACGACCGCCGTGTTGTCCTCCCGCCGGACTTGCTCGTTCAGATTGGTGGGTCTGGATGCTTGCATTGGCTCAGTGTAGATGCTGCAAGACCGTGATACGCGCTCAAGCGTCAGCCGCGATGAGTCCATGGCTGGTGAATACGTCCCGCCATGCCTGGAGCTTACGTGCGAAGCTCCAACTCGCGTTAGCTGGACTTGTTGACGGCAGGCGGTGGCACGCTGGCACCAAGCCGCAAGTCAGGCGCATCAGCCGAGCGGATTCACCGCCGTTGTGGGCAATAGCGCGCAATTGCGGCAACCCCGCCGCGAGAGCGCGCAGATCATTGGGTTGTGCCTTCGTGATGGCGGCGTCCATGCTGCCCTGCCGCTCACAGGCCGCATACACATCCCAGATGCCCACGCCGCGCCCGAGAACGATCTGCAACCGAGCGTCGTACGGCATCCTGGTCAGATCCTCACCAAACAAGGCCGCCAGCAGCGGCCAGAATTGGTTGCGCGGATGGGCGTAATACTGTTGAGCCTGAAGCGACGCGCGGCTAGGAAAACTGCCAAGAATCAGCAAGCGCGTCTGCGGCCCGACTGCAGGCGGCAAACCCAGGAGGCGCTGCGAGGAGGATGTGGAAACGAGCATTGGATGGGCCGTTTATAATTGAACGTTTTGCGGGTGTAGTTCAATGGTAGAACGGCAGCTTCCCAAGCTGCATACGAGGGTTCGATTCCCTTCACCCGCTCCATGCGCTTCGCCAAGCAGGCCTCACCGGATCGCCCGGTTTCTACGTCGGCCGCCTTCAGCCTGACGCCCATGCCTGATGCATCCATGCCCGAGTTGAGTCCGTCCACGGCAGAACCGCCGCCAACTGGCGCGCTGCACGCGCGGCCCGTACGCAGCTTCGTCCTACGAACTGGGCGAACAACGAGAGGCCAAGAACGCGCCCTAGCCGAACTCGGTCCCCGTTTCGTTCTTCCCTACCGCGCCAGTGAAATGGACTGGGACACCGTCTTTGGCCGAGGCGGCCCCAAAATTCTGGAGGTGGGGTTCGGCATGGGTGAAGCAACGGCGCGGATTGCCCAGACCCACCCGGACCGCAATTTCATCGGCGTCGAAGTTCATACGCCGGGCGTCGGCGCCTTGCTGCTGCGTATCGAGACGCTGGGCCTGACCAACCAGCGCATCGTCCAACACGACGCGGTGGATGTGCTGCGCGACATGGTGGCACCAAACTCGCTTGCCGGTGTGCACGTGTATTTTCCGGATCCCTGGCACAAGAAGCGCCACCACAAGCGAAGACTGATCCAACCTGCCTTTGTGAACTTGCTGAGCAGCCGCCTCGAACCCGGTGGCTACGTGCATTGCGCCACCGATTGGGAACCCTACGCCCAGCACATGCTGGAGGTCATGTTGGCGAATGCAAACCTGATGAACACGGCCGACGGATTCGCGCCACGCCCGGCATGGAGGCCGCCCAGCAAGTTCGAGCAGCGCGGGCTGCGCCTGGGCCATGGCGTTTGGGACCTGCTGTTCGTGCGGCGTGCCGATCCAGCGTTGCAGCCGTCCTGATCGCCCAAGCGGCGAGCAACCGCGCGTGCGAGGTCGCTGGGGCCGGGTTCGATGGCCAGTGGAGGACATTGGCAAGAATTCCCTGCCCCCGCGCGACCAGACCGAGGATGATTGCGATCAATACGGTGTGCAAATCCATGCCGCGTACGGGGAAAAAAAGCGCTTTCGCGCGTGGCGTGCGCTGTGAGCTGCCTGCGTGCGCAGCAACGCAGGCAGCTCAGAATACGCCGCTCAAGCCACCGTAGACACCGAGCGCAGAAGTCAAGACCACCACGCCAATCACCACCCAGAAATACCAGCCGCGCAACCGGTGCTCGGGCGGCAGTGCTTTGACCGCTAGCGCGACCAGAAATCCAAGCACGACGGGCAACATCAGCGCATTCATGACTTCCACGCCCACGGACAACGCCACCAGATTGGGCGCCAGCGCGACAATCAAGGCTCCCCCCAGCACGCCGAGCGTGAAGACGATGTAGAACCAAGGCGCCTCCAGCGGGTGGTGTTCAAGTGAGTGCTTGTAGCCTGTGACCTCGCCGAAGCCCCAGGCGGCAGCCAGCGCCACAACAATGGCCGCCACCATCGCTGCGCCCAGAATCCCCAAGCCAAACAGGGTGTGGCCGAGCGTCTGGCCCAGAAAGGGCGTGAGGGCCTGCGCCACCTGCCCCACGGTTCCCAGCGGCGGGCTCAGATGCCCGGCCCACAGCGTGGCCGCAGCAACCAGAAGCACTGCTGCCATCACCACCTGGGTCAGCGCCGCGCCGACTGCCGTATCCCACCGAGCAGCTGTGTACTGATCAGGTCTGAGCTTCTTGTCAGCAACCGCCGACTGCTGGTAGAACACCATCCAAGGCATGATTACCGCACCAATGTTGGCCGCAACCAGGTACAGAAATCCAGGATGATGTGCCGGCACACTCGCAAGTCCGTGCGCAAGTGCGCGCGGATCGATCGGAGCCTGCAAGGCCACCCAAATGAACACGAGTTCGAACAAGCCCAGAGCGATGGCCACACGCTCCACCCGTCGGTAGCTCCCGGTCCATACGATGGTCAGCAGAAACACGGCGGCCATCGTCAGGCTCCATGCGCGCGGCACACCGAACAACTCGCCCACCCCGGCGACGCCCGAAAACTCGGTCAGCAGGGCGCCCACGGTGGCCACTGCCAAACCCCCAACGGAAACCCAGGCCCACCCCGCGCCAAACGTCGTGCGGATCAGCTCGCCATGGCCTTTGCCGGTGAAGATCCCCAGGCGAACCGTGAGCTCCTGGACGACATACAGAATGGGAATGAGCAAAAGTTGAAGACTGAGCAGCTGATAGCCCCACTGTGCGCCGCTTTGCGCTGCAGTCAGTATGCTGCCGACATCCGTGTCAGCGAGCATCACCACCAACCCGGGGCCCAGGACGGCAAAGAATATGGTCCAGCGCGCTGTAGGTCGATGACATTGCGGACTGGCCGCCTGCGGGGTGCTCATACGGATCCTGGAGGAGTATCGGAGTATCGTCTCCGCAAATGATAATCGTTCTTGATTGTTTGGCGATTTGTCTTACCTTCCGTTACCCCCGTCGGCGCCGCGACCGCGCCTGGGCAACGCAAGCCAAGATCACCGCATTCCACGCTTCGCCCGTGCCTCCCGCGCATCATCGTCAGGAGCAATCGCCCGTGCGGGCGTTCTGGAATTTAAGGCCGCGCAAGGCGCAGACAGCGGTTTCCTCGCACAGCGCTGCCGCTGCACTTTAAAATGACCGTTTTCGCCAGAAACTATCGAGCCATGGACTTCGAACGTGCCCGTTTCAACATGATCGAGCAGCAAATCCGACCCTGGGACGTGCTGGACCAGGACGTGTTGGATCTGCTCGGTGCCGTCAAGCGCGAGGATTTCGTGCCCACGGCCTACCGCAGCCTCGCTTTCACGGACATGGACATTCCCCTGCCATGCGGTGAGAGCATGCTGTCACCCAAACTGGAAGCCAGGATGCTGCAGGAACTGGCTGTGCGCAAGCACGAATGGGTGCTCGAGGTCGGCACTGGAAGCGGCTACGGCACGGCGCTGCTTGGGCACCGCTGCGCCCATGCGGTGAGCTTGGAGATCCACCCCGAATTGGCTGATATGGCACAACACAAGCTGCGCCAAGCCGCCGTGATGAACGTCACGGTGCGATGCATGGATGCCTCGAAGGAACTGCCTCCTGGCGAATTCGACGCCATCATGTTGTCCGGTTCGGTCGCGCAGATCCCCGAAGCGCTGGTAGCCCGCCTCAAGCCGGGTGGGCGCCTTTTAGCCATCGTCGGTGATGCCCCCATGATGCGCGCTCAGTTGCTCACGCGCACTGGCCCGAAGGAATCCAAGGTCGTCGACCTGTTCGACACCGTCGCGCCGCGACTGCACGGTTTTCCCGAATCCCCCCGTTTCCGCTTTTGAGGAAAGCTTCGATGATCGAACAAATGACCGTGGGTGAATTACGCGCGCTGCTCGACGAAAAGCACGAGCAATTTGCTTCCTGGCAGGTCGTCGACGTGCGTGAGCCTTGGGAAGTGGAACGCGCCTCGATCAAGCACAAGCATTTCAGGCACACCCACATTCCCATGGCCACCATACCGCTGCGCCTACAGGATCTGGACAAATCCAAACACATCTTGGTGATGTGCCGGACCGGGGGTCGCAGCATGCAGGTTGCCAATTTTCTGTTGCAAAGCGGTTTCAGCAACGTCTACAACCTGCAAGGCGGCATCACCGCGTGGTCACGCGAGGTCGATCCGTCCGTGCCCACGTATTGACCAGATTCGCGACAAAACGCGTCCTTGAGGGCGTGGAGCGATCGCGCGGACGCCACACGCGCCCTTGGGGGCTTGCGGTTGCCTCCCTCGGTGCTGCGGGTTTGGCCTGCAATGACGGGCGGGACGAACCCAGATCGCCTTTGAAGCGAGTGCAGCAGTCATGCCGCCAGCAGCAGAGGAACCCACCGAAAGGCTCATCCCCGCTCTTTGCGCGCCAGCGGTGGCCGCAGGTCAGGGGCGCGGACATGTCAAGAGCTTGCGCCTGTGCGCGGCCCCATGAGGTAACGGCCAATCCAGTCAGACTGTTTGGCCGCAGCCCCGCGGTGTCTCGCGGCGAAATGAAGGGCCGCTTCGCTGGCGCGCCTGCGGCTGGAGGCATCGTCCAGCCATTCGCCAAAGCACCTCCACACCGCCGCCGCGTCGCGGACCTGGACGACCGCTCCAGCCGCGATGCCCTGCTCCACCGCCTCGGTAAAGTTGAAGGTGTGCGGACCCATGACGACCGGGCAGCCCTCGGCGCAGGCCTCAATCAGATTCTGCCCACCCAACGCAAGAAGGCTTCCCCCGACGAAGGCTGCATGGGCCATGGCGTAATAGGCGGGCATCTCGCCCAAGCTGTCGCCAAGCCAGACCTGGGTGTCGCGCTCCGGCAGTGCCTGGCTGCGCCGCACCACGCGCAAGCCGCGATCGCCTAGCAGCGCATATACCGCATCCATGCGCTGGGGATGGCGCGGCACCACGACGAGCAAAGCACGCTGAAGCACGTGGGCAGGCAAGGCATCAAACAGCAGCGATTCCTCGGCCAAACCCTGATGCTCGCGGGTCGACGCGAGCAGCAGCACGGGGCGGCCAATCACGGCCTTCCAATCCAGCCCACGTTGTCGCAGCGCGGGATCGCTCGTGCGGTCGAACTTGAGGTTTCCGGAGACTGTCACATCGTGAACGCCCAGTTCTCGCAGCCGGAGCGCATCAGCCTCGGTCTGGGCCGTGGCCGCCGTGATCGCCTCAAATGCTGGCCCGGCCAGGGATGGCCACCGCGCCCAGCGCGCCGCGCTGCGCACGGACAGTCGTGCATTGGCCAACAAGAGTGGCACGCCGAGCTGTGCACAACTCTGCGCCAGATTTGGCCAAACCTCGGTTTCCATCAGCACGCCCACAGTGGGTCGATAGTGCAGGAGAAAACGATGTATGAAACCTGGCAGGTCATACGGCAACCAGCACTGCAGGTCGCCATCCCTGAGCAGTAGTCGCCCGGCATCACGCCCTGTCGCGGTCATGTGCGTAAGCAGCACTGCAAGATCCGGATGTGCACGACGCAGGGCTTCCAGCAGAGGCTCCGCTGCGCGTGTCTCGCCGAGCGACACCACGTGCATCCACAGCAGTGGACGACCTCCGCCGCGCAGCGCCCGTTCGCCTGGCAACGCCCCATACAAGCCAAAGCGTTCGCCTAGATGCATGCCGTACAGCGGCTCCCGGCGCGCGCGCCAAAACAGACGACACACGGCTATCGGCAGCAGGACCCACCACGCAAGGGTGTACAAACGCAAGGACCACGCCATCTTGCGGGCCGAACCGTCCCCTGGGCTCAGTGACATGCGCAACCGGCGTTCTGTGCCAACATGCTCAGCGCGCCGGCGCGCCCACCGGCATTGGTGCGGGCGGCACGGCCCATCCCAACACGCTTCCCACGGCCTGCATCACCGCGTGTACATCCGGCGGCATGCCGTCGTCCCCCAAGCTGCGCCAGGGTCCGCTTGATTCGAACTCGACGCTGTGCGGTGACGACCCCGCATAGATGGCGACAGCAGGGGTACCCACTGCCGCACCGAGATACAACAAACCGGTATCGACACCGACGACCAAATGTGCGGCCTTGAGCACACCCATCCAAACATCCAGGCCAAAGGCTTCAGGCGCGACCTGCGCCAGACCCTCCCTATCTTCCCCGGCATGAGCATTGACGCCCGCAGCGAGTCGCTCGGCCCGCGCACGCTCGCTGGTGTTTCCCCAGGCGAACACGCTGACCAAGCCGTGCTCACTCAGCCATGCGGCCAATGCGACCCAACGCTCCTCCGCCCAGAGTTTGCGCTCCTTCGCTGTCGCGGAAAGCAACACGACATAAGGACGACCACCCTGCAGCCAGCCTGGCCGGTTCGCGCGCACCTGGAGGCCGAAAATCGGCTGAGCCGAAAGCGTGTAGCCCAACGCCCAGGAAGCGAGTTGACGGTAGCGCTGCACGGCAGCCTCGGTGCGCCCCAACGCGGTTTGCATGCGCCGGTCATAGAACATCGAAGCCAGCGCTTCTCGCGACGAGGCCCAAGAAAGACCCAAGTGAGGGCCTCGAGCGAGGCGCGCGATGACGGCGCTTTTTACCAGTCCCTGCAAGTCAATGATGGCGTCGAATGGACGTTCGCGCAGAGCGTGCACGAAGGCTCGCCACTGGTTGCGCGTTTCGGGATGAAGCAGGTTTTTGCGCCAGCGCCGCAGCGCGATCGGAATGACGTTCTCCACACCAGGATGCGCCTGAACGATAGGCATGTAGGCCTCTTCGACCAGCCACTCGATATGAACCCCAGGGAAGGCAGCATGCAGGTCGGCAACGACGGGGAGCGCATGCACGATATCGCCCATTGAACTGGTCTTGACGAGCAGCACACGCATTGCAGAGGGCTAAAAGGGCAGCTTCAGTGCCGGGTCGAGCGCAAGCAGCGCAGCGCGAAACTCACCCTGGATGCGGGTCAACGCTTCAAGGCTCGTGCCTTCAAAGCGCAGCACCACGCAAGGCGTCGTGTTGGATGGGCGGGCCAGACCAAAGCCATCCACATACTCGGCGCGCACACCGTCCATGGTGTAGAGCTGCGTGGCCTGGGGGAAAGTCGCCTCACGCTGTAAACGCTCACACAATGCAAAGTTTGCACCCTCGGGCGTTTCGATCTTGAGCTCTGGGGTGGACACCGAATCGGGCAGCGCCAGTAGATGTGCCTCTGAATCGGGCACGCGGGAAAGGAGTTCGAGCAAGCGGGCGGCGCCATATTGCGCGTCATCAAAGCCGAACCAGCGATCCTTGAAAAAGATGTGCCCGCTCATCTCTCCGGCGAGGGGTGCACCGACTTCTTTCATGCGCGACTTGATCAGCGAATGCCCGGTGCGCCACATCATTGGATCGCCTCCATGCCTGCGCACCCACGGCCCGAGGTTAGCAGTGCATTTCACATCGAAAATGATGGGTGCGCCGGGGTGTCTCGTCAGCACGTCGGCCGCGTACAGCATGAGCTGGCGATCTGGCCAGATGACGTGGCCGTGCTTGGTGACCACGCCCAGACGGTCGCCATCGCCATCGAAGGCCAGGCCAATCTCGGCGTCCGTCTCGCGCAATACGCGCTGCAGATCCTGCAAATTGTGCGGATCGGCGGGGTCTGGATGATGGTTCGGGAAGGTACCATCCACCTCACAAAATAGCTCGATGACGTCACAGCCAAGCATGCGCAACAGGCGCGGCGCGAAGGCTCCAGATACGCCATTGCCGCAATCCACCACGACCTTCATCGGGCGGGCCAGCCATACGTCCTGCGCGATACGCTGCAAGTAAGGCTCCACCACGTCGGCACGATGCTGACTACCGGCACCGCTTGCGTAACGCTCCGACTGCGTCAGCTCACGCAGACGCTCGATGTCCTGCCCGTGAAGCGCATCGCCGCCCAGCACCATCTTCAATCCGTTGTAATCCGGCGGATTGTGGCTGCCCGTGATCTGGATGCCGTTGGGTACCCCGGTGGTGGCGCAGGCGTAGTACAGCATCGGGGTTGCATTCATGCCGAGGTCGATGACATTCAAGCCCGCCCCTCGAAGCCCCGCACTCAATGCCTCAGCGAGCTCCGGGCCCGACAGGCGGCCGTCGCGGCTTATGTTGACAGACGTCTGGCCGCGCTCGCGAGCAAGGGTGGCGTAGGCGCGCCCGATGTGCTCGCAAGCGGCGACGGTCAGGCTGCGCCCAACAACACCTCGAATGTCATAGGCCTTGAACAATGTCGGGTCAAGTTGCGCCATGGGGTGGTTTCTAGCCTTGATGGTTTGGTGACGGCGCCCTGAAGAAATCGGATCGCCATTTGATTGACAGGATGACGCGCGCCGCAACCGAAGCGCCGCGAGCGTCCTGCGCTATTCTAGAAACTCATGACTACTTACCTGATTGGCGATCTGCAAGGCTGTGATGCAGCCTTCGCACGCATCCTTGACGTGATCGCCTTTGATCCAGCCCATGACCGACTCATCGTGCTTGGTGATGCTGTCAATCGCGGGCCAGACTCGCTGGCGGCGTTGCGACGCCTGATGGCGCTGGGAGATGCCGCGCAATGCCTTCTTGGAAACCATGACCTGCATCTTCTGGCGGTCGCGCATGGTGTGCGCAAGATGCATCGCAGCGACACGCTCCAGCCCATTCTGCAGGCTGCCGATCGAGAAGCCATGCTTGACTGGGTGCGCAACCGCCCCCTCGCCCTATTTGAACAAGGCTGGCTGTTGGTCCACGCAGGTGTCCTGCCGCAGTGGACAGTCGAAAAGACATTGCAACTGGCGGCCGAAGTCCAGGAACAGTTGCGCGGCGGTGATCTTCCGGCATTCCTACGGGACTTGTTCGGCAACGATCCTGACCGCTGGAACGATCATCTGCAGGGTCCCGAACGCTGGCGAATCACAGTCAACGCCCTCACGCGCTTGCGCTTCATCGACACCCACGGCGGCAACGGGGGGCGCATCGACTTTCAATGCAAAAAAGAGGCGGATCGCGCGCCCCAAGGACTGGTCCCATGGTTCGCCGTGCCCGGTCGGCAAACGCAGGGTGTCCCGATCGCGTTCGGCCACTGGTCAACGCTTGGCCTTCATTGGGCGCATAACGCCCTATGCCTCGATAGCGGGTGCCTGTGGGGCGGCAGCCTGAGCGCAGTTCCGTTACCACGCCCAGGCCAGCGGTGGCTACAGATCCACAGCCAACCTTGCCCCCGTCAACTCGAACCCATGCCGTTTTGAACACTGGGCTGGGCTGTTGGGTATGACCCATGCGCCGAACGTTGTACAATGTTTTGTTCATTTTCATCAAACCTAGGTGGAGTGCTCCATGGCACGGGTCTGTCAAGTAACCGGCAAAGCGCCGATGGTGGGCAACAACGTTTCCCACGCCAACAATAAAACCAAGCGTCGTTTTCTGCCCAACCTGCAATACCGCAGAATTTGGGTCGAAAGCGAGAACCGTTTCGTACGTCTGCGCATCTCGAATGCCGGTCTGCGCCTGATCGATAAGGTCGGCATTGACGCGGTATTGGTCGACCTGCGTGCCCGCGGCGAAGTTTGAGCACTGAACAGCACAGGAGCGAAACACCATGGCCAAAGGCGGACGTGAAAAAATCAAGCTGGAATCCACTGCGGGGACTGGCCACTTCTACACCACCACGAAGAACAAGCGGATTCAACCGGATAAGATGGAAATCATGAAATTCGATCCGGTCGCACGCAAGCATGTTTCCTATAAGGAAACCAAGATCAAGTAAGGTCTTGAGGCGACATTGATCGCCGATGAAAAGCCCGCCGCATGATGGCGGGCTTTTTTACGCCCTTTCCCGCCTCCGCGCCTGCCTCAAGCGGTCTTGGCATGCATGCCGAGCCTCCGAACAGAGCATTGCCGCAATAGGAACAGGCAGCCGACGACCACATTGGAATCGTCGGTTGAACCCCCGGGGCGCGTACCGGATCGACGTGCCAGAGGTGGATCGGTCGTGGGCACTCCGCCCTCGAACCAGCAATGTCGACGCGTCTTCAGCGTGTTCGTGCCTTCTCGGCACGTGCCGACTCTCCACAACTTTGACAATCGTCTGCGAACATACTCCTGCAGGGTGCAGCCCAACTGGCTTGCGCCGCCCGTACGCGGCAGGAACTGCCGAGCGAACGCTCCGCGCTGGCCTTCACAAATCGCTCGACGCGCCATGCACGGTTGCGGGAGTGGCCTGCCTCCTCAAAAACCGAGGCTCTTGATGCGGCACTCCTCTCAAGCACCAATCCACGGGTATTGACCCGCGCATGTACGGAACCACCCGATCGCGCATAAAAAAAGCCAGCTTGCGCTGGCTTTGACATACTCGGCGCGAAACGCGCCTCGATATGCTTACTTGCTGGCGGCGCTGGCGGGAGCCGAGGCAGCAGCAGGAGCAGACGCAGCAGCAGGAGCAGCGGCCGAAGCAGCAGCAGGAGCAGCGGCGGAAGCCGCAGCAGGAGCAGCGGCCGAAGCGGGGGCCGAGGCAGCAGGAGCTGCTTCTTCTTTCTTACCGCAGGCAGCCAGGGCCAGGGCAGCGATCATGGAAGCCAACAGAAGGGACTTTTTCATTTGTATCCTCAAAGCGTCAGACAAATCAAACGGGCAATGGAAATCGGGCGATTCCGGGAAGTTTTTTGAATCACGAACCCTCATGCCTCAGCGGCCATGCAAAGTTCAGTACAGAAGTATAGCGCCAGCCCGGGTTTTCCCCGGGTGCTCGACATAACTACGCGATCAGTGTTGCAAATTGTTCACAATCCGAGCGTGTGCGCTGGAAAAGTTGGCGTCGAATGCTCCCACGCCTGATCAAACGCGTGAACTGCAGCGTGGAGGCGCGCGCCCGAACAGTAAATGGCAAGCCGTGACTTCTCGCTGGGGATGAGCAGCAACCCTATCTCGGGCAGCAGCAAACATTCTTGGAGGCCACCACATTCCTCAGGCAAGGCATGGCACGCAATGACATGAGCAAAGCGTGTGCGCCACTGGACAAACCGCGGGTCCTCGCGCTGCAGGCCATCAAACCGCTGGCCCAGCATGCGTACACTGGTCTGGCTGCGCCCTATGGCCCAAGAGTCCAACGCGGCAATGACGCCCGGGTCTCCCAACCCCCAATCCGCATAGTCGGGGCTATACATGCGAATTGAACCGCCTGGCCGGGCCAGCAACGTGCGGACGGCGTGCCGCCAAGCCTCCCGCCCCTGCACCTGCACCTGCGAATCAAAGGCCTCAGCCTCCCCTGCACCTCTGTTCACGGCAAGTCTCCTTCGCGATCCGGATGCGCCCAGCCCTGCACGCACCACTGCAGCAAGGTCTGGATTTCTTCGGGACGCGCGGCCTTCCAGTCGTTGGCCCCAATGGCATGCTGGTCGGCGAGCTGGCGCAGCAATCTGGAGCGCGCAAGCCCTGGCACGACGCGCTCGCCGTTGATCATCACGTCCCTGGATGTATAAAGCATCCGGCTTCGCCGATCCAAGCGCAGGCCTGCAGAGGCGCAGGCTTTCAGCAACTGGGCACGATTGCGCGACGCCGCCTCGAACCACACCTGTTGTTTGGGCTCCGTGAGCAGTTCACCCAAGGCAGTCTCGAAGTCCCGAGATGCGGGGTTTAGCCGCGCGAAAGCTGATTGGAGGAAGTGCACCAAGTCCTGTGGCAACTTGGCCGGGTGCACGGCCACGGCGGTATCAACGCGACCGCGGTCGCTGTAGCGCTCACCGGGCGCAAGGTCCTCGGCCAATTTCCACAGCAACTGCTGCAAAAGCTCGCCCTGCGGCGGGGCACGAAAACCGACGGAATAAGTCATGCACGCGCCGACGGCGACACCATCATGGCCCCAGCCGGGCGGCAGGTAAAGCACATCGCCGGGGTCGAGCACGAATTCGGCGTCAGGCTCGAAATTTGTGAGAATCCTCAACGGTTGCTCCGGCTCGAAATGCGGCACCTTGACAGGTCCAATGCGCCATCGCCGCTGCCCCTCGGCCTGAACCAGAAACACGTCATAAGCATCGACATGGGGGCCCACCCCGCCGCCGTCGCTCGCCCAGGAAATCATCACGTCGTCCAATCGCGCATCAGGGACAAAGCGAAAGCGCTCCAGGAACGCTGCCACGCCGTCGTGCAGAAGATTGGCGCCCTGCACGAGCAGCGTCCAATCGCCCTTGCGCAAAGCGGGAAACGCGCGTGGGGAGAAAGGACCATGCCTGAGCATCCAGCGGCCGGCCTGACGCTGCACAAGGCGAGATTCCGCATCATCCTCGCCTGCCAATGCGAAAAGCTCGGCGCGCGTGAGCAACGGGTGAAATCCCGGGATTGCCTGACGTAGCAGGAGCGGCCGGCGCTGCCAATGGCGTTGCAAGAAATGCGCGTGGCTGATGCCGCGCAGGGGCCACGCTGCCTTCTCTGAAGAGCGTCTCATAGGGTCTTGATGGCTAAATGGAGCAGGATGCATTGTGCGTGTAAGAATTTACGCGCATCGGCAGGTTATGTCGCGGCCCCTTCGGCACCGGCTACTCGACGTGTCCATCCCAATGTTTGCGCAAGCGCAGTGCACGGACTGCATGCCCGCGCACCTCGATCACGTCTAGTTTCGCATGCGCGAGGCGCTAAGCTTGCACCTGCACGCCAGCGCTGCGTCGCGCTGAAGTTCGCGCGTACAGCCATTTCATTCCGCCTTTTGCGATGCCTCTCCTATGCAAGCCGCACCCGATACCGTCGTGACACTGTCCTGGCACCTCACTGACGCACAAAACGAACCCATTGCCGATGATGAGGAAGGCACGGATTTCTACGTCGGCGGTGCCGACCTTCTGCCCGTCATTACACAGGACCTCCTGGGTAAGCGCGTGGGCGAAAGCGGGCAACTGCAGATTGAACCCCACGACGCCTTTGGCGACTATGACCCGGAGCTTCTGCGGGTGGAGGAACGTCGCCTTTTTCCCGACGTGCTCGAACCCGGGCTGCAGTTTGAACAGTTGCCCGCCGGTTGTGCGTCGGCCGCGCCTGGGACCCTTTTTACCGTCACCGACATCGCGGACAACAAGGTCATCCTTGACGGTAACCATCCCTTAGCCGGGATGGCTCTGCGGGTTCGCTACACGATTTTGGATATCCGCGAACCGGACCCGGACGAGCGCGAGGCCCAAAGCGCACATCTTGATGACGTGGACAGTGGGATGTTTTTCACGGGCCTACTGCGCGGCAGCGCTTAGGCCCATTCTGGCGTATGCCGCGCGTGGACAGGACACGCACGGCGCAGTGCGCAGTCTCGCACGTCGCCAACCTTGCCACATCCGACAACTCTGGTGGGCACATGCTCCGGATGCACGCCTAAACCAAGCGTCGAAACGGGCAAGCAGCCATAAGACTATGCAATGCTTCGCCAAAAGCGATGGGACGAATGCCCTTGCCCATTCAGCGCCACTGGCGCCAAGAGTCAAACCACGTTGCGCCCACCCGCGGGCGCAACGATCTGCCGCGCGAAGCCCGCCGCGCGACCACAGCATCTGTCCTCGGAATTGATAAAAACGGCCTCAGCATGGGGCGTGCGCGGAACCTGGTCTCTTGCCGAATTCGACGGGCCCGGGCGCCTGGCCTGGCGCTCTTAGCCCTGCTTGGCCATGCCGTGGCCCAGGCCTGTCACATGCCGTTTGAACGCGCACGTGCAGCGCACCGGCGCTGCCATTGCCGGCGAATTGAACAGCTCCAGCCGAGCCGCACCAAGACGTACCCCAGAACAGCCAAGACCAGGGCCAGGATCGGCAATCCAACGAGCAGCGGCTCACCCAGTCCCACGGACCAATGCACAAGCGCCTTTATTGAAGGACTGAGGTGAGTCCAGTCGAACTGCGGCACCGCAGCGAGCCTGTCGCGCCCATTGACGCCCGTGGCCCACCTGCCCAGATGATAGGCAAGCAGGTACAGCGGCACGATCGTCAGCGGATTCGAATACAAGGTGGTGACGAGAGCAATTGGAAAGTTGCATCGCAGCGTCACCGCCAGCAGGCCAGCCCCCAACATCTGCAACGGCCCTGGAATGAGACCGGCAAAAAGGCCCACAGCAACACCAAGGGCCACACTGCGGCGATGCAGGCTCCACAGCGCAGGGTGACTCATGTGCGCAGCAAACGGGCGCAGTACAGGATACTCACGCATTGTGTCAAAGCGTGCGGCAATCGCCCGGCTAAACCTGCGCGCCATCCTGCCGCCCGCTACGTTCGGCCGGTGGAGCCAAATCCACCTTCGCCCCGCGCACTTGGCGTGAAGGCCTCGACGACTCGCCATTGCGCCTGGACCACCGGAACAATCACCAATTGCGCAATGCGCTCAAAGGGCTGAACCGTGTAGTGCTGCAAGCCACGGTTCCAGCAGCTCACCATCAGCGGGCCCTGGTAGTCCGAGTCGATGAGGCCAACGAGATTGCCCAGGACGATCCCGTGCTTATGGCCAAGCCCGGAACGCGGCAGAATCATCGCGGCATGACCCCGGTCCGCAACATGGATCGACAGGCCCGTACTGATCAGCTTGGCTTGGCCGGGCGCCAGCGCAAGCGGCTCGTCGATGCATGCTCGCAGGTCCATACCCGCTGCGCCTGGCGTGGCATAGGCCGGCAGCTGCTCACGAAGCCTGGGGTCGAGCAAAAGGATCTCAATGGGCAGGGTCATAATTGCTGGGATGGCATGCGGGATACGATCTCGACCAAAATGCGCCGCGCCAGGTCGAGTTTGGCGCCACGCGGCAGTTCGAGCACTCCTTGCGCATCGATCAAAACACAGGCGTTATCGTCGCGGCCGAAAGTCTGCGGGGCAAGGTTGCCCACCAACAGCGGCACACCCTTGCGCACACGCTTGACCTGCGCGTTGGCGATAAGGTCATCCGCTTCGGCGGCAAAGCCAACGCAAAACGGCGCCTCCGGTCGGGCGGCGACTTCGGCAAGGATGTCAGGATTCGTGTCGAGTTCGAGTACTGGTGGTCGGGCATCCCCTCGCTTCTTGAGCTTGCCAGCCTCAATACGCGCCGGCCGCCAGTCAGCGACGGCGGCGGCGGCAATGAACACATCCACCCCCTCCAGCGCTGCTTGGACGGCATCGCGCATCTCCCGCGCCGTTTCCACCTGGATGGTGCTCACCCCGTATGGATTTGCCTGTGCCGTAGGACCCGCCACCAGGGTGACCTCCGCGCCCTGCTCCCACGCTGCGCGTGCCAACGCCCAGCCCATCTTGCCACTGGATCGGTTCGTCAGTCCACGGACTGCGTCCCAAGGTTCGAACGTGGGACCGGCGGTGATCAATACGCGCCGACCCGTGAGCCGCTTGGGCTGGAATAGCGCCTCAATTTCGAGCAGGATGCTCTCGGGCTCGAGCATCCTGCCTTCGCCAACCTCGCCACACGCCTGCTCCCCGCTGGCGGGCCCAGCGATCCCCACACCGTCCATGCGAAGACGCTGGACGTTGCGCTGCACCGACGCGTTGGCCCACATCGCCCGGTTCATCGCTGGCGCAAGCAGGGTGGGGATGGCGTCACGGGCAAGCAGAAGCGTCGATAGCAGGTCGTCGCCAAGGCCGTTCGCAGCCTTGCCTATGCAATCCGCACTGGCGGGGGCAACAACCAGAGCATCTGCGGCACGCACAAGCTCGATGTGGTCCATCGCATTGGCCGCAAGGGGTTGCCACTGATCGGTTGCTACCGGCCGGCCCGAAAGGGCCTGAAACGTCGCAGGCCCGACAAAACGCGTTGCCGCCGCAGTCATCACGACTTGGGCGGTATACCCGGCCTTGACCAGCAGGCGGGTCAGTTCACACGCCTTGTAAGCGGCAACACCACCACTGACACCAAGCACTATGTGACGTGTCTGCGTGCTATCCATGGCTTAGGCCGACTGCGCAACCAAGCGCTGCGTGACGAAATCGCGCCCGGCGGCTAGCGCAGCCTCGGTCGCCTGCGCCTGCGTGCCTCCCGCCATGGCGAAATCCGGCCGGCCACCTCCCTTGCCACCGACGGCCTGCGCGGCGATATTTACCAACTCGCCAGCCTTGATGCGAGCGGTGAGATCTGGCGTCACACCAGCGGCGAGTTGCACCTTGTCGCCCTCTACACTCACCAGCAGGATGACGGCCGACTTAAGCTTGCTCTTGAGTTGGTCCACCACGCTACGCAACGCACTCGCATCAGCACCATCGAGGCGCGCCACCAGGAGCTTGGCCCCGCCCAGCTCCTGGGCCTGTGCTGCCAGTTCCACGCCACGCACTGCCGCCTGGTGGGCCTTGAGCGCAGCCAACTCCTTTTCCATCCCGCGCAGTTGTTCGAGCAATTGTGCCGCACGCTTGTCCAATTCGTTCTCGGGTGTCTTGAGCAGTGCTGCCAGGGCGCCCAGTTCAGCGCTCTGCCGCTGCGCCAAGATCAGCGCATTCATGCCGGTGGTCGCTTCCACCCGCCGCACGCCCGCTGCCACCGCGCCTTGCGAGACGACCCGCAGGCAACCGATATCGCCGGTACGCGCCACGTGCGTGCCGCCGCAAAGCTCACGGCTTTCCCCGATGTCGAGTACACGGACTTCGTCACCATATTTCTCGCCGAACAACATCATCGCACCCGTCTGCTTGGCGTCCTCGATTGAAAGCACGCGCGCCTTGGTGGCGGTATTGAGCAGGATCTGCGCATTCACCCAGCGTTCGATCCGTTCGATCTCGTCGTCGGAGACTGGCGCGTCATGAGCAAAGTCGAACCGGGTCTTCTCGGCATCCACCAAGGAGCCCTTTTGCTGCACGTGCTCGCCGAGAACGAGACGCAGCGCCTT
>JAGWOZ010000206.1 GCA_028870715.1 Betaproteobacteria bacterium | reverse complement strand
TAGGAAACATCATGCAACGACTTGAAAGCAAGGCGGCAATGCGCGGCAAGCAGCACGACGTTCTCGCTGCGCGACTGCGTATTTGATGTGCCACCGTCGGTGCGCAGGTGGGCGTGCGTGGCGATTGCCCCCTGGTTCGTGCCATGCGCGCCGTGTGGCGGGCGGTGGAGGGAGAGGCTCTGGCGTGGGTTGCCAGAACTGCGTGATTCCAACCTTATGGAAGCAGGGTGTCTGCCTCAATTATGCTCGCCCAACTTTCATTCTGATCAAACAGGTTCGACGGAACGCTGCTCAGGCTGCAATTCCAGGCGAATCGTCCTGGCCGTCTAAGGGCGGGGTTTGCTCAGCGCCGAAACCGCTGGCAGGTGTTCCAGGACCGCCAGTCTGAGATTGATCAATTGCGTCTGCAGCTTGATCGCTTCGACAAGGATCCTGGCTTCCGGCGTCTGCGCCTTGTCCACAAGGTCGTCAAAGCGTTGCCAGATTTCGCGGATTTGCTCACTCATGATCGCCTCTTTCGCTCAAGTGCAGCGACTGCGCCGATTGCGGGGAATGAATTCACTCAATGGCGCAGCACAGCCATTGCTGTGCCAAAGCCCACGAAAATGCTCCCGGTGGCTCGTTGAAACGCGCGTGCGACACTTGCATTGCGCAACATTGCGCCCAAGCGCGAGCCAAACCCCGCATAGATGAAGTACCAGCTCACTTCAATGATGGCAAAGGTGCCGACGAGAACCGTAAACTGGGGCAGCCAGTGCGCCTTGGGGCTCATGAATTGCGGCAGAAGGGCGGCCGCGAAGAGGATGGCCTTCGGATTGCTGCTGGCGACCAGGAAACCGTTACGAAACAGCGCCATGGGGCGACGCGCCGCATGCATGGGGCCATCGATGTCAGGCGTCATCGCTTCAAGTGCATGGGCGTGTGTGGCTGCGCGCCACGTCTTAACCCCCAGGTAGATGAGGTAGGCGGCGCCGGCCAAGCGAAGCGTGTTGAACAAGGCGGGCCAGGCTTGAAGAAAGACGCCGAGCCCAGCGGCCGATATGGAGATCATCAACAGCAACGCGGCGAGACACCCCGCCATCGTCGCCGTGGAACGACGCCAGCCGTGGCGGGCTCCGTGGCTCATCACAAGCAGCATGTTCGGACCCGGAATTGCGGAGATGAGGGCAACGGTGGCGGCGTACAACAACCAAGTGTGCGGATCCATGGCTTTACGAGGTTTGCGAGAGGGCCCAGTATGCCACGGGCGGCACATTCTTGCGGGGCGCGATGACGCGACGATCTGCAGCAGAAGCCCCGCATAGCGTGCGCCGCCTCCTGTGCGCGCGTGGTGCGCAGGGTATGGGTGTCAGCAGTGCCAACCACGCCAGTTGGGTGCGCAAGGAGTGTGCCTTGGCGATGTCGGTGCGACCTGAATCCGAGCGGGTCTAAGATGGCGGTCAAGACATCCCCACCGTGAGGACATTCGTGGATCAGCAATCCGTACGACAAAGCCTGGAGCGGCTGCGCGCCGCGCTTGACTCCGGCGCGCCGCTTGACGACCAGATCAAAGCCGACTTGGCTGCCCTGGACATGGATATTCGCCGTGCGTTGGAGGGCAACGTGGCGCGCGTTGAATCGGGTCTGACCGAACGCGTGCGTGAAATTTCGGTGCGCTTCGCCGAGCGTCATCCGACGGCGGCCGTCGTGCTGCGTGAACTCGGCACGTTACTGGAAGGCATCGGCGCCTGAGCGGCGCGCGCAATGCATCTGACTCGGCGTGGATCCGCGCGCCCTGCCCAATCTGCCATCGCCCATGAGTTTTTGTGCCTTCGAACCAGGCTACTTCGCCGGAACCGCACCACCGGATCCGGGCCAGTTGCATGAGGTGGCGCCCGGTGTGTACTGGCTGCGCATGCCCATGCCGCTGGCGCTCGATCACATCAACCTGTGGCTCTTGGAGGATGGCACCGGCTGGACCGTGGTGGACTGTGGGCTGACGACTGAAGCCACGCGTCAAGCGTGGGAGTATTTGTTCACATCAGGCATGAAGGGACGGCCGATCCGGCGCGTGATCTGCACACACATGCATCCTGATCATGTGGGATTGGCGGACTGGCTGTGCGCGCGCTGGGAGGCCCCGCTGCTGATGACGCAAGGCGAGTACCTGAGCGCCCGCTTACTTTCGGCGGGGCTGCCACCAACCGACACGGCGTCCATGTTGGCTCACTTCCGCGCGCACGGGGCTGACGGCATCCACTTGCAGGAGCTGGCGGGTCGCGGCAATTTCTATGCCCGCATGGTGCCTTCGGTACCCCTGCGGTTTCAGCGCCTGATGCATGGGCAGATGCTGCACATCGGCGGATGCGAATGGCAGGTAATCGAAGGTGGCGGCCACAGCCCGGAGCATGCGTCGCTGTGGTGCGAGGCACGCGAAATTCTGATTGCCGGCGACTTGCTTTTGCCCCGCATCTCCACCAATGTGTCGGTTTTTCCGATCGAGCCGGAGGCCGATGCGCTCGGTCGATATTTGCGCGCCTTGGCCCGCTTTGCCCAATTGCCAGCTGCCATGCGTGTGCTGCCGTCCCACGGCTTGCCGTTCACAGGGGCGCACGCCCGTATCCGGCAATTGCGCCAACACCATGCCGAGCGCCTGGCCCGTGTGCTCCAGGTCTGCGAAGGGCAGGCGCTCACGGCAGCTGATTTGGTTCCGGTGTTGTTCAAGCGGCAGCTCGACGCACATCAGCTTGGTTTTGCACTTGGCGAGGCGATCGCCCATGCACACCGATTGTGGGCAGACGGAGCCTTGCTGCGCAGCATCGATGCGCAGGGCATCATCCGCTTTAGTCTGGCACAGAGGACGGGCGAACCAAAGCCGGATCTCGAGAGCCTGGCACGCACGGCAGCCGGGCTGTAGCACCCAGGAAGGCCGGGCACGCGCTCAAGCGTGTACCTCACAGCGCCTTGCGGCAGTGCTGCTTGCGTTTTCACGTTGCGCTTCCCTGATTGGCAATGACGGGCAAGAGCCCAAGCAGCGCGCTTTCTATCGCATAAACATTACAATCAACTACAATGTTTAATATGAAACGATCATCGATGGCACCTGATGGGGGCTTAAGCATTGGGGAGCTCGCGCGCAGGGCTCGGCTCGCAACAGAAACACTGCGGCATTACGAGCGCATGGGGTTGCTCATTCCGAGCCAGCGCACGGCCGCTAATTACCGCGTGTACGACAGTGCAGCAGTTGAGCGTCTGCGGTTCATTCGTCGCGCCCAGGCGCTTGGATTTTCATTGCCAGAAGTTCGCGAACTGCTGGGTCTTCATGCCGATGCGGGCGCCGATATGGGGCGCGTGAAGGGCATCGTGCAGGAGCGTATTGCGCAGATCGACGCACGCATAGCCGACCTTCAGCAGCTGAAGGCGGGGTTGCATGCATTGGTTGAGCAGTGCCCGGGGCATGGCTCAACCCATGCATGCCCAATTTTGGCTGCGCTCACGCGTGAGCCGCAAGCCTGAATGGCTTGCATTGGAGAATTGAATGAGTTCCTCGGCATCTTCAGGCGGTGCGCAAGTGGGTCGTGGGGCGCAGGAGTCTTCGACCTGTGCACTGCAGTTGGATATCGATGGGATGACCTGTGCATCGTGCAGCGGTCGTGTTGAGCGTGCGCTCAACGCGGTGCCGGGCGTGCAGGCAACGGTGAACTTGGCCAGTGAGCGCGCCGAACTGCGTTTTGATCCAGCGCAGGTGCAGCCTGAGCAATTGGTGAATATCGTGCGGGAGACGGGCTATACGCCCCGCACGGCGGAGGTCGTCCTGCATGTGGACGGCATGACCTGCGCGTCATGCGTGGGGCGCGTTGAACGCGCACTGAAGGCAGTTCCTGGCGTCATCGACGCGAGCGTGAACTTGGCCACTGAGCGCGCCAGCGTGCGGTATATCCCGGCCAGCGTGCAACCGCAGGCGCTGATCCAGGCCGTGGTGGACGCAGGCTATGGGGCCATTCTTCCCCAGGGTGACGCTGCTGCTCTGGAGGCCGCGCAGGCCGAGCACAAGCTTCGACAACTGCAGGCAATGCGCCGCGACGTGCTGTGGGCCGTGGGCTTGGCCGTGCCCGTCATGGTTGTGTCGATGGGCAGCATGATTTCGTCCACTTTTGGACAGTGGCTGGACACGGCAGCGCCTGCCATGATTCCCCGTTTTTGGGACTGGGTGCAAGCACTGCTCACCAGTGTCGTGCTGTTCGGTCCGGGCCGGCGCTTTTTCCGTCCGGGATGGGCTGCCTACCGGCACCTATCGCCGGACATGAATTCGCTCGTCTCCACTGGAGCGGGCGCTGCCTGGCTCTTTGGCATGGTGGTGCTGCTCGCGCCCGGCGTGCTGCCGCCGGATGCGCGGCACGTGTACTTTGATTCGGCGGCAGTGGTGGTGGCTGCCGTGTTGTTTGGCAAGTATCTTGAGGAACTGGCCAAGGGCCGTACCGCAGGCGCCATTCGCGCCTTGGTCAAACTGCAGGCCAAGGATGCGCGGGTCAGGCGTGATGGCGGCGAGGTTACCGTGGCCATCACGGATGTGCGCATCGGCGATTTGGTCGTCGTGCGCCCTGGCGAGCGCCTGCCCGTCGATGGCAGCGTCATCGATGGGAGCTCGTACGTGGACGAGGCCATGCTGAGCGGGGAGCCCGTACCGGTCGCCAAGCGCAAGGGCGATACGGTGCGAGCGGGCACGGTCAACCAGCAAGGGCTGCTTGTAGTCGAGGCGACTTCCGTGGGGCAGGGCACCTTGCTGGCGCAAATCATTCGCTTGGTGGAGCAGGCGCAAAGTGGCAAGCTGCCGATTCAGGGGCTGGCCGATCGCGTGGTGCGCGTGTTCACCCCAGCGGTGCTCGCAATTGCCACCCTCAGCTTCATCATCTGGTTGTGGATTGGACCGCCCCCGGCGATCACTCAGGCGCTGCTCGCTGCCGTTGCCGTTCTTGTGGTGGCCTGTCCCTGCGCCATGGGGCTGGCCACGCCGGCTGCCATCATGGTGGGGACCGGACGCGCAGCCGAGCTCGGTGTGCTATTTCGCAAGGGTGAAGCGCTGGAGGCCCTGTCGCATGTCGATACCGTGCTCCTGGACAAGACAGGCACGGTCACGCGCGGACGCCCGGCGCTGACCAAGATCTGGGCTTGCCCCGGGTTCAGTGAGAACGATGTGCTGCGCTGGGCCGCAGCGGTCGAGTCGGGTTCCGAGCATCCGCTGGCTCTGGCGGTGTTGCAGGCGGCGCGCGAGCGCGCAGTTGTATTGCCGGTTGCGAGTGAGTTTTCGTCCCTGACGGGGTACGGGGCGCAGGCCGTCGTGGACGGTGCGCGGGTGCATGTGGGCGCATTGCGTTACGTCGAGAAGCAGGCCATCGACCCGGGCCAAGCCGCGGCACAAGCTGAGCGTCTTCAGGCCGAGGGTCACACAACGGTCTTCGTGATGCGCGACACCCAAATGGCTGGCGTGCTGGGCATTTCCGACCCTCTCAAACCCGATGCGGCTGCAGTGATCGGGGCGCTGCGGGGTTTGGGGTTGGACGTGGAACTCGTTACCGGGGATTCGGCACGCACCGCCCAGGCGGTGGCCAGGCAGCTCGGCATCACCAGCGTTCACGCTGAGGTGCTGCCCGAGGGCAAGGCCAAGGTGGTGCAGGCGTTGCAGGTGCAAGGCCGCCGCGTGCTGTTTGCGGGCGACGGCATCAATGATGCGCCGGCCCTTGCCCAGGCCGACGTCGGCATGGCCTTGGCCAGCGGGACCGACATCGCCATTGAAGCTGCAGACGTCACGCTCACGCGTGGCGAATTGCCCGGCGTGCTGACGGCCCTGCGCCTGGCGCGCCGGACGATGGCGACAATCCGGGGCAACCTGTTCTGGGCCTTTGCCTACAACGTGCTGCTTATTCCCGTTGCCGCTGGGCTCGGTACGCCATGGGGCCTGCACCTCAATCCCATGCTTGCCGGTGTGGCCATGGGCCTTTCGTCCATCTTCGTGCTCGGCAACAGCATGCGTCTGAAGAGACTGCAACCCTTTGAACTTCAAGCGACGCCAACGCAGCCCAAGAC
>JAGWOZ010000013.1 GCA_028870715.1 Betaproteobacteria bacterium | reverse complement strand
CGGCTTCGCCTGAGCGACGCTGCGCGTCGGGCCGGGCGAGGAAGGGGAATGCGCGGGCACATGTTCAGAGAAGCAGTGCCGTGCCGCAGCCCGCCAACAATAGTGGCATGCCGATGATGACGACGATAAGCAGCAGTCGAGACATGATGCACTCCTTTGATATGAGACGAGAAATCGAGGGGAACTTGCCATATTCAACAGTCAAGTGTTAACTTGACGACGGGAAGATTAAGCAGAAGGCAAGGTGAGCTCTATCCGATATCAGTCATCGGGGCGGTTTTGGCTCGAAGCGCCGCCCACGCATTCAGGGGGGATCAACGGTCTGGATCCCACGTTGCCCTGCCGACCGCGGACCCGCCTGCTCTGATTTGGATCGCTCCAGGACTGACGTGGGGCAGGGCGGATCGATTCAGTGCAAATGGCGCCGCCGATGCAATCCACGCAGATCGAATCCGGCGCCTTTACGGGGCAATACCAACAACTCGAACTGCCGAGCGGATTCGTGAGAGTCGAACGGCAGAGTCGCCTCGTGCTCAGGCGGCAGCACGTTCCGGTCGAGTGCTGCACGCTGAGCGCGATCTGCGAGGTTGTCCTTCCGGGTGTGTCCGGCCTGGACGTGCTATCCAAGGGAGCCATCGCATACGTGCCCGGGCGCAGAGACCATGAAATCCTCTTGCCTGCCAGCGAGATTTTTTCATGGCGATTGAGTCAATCCGCGTTCCTGCAAGAAGCGAATACGCTGGGTCACCTCGTCCCGGGGCGTTGGCGTCAGCCGCTGCTTTTTGTCGGGGTCGAACCGAGCGATTTGAACGCGGTGGCCAACACACTGCTCTGTCTTCAACATTTAAGCGCATTATCTTCATGTGCCGAACTCGATCATGATCAGCTTGCATCACAGATCATGGCCCGCTTGGTTGACCTTCTGTTGGCAGCGCGTCGCCCCGGGCGAATCCTGCGCATCGATGCCTATTGCCTCGCACAATGTGCGCGCGCCATGATGAAAAGCACGGCCGGACCGCTGACCGTGATCGAGCTGTGCAGGGCGTTGGGGTTCAGTCGCTCCACTTTGCAGCGCTGCTTCCTGCAAGTCTTTGGAATTCCGCCGCTCGTGTATCTTCGGACGCAGCGACTCTACGAAGTGCGACGCGCCTTGCAAGCGTCAAACGACGAGGACGTTTCCGTGACATCGGCCGCCATGCGCTGGGGCTTCTTCCACCTGGCGCGGTTCGCGCACGATTACTACAAACTGTTCGGCGAACTTCCCTCTAAGACGCTCAAAGCCGCACACCCCCGACGACCCCATCCCAGATCCCTGCGCCGTCGAAGATGAGCGAGCTGGCGCGGCGCACGACGACCTGGCGCCACGATCCCGACGGGCGTGCCGTCCTGATGTCGCGGCGAACCGCAGGACTCCAAGTCTCGAGGCAAATTTCCCCGCGATTCGCCAGTCCAACTTTTCATCGGTGTCGCCACCAAACGCGCCAGCGATGCGATGATCGCACCATCCTCCACGGTGAAGGCGGGGCTCAGCGATGGATTGTTGGAATTTCCCGGTTCCACGCTGGTCTGCAAAGTGCATGCCTTTGCGAACCTTGGCCCGGATCTCCACAATCTCCACAACGACCCGCCTCAATCTCCACAATCTCCACAGCGACCAGGCCGAATCCCCACAATCTCCACAACGTGCCGCTGCGGGGTCCAGGCAAACGCGCGCCGGAATGGTCGCAACGCCAACCACACCATCGCGCGCAGCGGTTCAGGCCAGGGCGCAGATAGTGGTTGACGCCTCCCACCGAACCAACGGCTGGCTCAAGTCGACCCCGCGGCGCATCGCGGTCATTTCGGCCACGATGCTCATGGCGATCTCGGGCGGCGTCAGCGCACCCAGGCGCAATCCAACCGGCCCGCGCAGGCGTGCGGCTTCCTCGGCGCTGACGTCAAACTGCAGCAAACGCTCCCGGCGCTTGGTGTTGTTGTGCATGGATCCCAACGCGCCCACATAGAACGCCGGGGTGCGCAGCGCCTCCATGAGCGCCAGGTCGTCGAGCTTGGGGTCATGCGTGACCGCGACCACCGCACTGTTGTGGTCCAGGTTCATGGCCAGCACAAGGTCGTCGGGCATCAGGGTGGACAACGTGACGCCGGGCAGTTCATCCCAGCCTTCGTGATATTCGGTGCGCGGCTCGCACACCGTGACCTGATAGTCGATCATCACCGCCATCGATGCCAGGTAACGCGAGAGCTGTCCGCCGCCGATGATGAGCAGGCGCAGGCGCGGGCCGTGCACGGTCACGAGATGGGCGCCGTCGAACGTCACGCGGTCGCCGTCGAGCGCCGGCTCCAGGTGGACGAGGCCTGTATTCAGGTCCATGCGCCGCTGCACGCGGTGGCGGCGCTCAATGTCCACCAGCAGCTCACGCAGTTGCGAGTGCGGCCCCAGCGGCTCCAGCACGATCTGCACCGTACCGCCGCAGGGCAGGCCGAAGCGGCGCACCTCCTCGGCGGTTTGCCCATAGGTCGTGACCTCGGGCTTGCGCAATGCCAGCTCCCCGCGCGCCACGCGCTCGATGAGGTCATCCTCGATGCAGCCGCCTGACACGGAACCGGCCACCTGCCCGTCGTCACGGATGATCATGAGCGAGCCTGGCGGACGCGGCGCCGAACCCCAGGTGCGCACCACCGTGCCGAGCGTGACCCGGTGGCCCTTGTCAAGCCATTGCAGCGCGGTGCGCATGACTTCGATGTCGACGCTATTCATCATTTGCTCCCGAAATTGAACGTGGGGCGTGCGGGGACGCTTGCACCGCATCGCCGCCAACCGAAAAGCCCTGTGCAAGGGCTTGCCGGGGACAGCCGCACACACGAGGCACCGGGCCCCAGGTGCGGCACTGAACGGGCCGAGCGATGAATGCGGCACGCCGCGGCCGGCGCACGGCTGCCACAGGCATGCGCTCACGCATCGGCGTAGGCATGCAGCTGATCGGAGCCCGAGGTCGCATGCACGCTGGCGTTGAAGGACACGATGATGCGCTCGGCCTCGCCCGCATAGGGCATGGCCTGGTGCGCAAGCCAGGACGGGAACACGACCAGCTGCCCTGGCAAGGGCGGCACATCAAGATGGGGCGAGAGTAGGTAGGCGTTGCCGAAATCCATGTGGGCACCTCCCAGATGGTTGAAGTGGGGACCATAAAAGCGCGTCATGCCGTTGCTTGCGCCCAGAACCGGATGCGCTGTGCGTTGCGCTTCGGGGTCCACCTGCACGCAGTACACGCCCGACCACGAGCAATTGCCGTGGGTATGCACGTCATGGTGGCTGCCCTGGCTGGTGATCTGGAACCACATCCCGCGCAGGGCGATCTGCAGGCCGGGTGTGGCCACGGGCCAGGCTCCCTGGTTTGCCAGCACGACGGTCTGGCGCACGCTGTCGACGAGGAAACGCACAAGCGTGTCCCACTCGGGAAGGTGGATGCGCTCAAGCAGGTCGTCGCCACTGGCATAGAACGCGCGCTTGTCCTGCGGCGCATGCGGATCGGTGGCACGCATGGCCTGAAAGACCCGCACCAGCAGGGTGTTGACTGACTCGGCTTGCGCAAGACGGTGCAGACCCAGCGGCGTGGGCCACAGCGGGAGCATTGGAGCGGGTGTGAGCATGACGGAGCCGGTCACGCCGAGCGCGCGAGGTCCGCCGGCCAGCGCAGCTGGTGCCCTGTGCGCTGCGCCAGGGCTTCGATGTCCTCCGGGGTATCCACGTCGATGCGGTAGCGCTGGTTCGTCGTTGCCCAGTGCTGCACTTCATCGGGGTGCGCGGCTTGCCACTGGCGGCAGCCGATGCGGACGTCGCCGTTGAGGATCTGCTCGCGCACGGCGGCGCTGAACATCACGGGATTTCCCGGCTGGCCATCCACCGTGGGCTGCACGACCTGGGCGGGCGCCGGACGCTTCTTGTACGCGCCAATCAGATCGGTGATGTCCTGCGCATGAATCAGCGGCTGGTCGGCCAGCGCCACCAGCACCGCGTCGAGTTTGGACGACAAGGCCTGCAGGCCCAGGCGCAGCGACGACACCTGCCCCGCATCGGGCTGCGGGTTGTGCACGATCGTGACCGGAAATTCCTGCACGGCCTGCTCGATGCGCTGCGCGTGGTGGCCCAGCACCACGACCAACTCGTCCACACCGGCGCCCGACAGCGCAATGATCTGGCGCCGGATCAGGGGTACGCCGCCGAGCTCCAGCAGGCTTTTCGGTCGATGACCCATGCGTGAACCCGAGCCTGCGGCCAGCAGCACCGCTCCTACGGCGAGCCGGCTGTACAGCCCGCCGCCTCCTTTGAGAATGCAACCCATGGTGCCTCAGCCCCCGCAGCAGGAGGTTTTCGGGGCAGCCGCAGCAGGCGCGTCGGCCCCGACCGCCGCCCCAGCGGCTTGCGCCATGGCTGCGGCGGCTTGCTTCGCCGCACCGCCACAGCAGGAATGGGCTGGCGCCGCAGGCTCTGGCACCGTGACGACGGCCGTGGCCGGCAGCGGCTCGGCTGCAGGCTCCGCGGTGGCGTGCGCGGGTACGCGGCGTGCGGCCACCACCGCTGCCAGGACCGACAGTGCGATCTCCTCGGGGGTTTGCGCGCCGATATGTTCGCCCGCAGGGGCCACGATGGCCGCAACCTGTTGCGCATCTTCACCGCCGGCGATGAGGCTTTGTCTGAGCACCGCGGCCTTGCGCGCGCTGGCCACAAACCACAGTCGCCCGGGCCGCACGCCGAGCGCGGCCTTCAGCGCCTGCAGGTCGCGTCGGCCCTGGGTCGCCACGACGGCAAAGGCTGGTGTGGGCAGCGCTTCGCGCACGCTGGTGGCGTTGTCTGTGGCCACGACCTGTTCAGCGTCGGGGAAGTCCGCTGCGGCCGCACCCTCAGCGACCACCGAGACCGAAAACCCCACGCGCGGCGCCAGCGCCGCCAGCGCACGTGCCACAGGCGAGTCCCCAAGCACCATCAGGCGGGGCGCGGGCAGCACCGGATCGATGAAGAGCTCGAGCGTGCCGCCCGAATGGCACGCCATGCCGAACTCGAGCACATCGCCCAGCGTGCGCTCGACGGTGGTGTCGGTGGGGGCGATGCGGATGGTGCGCGGGAGCCCGTCGGCCAGCGCCTGGCGCACGGTTTTGATGACCGCCGGCTGGGCGCAGCCGCCCCCGATCCAGCCGTGAATGGCCCCCTCAGCGGTGACCAGGGCCTTGTCGCCGGCGCGGGCCGACGCGGGGGGCTGCACGCGCAGTACGGAGACAAGGGCAAAGGGCTGTTGCTGGGCCTGCAGCCGGGCTGCGGCGTTGATCCATGCGGAGGTGTTCATGGGGTGCTCCTGGTGAAAGCGAAAAGCCGGTCAGTGCAGCAAGGGGCGCGCGGCGGCGAGGTCGCTCAGACGCGCCAGGGGAATGAAGCGGTCCACGCAGATGCGCGAGCGCTGCAGCGCAGCGGCCGCCGGCACCTCACGCGTGGGGTGAAACCAGGTGATGCGCGCACCGTGGGCGCGCACCGCGCGCAGCGCTGCGGGCAGCGCATCGGGCTCGGCGGTGTCGAAGCCGTCGGAGAAAATCCAGACACGGGAGCCGCAGTTGAGCTGGGCGCGCGCGTGCACGCGCACAAAGTCCTGCAGGCTGTGGGCAATGCGCGTGCCGGCGCCAAAACCCGCGGTTACGGCATTGATCTTTTCCTGGATCGCCGGCGAGTCGCGCTGCATCAGGGGGGTGATCTCGGCCAGTCGCACATGGAAGACGAACACGCGCGCCTGGGCGGCCACGGCGAAGGCACGCGCAATGCGCAGGAACAGCGGTGCGTGCGACTCCATGGAGCGGCTCACATCGGCCAGGATGAACAGACGCGGCGTTTCGCGCCGCTGCACCTGCCAGGCCGGGCGCAGCGGCTGCCCGCCCCATGCCACGCTGCGGCGCAGCGTCTGGCGCAGGTCCAGACGCTGACCTGGCTGCGCCGTGCGCCAGCGCCGGGTCAGACGCGGCCGCAGCTGCGCCGTGATCCGGCGCGCCAGCTGCTGCAGCGCGCCGAGCTCCTGCGGAAGCCACATCTGTCCATCGCGCTGGTGGAGCGCTTCGGTGCTGCTGGCGCCCCCCATGGCGCGCGGGCTCCCGGTGTCGTCGGTGGGTGCGCTGGTGGCGCCAGCCTCGCTGGCAGACAGCGGCGCCGCTTTGCCTGGCGCGCTGCCGGACTCTGAACGCTGCATCTGCTCATGCAGGCTTTGCACCGCCTGGCGCAGGTCGCGCGAGGCGCGCGTGTGGCCGCTGACGCGGATCTGGCCCTTGAGCCGGTGCGCATACCAGTAGCGCTCGAAGAGTTCAGGCCATTGGTGCCAGTCCCGCGCACCGTGGCACGCGATGGCGCGCCACGCAGCGCGCAGCTGATCACCCTTTAAGGCGCCGAGGGCGAGGGCGGCCTGCAGCATGGCCTGCTGCTCGGCCACGCCAACCTTCATGCCGTGGTCGCGCAACATGCTGGCAAAACCCGCCAGGCTTTGGCCGGGGGGTACCGCGTGTTGCGTGCGCGTCGGATTCATGGTCCAGCGATCACCGTATCGGCTTTTTCGGCAACACCCACCGTGCGCCGTCCCTCCACCAGCTGCAACGCACGTTCGCCAGTCAGCAAGAACCGATCCTCGCGGGTCTTGAGCAGACATCCCAGCGTGGTCAGCAGCACGGCCATGTCGTCGGGCAGGGTGTGCTGGTTGAGTTGGTGCAGCGCGCGCACCCAGTCCAGGGTCTCGGCGATGCCTGGCGTCTTGGCCAGGTCTTCATGGCGCAGGCGCTGCACGAACTGCACGCACTCCTCCACCAGCCGGGTGTCGGCCTCGGGAACGGCGGTCTTGACGATCGCCACTTCGCGCGCCACCGTGGGGTAGTCCAGATAGTGGTACAGGCAGCGGCGGCGCAGCGCGTCGGAGAGCTCGCGGGTGCCGTTGCTGGTGAGGATGACCTGCGGGATATGCTGCGCGCGGATGGTGCCGATCTCCGGCACCGTGATCTGGTAGTCCGCCAGAACCTCCAGCAAGAAGGCCTCGAAAGCTTCGTCGGCCCGGTCGATCTCGTCGATCAGCAGCACGCAGGGCCCTCGCTGGCTGATGGCCTTGAGCAAGGGGCGCTCGAGCAGGAAGTCGCGCGCAAACACGTCGGATTCGCGCACCGCGTCGCCTCGCCCTTCATGCAGGCGGATGGCCATGAGCTGGCGCCCGTAGTTCCACTCATAGGCGGCCTGCGCCAGATCAAGCCCCTCGAAACACTGCAGCCGCACCAGCTCGGCCCCCTGCGCGGCCGCCAGCGCCGTGGCCAGCGCGGTCTTGCCCACGCCCGCATCGCCTTCGATCAGGAGCGGGCGTTGAAGCTTCTGGGCAAGCCACACCGTGGTGGCCAGATCGGCATCAGCCAGGTAGCCCACCCGCTGCAACTGCTCGCGCAGCGCGCGTTCATCCAGGGGTGGGATCGAGCTGGCCATGGTTTGAGGCCGCTCAGGTGCGCTTGGCAAACAGGCCAAGCCACCAGTTCCTGATGAGAGCCCAGACGATGGCCAGCCCGTTGATCTCGCGCGCCACCTTCGGCGCCGCTGCGGGCGCAGGGGCTTGGGAGGCGGCGTCGGGCGTGCCCGCGCCCGTGGGTGCGGGCAAGGCGAGGGCGGCCTGGCGGAAGTTCTCCACGAACTGCGCCAGCAGCATCTCGGAGACCGAGACCATCATGCGCCCGCCGAATTGGGCGAATTTGCCGTTGACGATGACGGTGGAGTCGCCATGCAGGACCGCGTGCGCCGCGTTGGCCGGGTCGGGCTCGATGGCCGCTGCAAGGTCCATCGAAGCCGAGGACCCACCCTTGTCGGCGCCCTTGCCGCGCAGCACCATCTTGTGGGCGGTGTCGTCCTTGTCCACCACGTCCACCGTGCCGCCGAACTGGGCCACGGCCGGCCCCACCTTCACCCGCACCCCGCCCTTGTAGGACGTGTCGGAGAGTTGTTCGGTGAGTTCGGCACCGGGCATGCAGGCAGCCACGGCCCGGAGGTCGCTCAGGATCGCCCAGGCGCGTCCGGGATCCACATCCAGCGGGTACCGTTTATCGAGTTTGACTTCCATGAATGCCTTGTTGGGATGGGGTGGGAATCAGAGGGTGGCACCGTGGGCCTTGAGTTCTTTCCAGACGCGAAACGCGTTGTGGGGCATGTCCATGTGGGTCATGCCCAAATGGGAGAACGCATCCACCACCGCCGAGGTGAAAGTCGGGATGGAGCCCACATGCGGGGACTCGGCCACGCCCTTGGCCCCGATGGGATGGTGCGGCGAGGGCGTGACGGTGTGGTCGGTGTCCCAATGCGGCGTCTCCACGAAGGTGGGCAGGAAGTAGTCCATGAGCGTATTGCCCAACAAATTGCCCTGCGCGTCGAAGGGCATCTGCTGGCCCATGGCCACGGCGAAGCCCTCGGTCAGACCACCGTGGATCTGGCCTTCGATGATCATCGGGTTGATGCGCGTGCCGCAGTCGTCCAGGGCATAGAAACGGCGGATCTTGGTCTCGCCCGTGCCGCGATCAATGTCCAGGACGCACAGGTAGATGCCGAAGGGAAACGTGAAGTTCGGCGGGTCGTAGTAGTGCACCGCTTCCAGGCCGGGCTCCATGCCCTCGGGGGGCTGGTGGTAGGCCTGCCAGGCCACATCGGCCATGGTCTTGAACTTGCTATCGTCCCCCTTGACCTTGAAGCGATCGACTTCCCAGTCCAGGTCGTTTTCGTTGACTTCCAGCATGTGTGCGGCGATCTTCCTGGCCTTTGCATGGATCTTGCGCGCGGCCATGGCAATGGCTGCACCGGCTACGGGCGTGGAGCGCGAGCCGTAGGTGCCAAGACCATAGGGCGCCGTGCTCGTGTCGCCTTCCTCGACCTGAATCACCTCGCTGGGGATTCCAAGCTCCGTGGCGATGATCTGCGCGTAGGTGGTCTGGTGCCCCTGACCTTGCGTGATCGTGCCCATGCGCGCAATCGCGCTGCCGGTGGGGTGGACGCGGATTTCGCAGGAATCGAACATGCCCACGCCCAGGATGTCGCACATCTTGCTCGGGCCGGCGCCCACCACCTCGGTGAAGGTGACCAGACCGATACCCATGAGCGTGGGGCTGTTGGGGTCGGCGCGCTTGGCGGCCTGCTCGGCGCGCAGCGCCGGGTAGTCGACCGCGTCGAGCACCTTTTTCAGCGCGGTGTGATAGTCGCCCGAGTCGTATTCAAAACCGAAGGCGCTGGTGTACGGGAACTGTTCCTTGCGGATGAAGTTCTTGGCGCGAATCTCCGCCTTGTCCATGCCCAGCTTTTGCGCCAGCACGTCGACCATGCGCTCGACCAGATAGACCGCTTCGGTGACGCGGAAGCTGCAGCGGTAGGCCACGCCACCCGGCGCCTTGTTCGTGTACACGCCCTTGACGCTGGCATAGGCCGCCGGAATGTCGTAGCTGCCCGAGCAGATGTGGAACATGCCGGCCGGGAATTTCGTGGGATCGGCGCAAGCGTCAAACGCGCCATGGTCGGCCACCACGTTCACGCGAAGGCCGGTGATCTTGCCGTCGGCCGTGGCAGCGATCTCCCCATCCATGTGGTAGTCACGGGCAAAGGCGGTGGAGGAAATGTTCTCGATGCGGTCCTCCACCCACTTCACCGGGCGCCCGAGCACGATGGAGGCGACGATGGCGCACACGTAACCGGGATAGACACCGACCTTGTTGCCGAATCCCCCACCGATGTCGGGGCTGACAATGCGCACCTTGGACTCGGGAATGCCCGAGAGCATGGACACCACGGTGCGCACCACATGGGGCGCCTGGGACGTCATGTAGGTGGTCAGCTCGCCGCGGATTGGATCGAAGCTGGCCACGCAGCCGCAGGTTTCCAGCGGGCAGGGGTGCACGCGGGGGTAATACATGTGCTGCGAGACCTTCACCGCCGCGGCGTCGAAAGCCGCATCTGCAGCGGCCTTGTCGCCGGCGTCCCAGGTGAAGATGTGGTTCGGATGCTCGCGCTTGCCGTGCGCGCCTTCGGTCTTGCCCGCCAGGTCTTCGCGCAGCACCGGGGCGTCGGGCGCCAGCGCGGCGTAGGGGTCGAGCACCACGGGCAGCTCGTCGTATTCGATCTCGACGGCTTCCACGGCATCGGCGGCGATGTAGCGGTCGTCGGCGATCACGATCGCCACTTCCTGCATCTGGAAATGCACCTTTTCATCGGCAAGCACGGCTGCCACGTCGCCCGCCAGGGTCGGCATCCAGTGCAGCTTCAGGGGCTTGAGATCATCGGCGGTCAGCACCGCGTGCACGCCCGGAATCGCCAGCGCCGCGTCCTTGTTGATCTTTTTGATGCGAGCGTGGGCCACGGGCGAGCGCACGATGTCCATGTGCAGCATGCCGGGCATCTTGATGTCGTCGACGTAGTTGCCCTTGCCCTGGATGAATCGGGCATCTTCCTTGCGCAGGCGTGAGGCGCCCATGCCGGCCAGCGCAAGTTCGCGGGCTTCGGCGGTTGGTACTGGTGCATTCATGTGTGTGTCTCCGGCGGGTTGCTCTGGGCGATCCGTGTATGTGTCAGGCCGTGGCGGTCTGGCTTTCCAGCAGCTTTTTGGCGGCGTACTGCACGGCCTTGACGATGTTCTGGTAGCCGGTGCAGCGGCACAGGTTGCCGCTCATGCCCGTGCGGATCTCGGCCTCCGTGGGGTTGGGGTTTTCCTGCAGGAACCGGTAGGCGCGCATCAGCATGCCCGGTGTGCAAAAGCCGCATTGCAGTCCGTGTTCCTTGTAAAAACCTTCCTGGACGGCGTGCAGCACACCCTTGTTCGCCAGCCCCTCGACGGTCAGCACCTCGGAGCCGTCGCACTGCACGGCCAGGTGGGTGCATGACTTGACCGATTGGCCGTCGATATCGACCGTGCAGGCCCCGCAGTGGCTGGTCTCGCAGCCGATGTGGGCGCCGGTGAGGTTGAGTTCCTCGCGCAGGAAGTGAATCAGCAGCGTGCGGGGCTCGACCGCCTTTTCCACGTTGCGGCCATTGACGTTGACAGTGATCAGTTTTTTGCTCATGGGGTTGCTCCGGCAGCGGGTTCAGGCACAACGGGACCAGGCTTTGGACAGGGCGCGCTTGACCATCTGGCCGGCCATGGCGGTTTTGTATTCCACGTCGCCCCGCAGGTCTTCGGCAGGCTCGCAGATGGCGGCGGCCGCATCGGCGGCCGCCTGCAGCGTGGCGGCGTTCAGCGGCTGGTTCAGCAGCGCGCTCTCGGCGGCCTCGGCACGCAGCGCGGTGGGCGCCACATTGGTCAGAGCGATGCGCACGTGGCTGATCGTGCCGCCGCTCTTGCGCATGACCACTGCGCAGCCGGCCGTGGCCCAGTCACCGGTTTTGCGCTTGAGTTTCTCGTAGGCCCACCCCGTGCCGTGTGCGAAGGCAGGCACGCGGATTTCGCACAGGACTTCGTTTTCCTGCAGTTGCGTCATGTAGGGGCCGAGAAAGAACCCGTCGGCTGGCACCGTGCGGCGCCCGTCGGGGCCTTCAAGCACGAAGGATGCTTCCAGTGCAATGGACAGGGCCGGGTGGTCGTTGCCAGGGTCGCCATGGGCGATATCGCCGCCGATCGTGCCGCGGTTGCGCACCTGGGGATCGGCAATCTGGGTGGCGGCTTCGGCCAGCAGCGGCACTTTGGCCTGCACGACCGGCGAGGTGATCAAGGCGTGCTCGACCGTCATGGCGCCGATCACCACTGTGGTCCCGTCTTCGCGGATGCCGCGCAGCTCGGGGATGCGGTTGATGTCGATCAAGTGCGCAGGCTCGGCAAAGCGCAGCTTCATCATGGGCAACAGGCTGTGGCCGCCTGCAAGCAGCTTGGCTTCCGAGCCGAGCTGGCCCAGCAGGGCCACGGCTTCGCTGAGGGAGCGAGGCGCGTGGTACTCGAAACGCGGTGGGATCATGCTTGTCTCCAGCAGTTGTCGTTAGCGTCATTGATTTCCGTCAATGACATATTCACGAAAAGAGTTTAGAGAACTTTGCATTTCGGCGTAAGGGCCCGCCATTAGGGCGCACTTTGCACCAAATCCGTGTTTGCTTCACGGAATGCGCATCGCGCTGCACGAAGTGCTGAGAACGCGTTTCGCCGCGAGCGCAATACAGGAATGTCCCTAGATCGGGACCGGCGCGGGGCTGGGTGCGGCGCCGCGGGCCCGCTTCAGGAGCCCGAGCGCGGCGCGCAGCTGCGCCACCTCGCCGCGCGCCACCGGAATGGGTGGCCCGGGGTGCTTGCCGCGCAGCACGATATGCGTCTTGCTGCCTTCGCGACCGAGTTCGGCCACGGCCTGCAAGTTGACGATGAAACAGCGGTGCACGCGCATGAACTGTGCCGGGTCGAGTCGGGCCGCCAGGTCGCCGATGCTGAGGTTGCAGAAATGCAAGCCGTCCCGGGTGAGGACACGGGTGTAGTGAGCCTGCGATTCCAGGCACAGCACATCGGCCGTATCGACAAACGCCACCTTGTGGTTCGCCACCATGGGAATGCGTGAGAGGCGGCGGTTGGCCTGCAGCGACTCGGGTGCCGTGTCGTCGTTGGTCACGATCTGTGTGACGTCATAGAAGACCAGGACAAATCCGGTCGTGGTGCCGAGATGGTCGGCCAGCCGGGTCACCTTGATCAGCAGGACCTGCTCGGGAATGTTGATGATCATGGTCATGGGCGTGGCATTGGCCACCGGGCATCGCGACGCCTCGTCCAGGAGGAAATTGACTTTCGGTTTGGATCGCTCCGGGTGAAACGACGCCACGAGCTTGTCGAATGGCTGCTTTTCACCCACGGGAAGGACCTTGCGTGCGAAATCGTTCATGGCCAACACGGTGCGCCGCGCGTCGAGGTGAACCACCCCCACCTCGAACTTCTCGAACAGGTACAAAGCCGAACTCGGTGTTGCTCGTGCATCCATGTCTTGTCTCCACCCGGGCTGGAGTGTCCTGTTGGTCGCCGTTTTTTGCAAGATTAACCGACGCAGTCCACGGGCCGGCCGCGGGATCCCCACCGATGCACCGATCCGCTGCCGCCGAGCGCCGCCACCGCCGAGCGCCGCCAATCCACGCGAAGTCCTGGAGGGATTTGCTTGCAAAGCGCTTGATGCGGGTGGCTGCGTGCACACACAATGCCACATGGCGCACCGGGAGTGTCGCAATCTCCGGCTGCCCATCGCACTGCAAGCGCTTGCGCCATGCGGCCCGGACCTCGCAACCATTCTCGAAAGCGGCCACGATGATCGATCCCGTCAGCACGATTCGCACCTTCAATGCCGGGCGTGATCCAGAGCGCCTGGCACTGAAGTACCGCGCCATGCGGCAAAACAGTTTCGCCTTCCTGCGCGGAAGTTGCCACCTTTTCTACGACCGGCTGCCGACGACCAAGCTCTTCACCAAGGCGCCGGCCGCGTGGCTGTGCGGTGATCTGCACCTGGAAAACTTCGGCAGTTACAAGGGCGACAATCGCCTGGTGTATTTCGATCTCAACGATTTCGACGAGGCGGTGCTGGGCCCCGTCACCCTCGATCTCGTGCGCGTCATCACCAGCATTCTGGTCGGCGCCGAAACCCTGCATGCCAGCGCGAACGACGCGCTGCATCTGTGCCGGGGCTACCTGGACGCCTATACCCAGGCCATCCTCGATGGCAAAGCCCGCTGGGTGGAGCGCGAAACGGCGCAAGGGGCCGTGCGGCGTTTGCTCGATGGCCTGCAGCACCGCGCACGCCCGGCGTTTCTCGACACGCGCACGGTGCGAAAGGGAAAACGCCGGCTGCTGCGGGTAGATGGCAAGAAGGCCCTTCCCGTTGACGCCGAACAGCGCTCAAGCGTGTCTGCCCTGCTGGGCGCGTTCGCAGCAAGCCAGCCGCATCCGGACTTCTACGAGGTCCTGGACGTGGCCAGGCGCATCGCAGGCACGGGAAGCCTTGGCGTCAACCGTTACGTCATCCTGGTGCAGGGCAAGGTGTCCCCCGATGCAAACTATCTGCTCGACCTCAAGCAGGCTCTGCCTTCGGCGCTCAGTGGGCATGTCGCCACGCGCCAGCCCGAGTGGGCCACGCATGCGCATCGTGTCGTTGGCGTGCAGCGGCGCATGCAGGCGGTGTCGATGGC
The DNA here is from genome assembly GCA_028870715.1 of Betaproteobacteria bacterium. Classification (GTDB taxonomy): domain Bacteria; phylum Pseudomonadota; class Gammaproteobacteria; order Burkholderiales; family Burkholderiaceae_C; genus Thiomonas_A. The sequence goes on along the minus strand of JAGWOZ010000013.1, from coordinate 18,672 downwards.
TTTCCTGCAGCCGCTGAAGTGGAAAAAGCAGTCGTATGTCTTGCGCGGCCTGCAGCCTTCGGAGGACCGGGTTGTGCTGGACCGTTCCAGTCAGTCGATGGGCGAGCTCGAAGGCATCATGCACACGATGGGGCACTTGACGGCGTGGGCGCAGTTGCGCAGCAGTGGCCGGGGCGGATCGGCGACCGCGGACGCCTTGCAGGATTTTGCGAGTGGGCGCAAATGGAGCCGGAACCTGATTGCCGCGGCACACGACTGTGCGCAGGCGTGCGCGGCGGACTGGAAGACCTTTGCCGCGGCATACGACGACGGTGGCTTGGGGGCCTAGATGCATGGCGCGCAAGCGTCGCCCCGGCGGGGCAGTGTGGGGGCTGGCGCCTGCTCGGTCGCCTGCCGGAGTTCGACGGCGACGGGAGGGGCTCGGCGGCGTCCTTCGTGTCAGACCAGGCGCAAGTCCAGCGCCGCGCTGCCCGGGAATACGGCTTGCACCTGTTGCGCGCTCAACCCCCAAAGGCGAGCGAACAGGCCGCCGAGCGCATTGCGGTCCTCGGTGAGCACCGGGGTATCGCGGTTCTGGTTGAGGGTGGCGGGCGCCAGCGGGACTTGCTCGCCGACGATTCGCCCGCCCCGCACGGCACCGCCCAGCACCCAGTAGACCGTGCCGTGGCCGTGGTCGGTGCCGCGATTGCCGTTTTCGCGGAACGTGCGCCCGAACTCGCTCAGCACCACGACCACCGTGTCACGCCAGGCCGGGCCCATGGCTTGGGCCAAGGCAGCCAGACCCTGGCCCAGATCGCCGAGCTTCGCGGCGAGTTGACCCTTGGCGCCGTTGGCAGCGGCTTCGTTGACATGGGTATCCCAGCCGCCCACGTCGATGAAACCGACGTCGAAGCTTGCGCGCATCAGGCCGCCCACCCGCGCGGCCTCGGCCACGAAACCGCGCGGATCAATCGCCCCGCGACTGGCGGCCGTCATTTCGGCCTCCCAGTCCTGGGCCTGCATGTCACGCATGACCGTGGCGTGCACGGCAAAGCCCTCGCGAACCGAGGCGGCTTCGGGGGTCGTGCCCCACATGCGCTCAAGCAGCGCTTCCTGGTGCGAGTCGATGCCGCTGCGGGCGATCTGGCCCATGGCCATGTTGGGTACGCGTTCGGCCCCGCGCAGCGACAGCGGCAGTTGCGCCGTGAAGGCCATGGGCCTCGTGCGGTGCCCGAGTTGCTGCACGAGTCGGTTGAGAAAGCCGCTGTTGAAGTCGCGGGTCTGCGGTCCCTGTCCGAGTTCGATGTGGTCCTGCGTCTCGAAGTGGCTGCGTGTCATGTCGCGGGTGCCGGCAAACGGCACGAACGCCAGTTGGCCCGCCTGCCACAGGGGCAGCATGCTCGCTTGCAGCGCCGGGTGCAGCGCCCAGTCGGCATCGAGCCGGATGGCGCCGTCGGGGCCGGTGCCCGGGCGCGGTACGGCAATGTGGGGGCGTGCCTCGTAATAGAAGTCGCTCGCGTAAGGCACCAGGACGTTGGTCGCGTCGTAGGCGCCGCGCAGGAACACCAGGATGAACTTGGGCCCACCGGGCGCGGGCGCGGCCCAGAGCCGGGCCATCGGCGCGGCCAGGGACAGCGCCGCAGCTTGAATAAGGTGTCGACGTTGCATGATGATCTCCCAGACGGTCAGTCGTTCATGAACTCGGGTGAGGACAGCCACAGGGCGTTCCAGCGCATGCGCTGGTCGGTCTGGGCCAGGGCTTGCAGCGTGGCCCGTCCCAGATCGGTCTCAGCCGCGAGAAAGACCGTGCTGCGTGCCAGATCAGGCGGGGGACGCCGCGGCGGCAGTTTGGGCGGCACGTCGCGCGTTGCCCCACCTTGTGCAAGCATTGCCCCTGCTGCGGTCATGGCCGAGCCCGGCTCACCCATGGTGCCCGCCGCATCCGCGGGGTCGACTACGAGGCGCGTGCGCAGGAAGGGCGGTGGGGGGCCGAACAACGCCGGGGCACCAGCGCCGATTTGCTGTGCCACCTCAAAGCGGGTGGTCAGCTGGCCCGGGCTGTCCCAGGCGCCGCCACTCAGGGCATAGCCGTCGGGCGTTTGCCGTCCGTACAGGGGTTCGCCGAGCCTGTACAGCATGCCGATGAGCGGCTGGGTGTTCGTGATGATGCGTCCGTTGAAGCTCGCGCGCGCGGCCGACACGACGTAGCGCATCGGGTCCTTGAACTGGGGCGCACTCAGGCTGGCGGCAAATTGCGGGCTGGTCAGCATGGTGCGCAGGACGGCGCCCATGTTGCCCCGCGTGCGTGTCCAGGTTTGCACCATTGCGTTGACCATCGCCGGGTCGGGGTGGTCGGCGACAAAATACTGGGCGAGCTCCAGGCTCACATGCCGCGCCGTAGCCGGATCGTCGGCGAGCAGGGTGATGACCTGTTCGATCTCCTCAAGTCCGCGGCCCTGCAGCACGTGGCCGAGCACAACCTTGGGGTCGGGATCGTGGCGCGCCGGGTTGAAGACGACCAGACCGTGTTGCCATAGTTCACCGCGCAGGGCCGGGCGCACGCGCACCGGGCGCTCGCTGAGATCGACGCCCAGGCCGGTGAGGGCGCGTGCCAGATTGGTCACATCGGTTTGCGTGTAGCCCCCGCCCACGCCCAGCGTATGCAACTCCATCACCTCGCGCGCATAGTTTTCGTTGACGTGGCCGCGCGCGTTTTGCGCGTTGTTCAGATAAAGCAGCATCTGCGGCGAAAACATGGTCGCCTGCAGCAGATCGCGGAAAGGGCCCAACGCCCGCGGCGCGATGACGTGCTGGGTGTAGTCAGCCATCATGGGTCCGATGTTGCCGCCGCGGAACACGTTGAAATGGTTGAGCCAGAACCACGTCAGGCGCTGTTGCAACTGGTTGGGGGCGTACACCGCCAGCAGCAGTTGCTGGGTCATCGCCTCCTGCGTGAGCTGATTCTTGCGCTGATTCAGCGCCTGAAGCGCGGCCTGTGCCTGCTGGGCGCTGATGGCCTGGCCCCCACGCCGGGCTTGCTGAATGGCTTTCATCTGCCGCACGAGCGGCGGAATGAGCTGGCTCAGGGGCTGCGTGCACTGCAGGGCGGCGATCTGCTGACGCACCTCAGGTGGAAGGACCGGGTCGGGGTCGGGGCGCAGTTCCTCATCCAGAAATCGGGTGGCTCCGACGCGGGAAAGCTCCTGCAATTGCGCAGCGCTTGCCCCCCAGCCAATGCGGTCAAGAAAGGCGACGGGATGAAGGCGCGCGGCCGCATTCAAGGCGGCTGCCTCGTGCCGAGCCGACGTCACGCTCGGCGCGGAGCCCAAGGGCGCGGCCTGCGCCGCACAGCCCGCAAGCGCCAATGCGCCCGCTGCGGCCAGTGCCCACAAGGCGCCCGCACGGCGAGCGATGCGTTGCGCAGGGATGAAAGGCTTGTTCATCAGTTGAATCCCGGAAAGTCCGGCGTTCAGGCCGGGGCGCAAAGGTGTGCCAATGGGGGATCGCGTGTCCCTGCGAAGCCGCATCCAGCACCGTCGAAGATCAAGTGCGTGCATCGACGGATGGTTGAGGCCATCGGCGACGCCCTGCGCCCTGGACACTGACGCTGGGCGTCGCTTACGGCCCGACGCTGCGGCGGATGGCGTTCTCCTGCTGGTTGAGGCCCGCTTGCTGGGACTTGGTGATGAAGCCGCCATTGGCGCGCGCCATGGCGGCCTGCTCCAGCCGCGTCTGGCGGACTTCGCCGTGCAGGGCGCGCGCCTGTGCCGGCGTCAGTTCGCGTTCCCGGCGCTCACGGGCGATGCGGCGATTGAGATGTTGGGTGCGGTCCAGCACCTGGTCGCGGCGCGGGTGGGCGCGTTCCCAGGCGGTTTCGGCATGCGCGCTGGCGGCGGCGAGGATGGCAGCCAGCGTCAGCGAGCCAAGCAGGATTTTGTTCAATCGGGACGAAAAGGGGGTCATGGTGCGGTTCCTTGGTTGCCGTTGTGGTGAAGACATGCAGCATGCTGTGCGGGCCATAACGGGTTCGGCGGCGCATCTGGTGACAGGAAACTGAACGCAGATGTATGCGAATGTGTACGAAGCCGGGCGTTGCAGCCACATCAACGAAGCTGCGAGCGGCCGAAGTGAGGATCCCCGGCAGATTCAGCAGCGGCCTCGAGGGCTGCGCCGAAGGTGCCGATCGCCGGCGGGAAGGTCGCTGCGGAGCAATTGCACCGCGCCTCCCCCGGCTGTGGCGCGTCGCGCTTCGTCGTGGGAGCAATCCCGCCGAATGCATCGCAGCGGCGTCCAAACGCGCCAGCCGCCGTGCTACCGTGACCCAGGGCGCAACATCGCGCGCGCCGTCGCGTCGGACGGTGCGTTACCCGCGCGATGCGGTCAAGACGCGAGCCCATTGCGTCAGCCACCCGTATCCGCTGACGAGGACGATGCCGGGCAGAATCAGCAAGGTCCCGGTCAAAAACCCGGGACTGATCGGCTCACCCAAGAGCCATGCTCCCAGCACGATGCCGAACAGCGGAGTCATGAAGGAGAGCACGCCCAGGCGGGACGCCAGATAGTGTCGCAGCAGCCAGAACCACGCCAGGAAGCTGGCAAACGACACGATCACCGACTGGAACGCCAGGGCGCCCAAAGCCAGCGGTGTTGGATGGAAGGTGGTTTGACCCAGCAAGAAGGCACCGGCCAGCAGGAGCACGAATGCCCCGGCCAATTGGTACAGCAGGGTCTGCGCCGCCGGCAGCCGCGATAAGCCAGTCGCGCGCACGACCACCGTCGTGGTGCCCCAGGCAGCACCGGCCAGCAGTGCAAGGAAGTCGCCCAGCAGCATCTGGCCATGCGCGGCCGCGACGTGGCGCTGGTGCCCACTCAGGAAAGCCACCGCAATGCCGGCAAACGCCAGGGTGATGCCGAGCCATTGCAATGGGGCCAGCCGCTCGGAGGGCAGCTTCCAGTGCAGGCCCAGCGCGGCAAAAACGGGTGCCGTGTAGAGGAAGACCACCAGGTGTGCCGCGGAGGTGTGACGCAATGACTCGCTCACGAGCAGGAACTCCAGGGCGAACAGCCCTCCCACCGCCAATCCCGCTCGCCACGAGCCGTCGACGAACGACAGGCGTGTTCCCCGCGCGGCCATGAGCATGCTGACAAGGACTGCAGCGAATCCCGAGCGCAGGGCGATTTGCAGGATTGGCGTGATGTCTGCGGCGGTTGCCTTGAGCGCAATTTGCTGCATGGCCCAGACCAGGCAAAGCACAAGCATGAGCACAATCGCCAGGGTGTCGAGCGGTCGACGTGAATCCATGGTGCATGTCGCATCCGTGTGAAGATCCCCGGCATTGTCCGGCTGGCGCCTGGGCTTCATATAGTGAAATTGCGACAATGCATAGCACCAATCGGCCAACGACACGTCATGGACACGCCAGCGAATCATGTGCATTTCCCCCCATTCAGCGAGGCACTGCCCAGCCCGATTTACTTTCGCGCGGCATCCATGCCTGCTCACGGAACCTATCCTCGGCATCGACATGCCTGGGGCGAGTTCGTGTATGCCTTTACCGGCGTGATGGAGGTCAAGCTGGCCGACCGCCATTACCTTGCGCCTCCCCAATATGGCATCTGGCTGCCGCCCAATCTGGAACATCGGGGCCTGAACAGGCAGGAGGCCAGCCACTGCTCGCTGTATGTCGCACCGGAACTGAGCGGTGCGTTGCCCACGACAAGCTGCGCGCTGATGGTCAATCCGCTGCTGCGCGCGCTTCTTGAACATTTGCGCCAGCGCCCCCCGGGGCTTCCCCCATCGGACGAGGAGTCTCGGCTGCTGCAGGTCGCGGTCGATCAATTGGCCAGGGCCGAGTGTGCGGGCAGCTTCTTGCCCATGTCAGAGGACGTGCTTTTGCGCCCTGTTTTGCAGGCGCTTCAAGCCGAGCCGGGAGCAACGCGATCGCTCGCGCAATGGGCGGGGTTCGCGCACACCACGCAGCGCACCCTGATGCGGCGTTGCCAGCGTGAACTGGGCATGTCGCTGGCGGAATGGCGTCAGCGCCTTCGTGCCGTCAAATCCATGCCGTTGTTGGAGGCAGGGGAGACGGTTGAGCACATCGCACACGACCTTGGATACGGCTCATCGTCGGCATTCATCGCGATGTTCCGCCGCATGATGGGGCTGACCCCCGACGAATACCGCAAGGCATCGGCTGGCGCTGCCGGGGCGCCGGCCACGCGCGACGTTGAGCGTACGCATCTCGGGCATGGCGTTTGACCCGGGAAGCGGCACCGCAGGCCGGCTTTGCGGTGGCCCGCGGCGGCAGGCCCGGATCCTTGCAGGCTCGGCGATCGCGTTCGCTCGGCGCTCGCCTTCGCGCGTCGCCGGGGCGGCGCAGCCGATCCGCGGGCTCAGGCGCAGCGTCACGCCGGGGCGTCGGGTGCAAAGCGTGGCTGCACGGCGAGCAGCGCCTCGTCCGTCGTTGCAACCAGCCAGCGACGCGCGCTCTCGACCTGGTGCTGGTTGTGATCGCGGAAGGGTCCCATGACCGGGGCCTCCTTCCACAGCACCGGCGCGGCGCGGCTGGTGCGGGCCGACGGGGTCCCCACCAGCAGGCTATGCGGTCCCAGCGGCAGCGAGACGAAGGGCAACGCAGGCTTGGCGCGAACGCGCCAGTCGGTGAACGGCGCGTCGCTGATGAGCAATGCCTGCGGGAGGCCGTAAAAGATGGTGAAGTCGTAGCGCAAGAGTTGCTCGCGCACGCCGACCCAGAGTCGTCGCACATCCTCGATGACCGCGGCGCGGATTTCATCGTCAAACAGGGGCTCGAGGGCATAACGCGCGCGAGCTTGCTCGGCATCGCGCTGGTAGGCGCTGATGAGGCCCAGTTCCATGCAGTCGTGGACTGCGCGCTGCACCTCGGCCGCGGAGCCGGCCTCGGCCGGGCGTCCTTGCTGGGCGGCGCGCAAGAGCCGGGCCAGGCCTCCTTCGTGAATCGACGGGGCCGTTTTGGCAACCGGCTCAGCGTCCTTGAGAAGCGAGACATACTGGTGGGGCTCGCTTGCGTAATGCGCCTTTTTGCCTTCGGCAAACCGCAGCTCGCCACAGGTGCAGTCCAGGTAACGGGTTCCGACGCGTCCGTGCTCCCAGACCCAGTTGCGCAGAAACGGACGCAGGGCATGCAGGGGTTCGCTCTCAGCCATGGATGGATCCGATGTGCAAGGCGAGCGTGTGGGGGGCAAGCATGGCGGATCTCCTGGAGTGGGCGGGGGCCGTGGGCACCATACCGCCGAGCGTACACGCCTTGCCGGCGCAGCGCAGCCATGGCGCAAGCGCGCGGGCACCGCAGCGCTCCAATCCGGTCCTCCGCACGCGCTGTGCGTCCCGCACAACGGGCACGGGCAAGACGCCGTGCGGCCGCCTGGCCTTGACGGGGGCAGGCGAACCGTGCCGCAGTCCGACTTAAGGTTGCAGTGTGGCGTGTTCGACGAGCACAGGGTAGGCGTAGCCTGCGCCGAAGTCGGCATTCGTGCGCACGCTGCCGCGGGCCGTCACGATGTCGCCGAGTTTCGTCGCGCTGCTCGTTGTCACGAGGATCTCATCGGACTGCGCACTGCCAGCTGCGGATCCGTCGCGCAGGTGAACCCAATTCCTGCCCATGATCTGGGGGTTGTATTTGACGACCCGGCCCCGGATGAGAACGGTCTTTCCCTGAAGCTGATTTTTCTGCGCAATGACCTGTGCGATCGTGTAGGCGTTGGGTCCCTGGGCCTTGGCAACCCGAGGATCGGCGCCGCCGCCCGCTTGTGCCCCTGCAGTTGGCGCAGCCAGCGCAACAGCACCGGTGGCGGGCTCCAGCATGCCCAGGTAGATCGCAGGGAACGTGCGCTTGAGCGTCTTGCTCTCGAAGTTCTTCATCAGCACGACATGATCCACGCTGACCGCATCTCCGACCTTGACCGGGGCCTTGTACACCGCCGCCCACACATCGCCTGAGGCGGCCTGCAGGTGCAAGTAGGTGTAGGCGCCGGCGTCCATGGTCTGCAGCACCTTGCCGTGAATGGCATCGGGCACGCCAGGCGTGGCCGTCGGGCCTTCACCGGCCCACGTCGGTGAGCAAGTCGCAAGAAGAACGCAGATCGTGAGCAAAAACTTCATCATGGTTATCCATCCTCATCAAAGGCCCCATCCCGAGACGGCTCGCCGGCCCGAAACGCTGCCGGGCTTTCGGCGGCGAACCGGCTGGGTCATGGAAAGCCGTTGCTCAGTTTTCGGCGCGGGGGCAGGGGCGGTCGTGCCAAAGCCGGGTTTGGGCGCCGTGTCATGCCTCGCGTTGCACTGCATTGAATCGCCATCCGTGCCCGTGCCCCGCTCGGCCGGCGCCCGCAAAGCCCGTCGATACCGATGGATGAAAGTGTCGCCGCAAATGCGTGCGTGTGAGCTCCAACACGCTGGTAAATCGACTTTGCATGACCTGGATCAAAGGATGCTCGTCGGGGCCTTTCCAAAATACCCGCACCAGTATTACAACGCACCCAATACACAAACAGGCGGACAACGATCCGCCCAATCCGAGGAGGCGTTCATGGAACTGGCCACACAGCGCAGCGCATCGGGCTTGCATCGCACGTCCCTGGCGCGCAAGGCACGCATGGCAATCGGTTGGCTCGCCGCGACGCTACTCGCCCTGGGCGCGCCGGCGTATGGTGCCGAGTCAGCCCAGCAATTCGTCAACGCCAATGCGGCGGGCCCGGCGGACGCGCCAACTTGGCACGTCGTGCCCAAGGAAGTGGACGGCCCGGTGGGGCCGCAGACGCCGCAAGACCACAGCAAGTTCAAACAACTTCAGGGCCCGTTCACATCCCCCGAGCAGGTTACCCGCGCGTGCCTGAGTTGCCACACGCAGGCTGCCAAGCAAGTCATGTCCACCATCCACTGGACCTGGAAGGCGTGGAACCCGAAGACCAAGCAGATGGTGGGCAAGAACGAGATCTACAACACGTTCTGCGTAAGCCCCGTGAGCAATGAGCAGTTCTGCACGGTCTGTCATGCCGGTTATGGCAGCCAGGATCCGGACAAGTTCATCCCGTTCAGCCAGCGCACCGAGGACCATGTGGATTGCCTGGTGTGCCATGACAAGACGAAGACCTACCGCAAGATTCCGTTCATCGGGGGCAATCCGGCGCTGGCCAAGATCGCGGTGCGGCCCGGCTGCAACGAGGTCTACGGCACCGACAAGGCCTATGTGGAGCCCGAGGATCTGGCTGCGGTGGCCAAGCGTGTGGGGGCGCCCACGCGCTACACATGCGGTATCTGCCACTTTTATGGAGGCGGGGGCAATGGCGTCAAGCACGGCGATCTCGACAGCTCGCTGAACGACCCGCCGCGTGCGCTTGACGTGCACATGGACGCCAAGGGCCTGAATTTTTCGTGCCAGGAGTGCCACAAGACGACGGACCACAACGTCAGCGGTGAGCATTACGCGATCGATGCCGATCCCAAGCAGGGCGCGTACATGCGCGGCGCGGCGCACAACGGCAACGCCGTGACCTGCCAGTCCTGCCACGGCCAGGCGCCGCACGCGGGCGACAACGTGCAGTCCAGCCTGGTGGCGTCGACGCTGAACATGCACACCCGCGATATTGCGTGCGAGACCTGCCACATTCCGCAGTTCGCACGTGGCGGGCTGCCGACGAAGATGGACTGGAACTACGCCACCGCAGGCAAGCTGGCCCCCAACGGTTCACCGCTGGTCATCATGAACGCGCGTGGCTGGAACACCTACTGGGGGGTGAAAGGCAGCTTCCGCTGGGCTGAAAACGTGGTGCCGCAGTACCGCTGGTTCAACGGCACGGAAACCTGGATGCACATTGGGGAGAAAATCCAGAACCACGAGAAGAACGGCGTCGTGCAGGTCAACGCCATCGAGGGCAGCCCCACGGATGGCCAGTCCAAGATCTGGCCCTTCAAGATCCATCACAACAACCAGCCGTATGACACGCGCACAGGCATCCTGGCCGTCTTCCATTCGTTTGGATTCGACGAGGATTCCTACACGATGAACTACAACTGGAACACCTCGATCGCCGCGGGCATGAAGGCCGCGCATCTGCCGTATTCGGGGCATTACGGGTTTGTGAAGACGGAGATGTATTGGCCGATTGCCCACATGGTGGCGCCGAAGGAAGACGCGCTGCGGTGCGTGCAATGCCACGCCGATCAGGGCCGGTTGCAAAACATCGACGGTGTCTACATGCCGGGTCGGCCGCGTGACCACCAGCCGCTGATCGAGCGCCTGGGCTTGCTCGTTGCCGCGCTTGCCTTGGCAGGCGTCCTGATCCACGCGCTCATCCGCATCGGCCTTTGGCTGCGCCGGCGCTGAGACTCACCCGTCAAGGAGACATGACCATGGCTGAGCATCGTCTGTATCTATTCAAACGCTTCGAACGCTTCTGGCATTGGAGCCAGGCACTTCTCGTCATCACCATGCTGTACACGGGTTTTGCCATCCACGGCTATCTGGGCGGGCTGAGGTTCCGAAATGCGCTGCTCATTCATGAGTACGCCGCGTGGCTGCTGGTCACGCTGTGGACCTTTGCCATCTTCTGGCACTTCACCACGGGTGAGTGGAAGCAATACATTCCGACCTTTCAAAGGACGGCCCAGGTCGCCCGGTACTACGCCTGGGGCATGTTCCGCGGCGAGCGCCACCCCTACGAGCCCACGCCGCTGCACAAGCACAACCCGCTGCAGCGCCTGGCCTACCTGTGGCTCAAGCTGATGATCAACCCGCTGATCTGGGCCAGCGGCGTGCTGCTGCTGATTTTCGCCTATGACTGGATCCGGATCATGCCGCTCGGGCTGAGCTTGAGCGCCGTCGCCTGGACGCACACGGCAGCGGCCTACATGATGCTTTTGTTCTTCATCGCCCACGTCTATCTGGCAACCACCGGGCAAACACCCACCGCTTATATCCAGGCCATGATCACCGGCTGGGAGAGTGGCAGCGACGAAGCCCAGGGATCCTCCTCGACAGGCGCTTGAGATCCAGGCGCGACAAAGGTGACCACCATCATGCTCTCCACTTCGAAGCAGTTTCCCCGTTGCGAGCGGCCCCGGCGCCGTACAGGTGCACACGCGGCCACAGCGCTGGTGATTGCCGCCGCCATGGCGCTGGCAGGCCTGTGCACGCTTGCGGTTGGCGCGCCATCTGAAACCAACCAGAGCCTTCCCGGCCTGGCCGACACGCCAGGCACGAAGCCGTCGCTGCCGGCCATGGACCGCGCCTTGAACGGCGGGGTGCTCAAGACCGAGCATGGCTTGGCGGTGCTTGATTCCGACGTGCTGCTGAAGATCTACATCTACGCCTACTCGGGCATGCCGGTTGACGACAGCGCCATTTTGACCGAGAACACTGAAAACATCGTCCCACCGGTGCCTGTGCGGGCGAGCGCCGCGCAAGCGCAGGCAATCGAGCGCCTGATCCAGGCCGCCAAGGCCCATCCGGATGTGCTGATCAAGGTCAACGACATTGCTCTGGACGCGTATGACAAGACCGCCCAGGCCTACCCGCTCGACAACCGCCTGTTCATCAAGGGGGTGGGCTATTACTTCGACAACTCGCCCTATCACTACGTTTATACGGATGCGCAATCCTTCCGCAAACTGCATTGCACGGATCCCAGGACCATCGCCATACTCGATCCTGCGATCGGGAACTTCGAGCACTTTTCCATGGACATCGTGGCCCATGTACAGGGCGCCCAGGGCAAGAGCCATCTCCTGGAGCTCGATTTGCGGTCCATCACGCTCAGGGATACCGTGGGCGGCGCGCTGATCACGCAGGCGAAGGGATCCTGAGTCGCGGCCAGCGTTGCCCCCCCGAGGCATGGCGCGTCGTCGCGGGCCGCCGCGGCATTGCCGCAAGCCCGAATGGTCAGCGCCCGGCCGCTGTGGTCAGCAAGGGAGTGACGATGCGCTCGAGCCGAGCCTCCGTCCAGGCCGGGTCCTGGTCCTGCCAGCCGTTATCAACGAGGCGTCCGCGCCGGTCAATCGTGAAGCTCACGGGAATGCGCCAGATGCGTCCATACGCGCCGGCGTAGGCGCTGCCGAGCAGACCGACCGGAAAGCTCAGTGTGGCCGCGATCGATCGAACGGCGGGCAGGGTGTCCGGTGCGTCCAGGCTGAACCCCAGCACCGCCAGGCCTTGCGCGCGATGCCGCTGCGCATAGGCGGACAGAAGCGGCAGCTCGGCAAGGCAGGGACCGCACCAGCTCGCCCAGAAGGTCACGATGACGATCTGGCCGAGAAGATCGCGGGTTGCAATCGAATTCCCGGCCAGTGTGCGCAGCACCAGCGGCGGCGCTGGGGCGCCAACGCGCAAGTCGTCGGCGCGCGCCGGTTGCGCCAAGCCGCTGGCGGCTGCACCCAAGCCAAGCGAAACGATGTCGCGCAGCAATGCGCGACGTCCGTGATCACTTGGTCTGGCCATCACCCATGCCCGGCATGCTCTGCATGTTCATGCCGCCAGCCGTCCCCGGCCCGGTGGCGTCGGGCTTGCGCACCTGGAACTCGACGCGCAGGGTGCTGCCACCGGAGAACTCCAGCGTGATCGGCACCTGGTCTCCGGGCTGCACCGCCTTTTTCGGTTGCATCAGCATGATGTGATAGCCGCCTGGCTGGAACGCAACGCTGCCATGCGCCGGGATGGTCACCCGTGCGACGGGCAGCATTTCCATCGTATTGCCCTTTTTGACGGTGTGATGCAGCATCGTGTTGCCATAGTCGGCGCTCGTTGCACCGACCAGGTCGACGGGCTTGTCGGAGAGGTTGCGCAACTGCATGTAGCCCCCGGCTGGCAGCCCGGCTGGCAGCCACCGGATCCAGGCGTTGCTGGCTTGAACCGGCGCGCTGCCCGCGGCAAATGCGGGCGAAGCCGCCAGTGCGGCGGCGGCCACAACGAAAGTCAGCGCAGCGCGACGCGGCAGGCGATGGATGTGAGAGTTCAGGATGTTGATCATTGTCGTGGTTTCCTAGGTTGAGAAATCGGCGCGAGCGCCGTGGTTAAAAGGCATAGCTCAGCCCGGCAGTTGCGGTCCAACGCGGTAGCAACTGGTACCCGTCGAGCCGGCTGTAGAGCGGGCGCTGGATGAATCCATAGAGCTGTGCGCCCTGGGCGACCCTGAGACTAAGCCCGGGGCTGAGGTAGGCAACGGTGCCGGCGGTGTCGAGCGTGTCGGCCAGCGCGCCTTGATCGGCACTCTTGCGGCTGAGATTGACTTGGATCTGCGGCACCACATCCGGATTGGCCTCATCGCGCACGCCGAAACTGATCGTTGCCAGGTTGCCCGGACGGTAGTCCTGGCCAGCCTGATCAAGCCGGTGGGTCAACGCGGCCTGAAACTGCGCATTCGCAAAAGCGTCGAAGTCCTGGCTGATTGCCTGATAGTAAAACGCACCGATGATCAGGTCCGTGCTTCCGGTGCCGGCTTGCAAGCTGCTGTCGAGCAGGTTGCCCGGCGACGGCACCAGTGAAGCCGGGCCACTGTCGAAGGCGGCCGGGTGACGTCCGATCACCGCGGTGCCGGCCGCGTTCGCACCGCCGTAGTCGCCCGTGGGCAGTTTCACGCCAAGCTGAACGCCCAGATTGTGGGTTGGCAACAGGCCCTGCCAGGCGCTGATGAACTTGATGTCTCCAAGTCCCGACACGTGCGCTGTGCTGAGATGCGAGGGCGCAAGCTGCGCGTTGTCGAACGGCGCCGACGTCTGGTCCGTGTAGCTGCTGTGGCTGCGGTCGATGTAGGGAACGAGGAGACTGAAGCTCCAGTCGGCATTGGGGCTGTAGGCAAGCCCGAGTGTCACGTAGCGGTTGATGGTCTGGTGTTCGAGCTCTCCGGTAGTGGGCTCATCGACCACCTGCGCAGGGCTGGCGGCACGGCTTGCGGTGCGCAGCGCATTCTGGTTGATGTCGTCGTACTGCAGGCTCAGGCGCCAACCAGCACTGGCGGCATACCCCATGGCGGCGTCCGTGGACAGCGAACATCCGCAACTGGCGCAGGCGAATGCGGGCAAGGGCACCGCGAGGATGAGAACACCCGCGAGCGTCGCGCGCTGCAGGGGATGAAAGCACGGATGCATCTTGAAGACTCCCAAGCGGCCCGGGCGCTCTCGCCCCACGGGGGTCGAGAAGCGGGTGTCCGGGCGCGAACGATGAACGGTGGCAGCGGCTGCTAAAGCGGCCGTGCCAATCAGCGATCAAGCGGCTTGGGGGAGCATCGGTGGTGCGCGCGGGCGGGGGCGCATGGACCCGAGGTTCTCGGATCGCGGTGAAAGCGACGCAGCCAGCACTGTTGGCTGGCCGCGTGGAACGGCAAGTTGCAGTGGGAGATTGCGCCCGCAGGCAGCCTGCAAGGACTGCACTGCAGAGCCACCGTCCAGGGCAAAGACCAGCCATGCGTGCGCCTGGCCGTGCGTGGAACGTGTGCCCGAAGCTGACGCGTGGCCGGCGGATTGAGACGGTGCGAGTCCAGCCGCGCAGTAGGGAACCTCGATCGTTTGCGCCAGCGGCTGCAGGGCCTGCGCCCACGGCGTGCAGGCGTAGGCCAGCAGCAGCCAGATCAGACTGGCGCGGCGACCGGCCCAACGGCGCAGGCGTGAGAAGGCAGACATCCGGACGTGAGGTTTTCGGACAAAACGCCGATCTTAGCGGAGCTTGCCGCGCGTGCCGGCAGGGGCAGCGATGGTCCCAGGAGTGCACGAGGGCAGGGAGGCGCCATGCGTGGGCATCGCGATGGCGCTGAGGCGTGTTGGCACGCGCGTCCAGGAGCCATGCCGACGCAGCTCCAGCCGGGCAATCTGGGCGTGAGCGGCTTACGGGTCGGGGCGAAGGTCGAATGCGCGCAGCCAGATGCGTGTGAGCGTATCGGCGACTGTGCGAATGTCGCCTGCCACCGGGGCGAGATACGGGTCCTGGTAAAGGTAAATCGCGTTGAGGTACTGGTCGACCATGCCTCCGAGCGCGTAGGCCCGGCGCCGCAGATCGCGCAGGGGTGTCGCGGCGTGGCCGTTGCGGCGCTGCCAGCGGCGCACGGAGCGCACGATGGTCTCGATCCATGCTCGGTTCCAGGCATCGACCACCGCACGGGCCTTCGGAAAGGACTCGTAATGATGCAGCAGGCACCGCATCAGACCCGTGTTCGCTTCGAAGTAGCGACAGTAGCTCAGCGTGGCCAATCGCACGGAGTCCTTAGGGGATGCGCTGTGGTGCGTAGACGCCGCCAGCCCCTCGTGCAAAAACGCGACAAACTCCTGCAAAAGCGTGGCCAGCAGGTCATCGCGGTCGGCGAAGTACAGGTACAGGGTGCCCTGGGACACGCCAGTGAGCTCGCACAGATCGTGAATCTTCAGCCTGTCGGGCCCGGTGCCCTCCAGCAGCTGGCATGCCGCAACGCGAATGCGCAGGCCGGTGCGCAGCCCCTTGCGAAGCCCCGGCGCCATGGCCCGAGCCTGCAGGTGCGCGCCGAACGACAGGGGATCAGGCTGAGCAGCGTGCGCGGCGCAGGATGCGGAGGGACGAGGGGGAGCAGGGGCCATGGATTGCGTCAAGACGAGCGAATTGATGGTTGCTGAAAACAAAACATGAGGTCATAATCATATTTCGTCTTAAGGAGGAATGGATGCCGAGCCTGTCGCAATTCCGCCGGGGTCTTTTCGCCGGCAAGGTTTTCATCGTCACCGGCGGCGGCTCAGGCATCGGTTTGCGCACGGCGGAGGAGTTGGCGTGGCTCGGCGCCAGTCTTGTTCTTGTCGGGCGATCGGCTGACAAACTTGCCAGCGCCCAGGAGCGCATTGCCGTGCATGGGACTGCGGTGCGCTGGCACGCCTGCGATATCCGCGATGAGGCGCGCGTGAAGGCCGTTGTGGCCGACGCCGTCGCCGAAATGGGGGCCATTGACGGCTTGGTCAACAATGCCGGTGGCCAGTTCTTCAGTCCTGCCGAGCGCATCTCGGCCAACGGTTTCGATGCGGTAGTACGCAACAATCTTCTCGGTGGCTTCCTGTTCGCGCGCGAGGTTTACCTGCAATCGATGAAGGCGCGGGGCGGCGGCGCCATTGTCAACATGCTGGCGGATATGTGGGGTGGCATGCCCGGCATGGCGCATTCGGGTGCTGCGCGCGCGGGCATGCTCAATCTCTCCGAGACGCTCGCGTATGAATGGGCCCCGGTGCGGGTCAACGCGGTGGCGCCCGGGTGGATCGCATCATCGGGCCTGGAGAGCTACCCCGATGCATACCGCCCCATGATCGAACGATTCGCCGAGCTGGTGCCCGCCGGGCGCCTTGGCACCGAGGCCGAAGTGGCTGCGGGGATCATCTTCCTGCTGTCACCGGCAGCAGCCTTCATCTCGGGCTCGGTCTTGCGCATCGACGGCGCCGTGCCCAATCGGCGCGAGCACTGGCCGGTGGCGCCGCATGGCCAGACAATCCCGTTCACGGGGGACGCATGAGCAGCTTCACCCAGACCCTGACCGACGAACTGCGGCAGGCCGCAGCGGAGGCCCCGGCGAAACCCTTCATTCGCTTCATGCATGGCGAATGGACGTTCGGGGAGGTGCAGCTCCAGTCCGAAGCACTCGCCGCGGGTCTGTACGCCCAAGGTGTGCGTGCTGGGGCCAATGTAAGCCTGCTGCTGCCCAATTGCGTCGAACTGGCGCTGTGCTGGTTCGGGCTTGCCCGGCTGGGTGCGGTGGCCGCACCCGTCAACACCGAGTTCAAGGGTGCGGTTCTGGCCCAGGCACTCAATCTCGTGCAAAGCGAACTGCTCGTGGTGCACGACATGCTATGGCCACAGTTAGAAGCCGTGCGCGTGCAGCTGAACACGATCAGACGGGTGGTCGTGGTGGGAGGCGCCGAAAGGGTGAGGCCGGCGCTGGCCTGGGAATCGCTGATCGTGCCCGGCACCGAGCCTGCGCCATGCGCGGCGCCCCGGTTTTCCGATTTGGCGCTTTTGCTTTACACGTCGGGCACAACCGGCAGTTCGAAGGCGGTGAAGATCTCGCACCGTTTCGTCCTGCGCCAGGCCCAAGGCGTGATCGAGGGTCTTGGCCTGCGCAGCGACGATGTGCTGTACTGCCCCTATCCGATGTTCCACCTGGATGCGACCGTGATGACCCTGGCGCCGGCGCTGCTGCTGCGCGCCGTGGCAGCCATCGGCGAGCGCTTCAGCGTGTCGCGCTACTGGGATGAGATGCGGGCGCTGAAGGGCACTGTGTTCGACTTCATGGGCGCCACGCTGACCATGCTGTGGAAACAGCCGGCCTCGCCGCGAGACCGCGAGCACGCAGCGCGCCTGGGCTGGGGTGTGCCCCTGCCGGAATGGGCGCCCGCGTTCGAGGCGCGCTTTGGCTGCCGGCTGGTCGAACTGTACGGTGCGACCGAGGTGGGTGCCATCCTCTATACGCCCCAGCACGAACCGCGACGTACGGGCAGTTGTGGCAAGCCGCTGGGGCCATGGCAGGTGCGGCTGGTGGATGAGGACGGTTTCGAGGTGCCTCCGGGGACCCCAGGCGAATTGTTGGTGCGCTCCGAGGAGCCTTCGGTGCTGATGGACGGGTATTGGGGCATGCCCGAGGCAACGCTTTGCGCCTTTCGCGACCAGTGGTTTCACACCGGGGACCTGCTCACGCGCGATGCCGACGGCTGGTTCTATTTCGTCGGCCGGCGCAAGGACATCGTGCGTCGCCGCGGTGAGAACATCGCCGCGATGGAAGTGGAGATCGGCCTGGAGACGCACACCGAAGTTCTTGCCTGCGCTGTGGTGGGTGTGCCCAGTGATCTGACCGAGGAGGATGTGCTGGCCTGTGTGGTCCTGCGCCCGGGCAGCACGCTCACGCCGCAGGCGCTCGCCCACTGGTGCATGCAGCGCATGCCACGGTTCATGGTGCCTCGCTACCTGCGCTTCATGGATGCGCTGCCCATGACGCCAACCGACAAGGTGGAGAAGTTCCGTCTGCGTGAACTGGGCACAAGCGGTGCCTGGGACCGCGAGGCCGATGTCGCGCAGCGCCACACGCATCCACCAGTCAAGCATCAGGAGAGGCAATGACCCCCACAACCCAGTACGCCCGGCTGCACACTGAGGGCCCGGTGAGCATCGTCACGCTCAACCGTCCGCAACGCCTCAATGCAATCGGTGCTGAGCTTCTGGCGCATCTGCACCAGGCGTTAACGGACGCCCAGTCAGACCCCGACACGCGTGCCATCGTCCTGACGGCAGCGGGGCGCGCGTTTTGCGCTGGCGACGACCTCAAAGAGTTTGGCGCGCAAGCTGCCACACCCGGCTGCGTGGCAGAGACCTGCGAGCGCATCCAGCAGATCACGCGCGACATCATGTTTGGACCGAAGCTGGTGATTGGCGCCGTGCACGGTTATGCAGTCGGTGGCGGGTTCGAATGGATGCTCAACTGCGACATGGTCGTGGCTGCCGACAACCTCGTGGCGTTTTTCCCCGAGATGGCGCTCGGGCATTTCGTCACCGGTGGGGTCACGCATCTGTTGCCCCAAGCCGTGGGTTACCAGAAAGCGATGGAACTGATCGTCTTGGGCGAGCGCCTTGATGCCCAGGCGCTGCAGCGCCTGGGCCTGGTCAACCGCGTTGTGGCGCACGAGGCCATGCTCAGCACGGCCATCCAATGGGCCACCGACGTTGCAGC
>JAGWOZ010000205.1 GCA_028870715.1 Betaproteobacteria bacterium | reverse complement strand
TTGAGCAGGATCTGTGCATTCACCCAGCGTTCGATCCGCTCGATCTCGTCGACGGAGATTGGCGCGTCATGAGCAAAGTCGAACCGGGTCTTCTCAGCATCCACCAAAGAACCCTTTTGCTGCACGTGCTCGCCGAGCACGAGACGCAGCGCCTTGTGGAGCAGGTGCGTGGCGCTGTGATTGCGCATTGTCGCCAGCCGGCGCTCGATGTCCACGCGAGCGGCGACGTTCTCGCCAACCCGTAGCCGTCCCGAGTCAACCACACCATGATGGCCAAACACATCGTTCTGGATCTTCTGCGTGTCATTCACGCTGAAATGCAATCCGCAGTCGTCGCCCTCAAAGAGAACCCCGCTATCGCCAACCTGACCGCCGGATTCCGCGTAAAACGGTGTGCGGTCCAGCACGACGACACCCGCCTGGCCTGTCTCCATGTGCGGCACCGAGACGCCCCCCACGTAAAGCGCGAGGATCTTGCAGGAGTCCAGTTGAAAGTGCTCGTAGCCTTCAAAACGCGTGGCCTCACCGCTGTAGTCAAGATTGCCGGCCATCTTGAACTTGCCTGCGGCTCGCGCCTGTTCGCGCTGACGGTCCATTGCCGCATCGAATCCAGCCTCGTCCACGGCAACGCTGCGCTCACGGCACACATCGGCGGTAAGGTCGAGCGGAAATCCGTAGGTGTCGTATAAGGTGAAGGCCACCTCGCCGGAAAGCGTGGCGCCTGCGCGCTCGCGCAGCGCTTCCAGCTCCGCATCGAGGATGCGCATGCCATTTTCCAGTGTTTCAACGAACCGCCTCTCCTCAGCCTCGATGACTTCCTGAATACGCCTTGAGGCCTGCGACAGTTCGGGGTAAGCAGCTCCCATCTCCGCAACGAGGTCAGGCACCAGCTTGTGAAAGAAGGGTTGGTGTTGGCCCAGCTTGTAGCCATGGCGCAGCGCGCGGCGGGCGATACGGCGCAGCACATAGCCGCGACCCTCGTTGCCCGGGATCACACCATCGACGATGAGAAATGCGCAGGCGCGAATATGGTCCGCAATGACTTTGAGCGACGCATGGCCAAGGTCCGTGCAACCGGTCGCGCGCGCGGCGGCCTTGATCAGCTTTTGGAACAGATCGATCTCGTAATTGCTGTGCACATGTTGCAGCACCGCCGCAACGCGCTCCAGCCCCATGCCGGTGTCCACGCAAGGCCGCGGCAACGGCTTTTGCGCGTACGTGGTGCATTTCCAGACATCCCCTTGGCGTGCGACAAGCGCAATGCCACCCTTGCGCTCGATCTCCGCCTTCACTGCCTGAGCTTCAACCTCGCTGGGAAAGTTGCGTTCCTCGGCGACGCTGCGCTCGTACTGCATGAACACCAGGTTCCAGATTTCGATATAGCGGTCGCCGTCGCCCTCAGGGGATCCGGGGGGCCCGCCCCATACGTCTGGCCCGTGGTCATAGAAGATTTCACTGCATGGCCCGCAAGGCCCCGTATCGGCCATTTGCCAAAAATTGTCGGATGCGTACCTCGCACCCTTGTTATCGCCAATGCGGACGATGCGCTCGGGCGGCACCTTCATCTCCCCGGCCCAGATGGCATACGCCTCATCGTCCTCCTGATACACGGTGACCCACAGCTTTTCCACTGGCAGCTTGTACACCGAGGTCAGCAATTCCCACGCATAACGGATGGCATCACGCTTGAAATAGTCGCCGAAACTGAAGTTGCCGAGCATTTCAAAGAACGTGTGGTGACGCGCCGTGTAGCCGACATTCTCCAGGTCGTTGTGTTTGCCCCCGGCGCGTACACAACGCTGCGCCGTGGTGGCGCGCGTGTATGGGCGGCGGTCCTGACCGAGGAACACATCCTTGAACTGGACCATGCCCGAGTTGGTAAATAGCAATGTGGGATCGTTGCCTGGCACCAAAGGTGACGAAGGCACGCGGGCATGACCCTGGGACGCGAAGTAGGCGAGAAACTTCTCGCGGATGTCGGAAACGTTCATCAAGGCACCTGGAAAAGGCCGGGCTGGCTCGCGCGGCAAATGCGATCAAACCGTGGCAAAACCGCGATTTTAGGCGCCACCCCCTTCGATGGCACGAGACGGCATACCAGACCTGCCGCCCAGTGGTTGCCCCGGCGACCCCAAGGTGGTGCTGTGCAAATGCATTCAGGTGAGGCTAAATTGGGGGCTGACTTCGTTTAAACACCAGAAAGACCGCCATGGACACCGCGACCTCACCCCTCGCCCTTCTGCAAGACACTTCCTTACTCAAGACCCAGGCACTGATTGATGGCCAATGGATCGATTCTGTAAATACGGTGCCGATTCATGACCCGGCCACAGGCCGCGTGCTTGCGCACGTGCCCAGGCTTGGCGCAGGCGAAGCCGAGATGGCCGTCGCCGCAGCAGAACGGGCGTGGCCCGCCTGGCGCGCCCAGACGGCCAAACAACGCGCTGCGGTAATGCGCCGCTGGTTCGAGCTGCTGATGCAGCACGCTGACGATCTGGCGCGCATCATGACCGCTGAGCAGGGCAAGCCCCTGGCCGAGGCCAAGGGCGAGGTCACTTACGGCGCAAGCTTTGTCGAGTGGTTCGCCGAGGAGGCCAAGCGCGTGTACGGCGAGACGATTCCCAGCCCGGACCCGACCAAACGGCTGCTGGTCATCCGCCAACCGGTCGGCGTGTGCGCGGCCATTACACCGTGGAATTTCCCCTTGGCCATGATCACCCGCAAAGTCGCCCCCGCCTTGGCGGCAGGCTGCCCCGTGGTCATCAAGCCCGCCGAGCAGACACCACTGACGGCGCTCGCCGCGGCCGAACTCGCACAGCGCGCCGGCATGCCGCATGGCGTGCTTAACCTGCTGACGAGCGATGCAGCGGGCTCGGTGGACATTGGCAAGGTCCTATGCGATAGCCCCATCGTGCGCCACCTGTCGTTCACCGGCTCCACCGAAGTCGGGCGCATCCTCATGGCGCAATCGGCTCCCAGCATCAAGAAACTCGGCCTGGAGCTCGGTGGCAATGCACCGTTCATTGTTTTTGACGACGCTGACGTGGATGCCGCGGTGGACGGTGCAATGCAGAGCAAGTACCGTAACGCCGGACAGACCTGCGTTTGCGCCAACCGCCTGTACGTGCAGGACGGCATCTACGAGAGCTTCGTCGAAAGGCTCTCCGCACGAGTGGCAGAAATGAAGGTTGGCGCCGGCTTTGACGAAGGGGTGCAAGTCGGGCCGCTGATTGATGAGCAGGCCCTGTCGAAGGTGCAGCGCCACGTGGACGACGCCTTGGCCAAGGGCGCCCGCATGCTCACGGGCGGCACGGTCCTGAACGTGGGATCCGGCGGCCGCTTCTACGCGCCAACGGTACTGGCCGATGCCAACGCCAGCATGTTGTGTGCACGAGAAGAGACGTTCGGTCCCGTGGCGCCGGTGTTCCGCTTCAAAACCGAAGAGGATGCCATTGCAGCCGCCAACGCCACGGAGTTCGGACTGGCAGCCTATTTTTTCAGTCGTGACGTGGGCCGCATCTTCCGGGTCGGCGAGGCACTGGAATACGGCATGGTAGGCGTCAACACCGGTTTGATTTCCAACGAGGTGGCACCCTTCGGCGGCGTGAAGCAATCGGGTCTGGGTCGGGAGGGCTCGCACCACGGCATCGACGAATACGTTGAAATGAAATATCTGTGCCTGGGTGCGATCGACCGCTGAGCAGGCTCGACGCGGGGGTTGCCCGGCAACGCGGCGGGTGGAAGGAACGTGAACGGCACGCGGGCTCGGCCGGTGGCCGCCCGATGCGCTCGCGCACCTGTTCCTCCGGTCGGGAATGCTCGGCTTGCGCCTAAGGGTGCCGTGGGCCAATCGGCATGATCAAGCGCCAACACTGCAGCTTCAACGCATAGGACACCCGCCGCCAAGCGGTCCGCTACAGTCTTGAACACATGCCCGCGCATTCCCCTTCCTTGCCCGGCCCGACGCACAGCGTCGCTCAGGCGAAGCCGTCCGGGCAGGAGGGGGTCAAGCGGGCGACTTTCGCTTGGCGTTCCTCGCATAGCTGGATAAAATAACAGCCATGCAGCGCCGCAAAGTCACGCTCAAGCTCGACCCGAATGCCGCGCAGGCAGCGCGGCTTGAGGCTTGGACGCGGCTGCACTGCGAGTTGTACAACGCGGCGCTCGAAGAGCGCATCGACGCTTGGCGCAAGGCCGGCAAGTCGATCAGCTACGACGACCAGCAAAACGTCCTGCCGCAGATCAAGGCCGATCGGCCCGAGTTCGTGGAGCTTGGCAGCCACGCCTTGCAACAGACGCTGCGCCGCTTGGATCTCGCCTTCCAGGCGTTCTTTCGCCGGGTCAAAGCAGGTCAGACGCCCGGATTTCCGCGCTTCAAATCCGCCAAGCGGTTCTCGGGCTTCGCGTATCCCGATCCCGCGGGCTGGAAACTCATGCAGCACGGCGGCCGTGGCGCGACGCTGCGTATCGGCAGCGGCGAGGCCGCCCTGTCCATCCGGGCGCGTGGGCGGCACCGCTTCGGGCCGGATGCCAAGCCCAACGACATCACGCTCACACGCCGCAACGGCCAGTGGCTCGTGTCGGTGACGCTGCGCGTGCCCGACACAGCCTGTGCGCGCCAGCGCACCGGTGATCAGCGCCGGGGTGTGGACTTCGGCGTCACCGACTGGGCCACGTTCGACGATGGACAGACCCTCGCCAACCCGCGCTGGGTGCGCGAGGAACTGCCTCACCTCGCAGCGTTGCAGCGCGAACGCGCCAGAAAGCGCCAAGGATCGCTGCGTCACCGCCGCCTTGGCGAGAGCATCGCCCGGCTGCACGATCGCATTGGCAATGTGCGCCGGGACTTCGTGCACAAGGAGACGACCAGGATGGTGCAGCAATGCGCGGTCCTGGCGACTGAGCAACTGGCCCCGAAAAATATGAGCCGCAGTGCGAAAGGCACGGTGGAAGCACCGGGCCGCCGCGTGAGGCAGAAGGCCGGGCTCAACCGAGAAATGCTCTCGGCAGGGTTAGGCATGGCGCATCAGATGCTCGCGTACAAAGCGGAAGAAGCTGGCACGCGACTGCACCTGAGCAACACGCGCCAACTCAAACCGTCGCAGCGCTGCGCAGCATGTTGGGAGATTGTGCCCAAGACGTTGGCGCAGCGTGTGCATGGGTGTCCGCATTGCGGTCACGTCATGCAACGCGACCAGAACAGTGCGTTGGTGGTGCTCATCGACGCACATGCAGCGCAGCAAATCCCTGTACGGGACACGCCTGGGACGGGCGTGGCGGCGAGACCCAAACCTCTGCCACGGCAACGGGGCAAGTCCAGGTCCTTGACCCGCGAAACCCCCGCTACAACGCCATGCGTTGAGCGGCGGGAGAGTTCATAGCCGTCGGGTATTGGCTGCCTGTCGCTGCGATCGACCAGTGAGGCTAACGGTGCGGGAGGCGGCTTCGCCAGCTGTCAGCACAATTCGCGGCGTTGCTGATCCTTCCGAAAGCGAGCGTCTGTCTTGCGCATGCACATATCCCACACATGACTGCGGATCGTCGCCATACTGACGCGCCCGATCGCCAGTCTGCCTTGCGAAACGGCAGGCCTCGACTGCACATCGAGGCTCGGGAAGCGTCGGCGCGCTGATTTGGCTCGATTGGCCAGTGGCGCGGCAAGCCTCGCTGCTCAGCGCGGGGAAGGGCGGCGCGGATGCTCCAGGCATCTTCGTGGGGCTTGCAAGGTGTTCGCTTGTGCTGTATATTTATCCTGTAAATAAAAGAAGGCTGGGCCACGCTGGGGTCGCCTGTGGCGTGCGTGGTGCCATCATGCTGGCAGCAGCAAGAACCCACCGACGTGACGCATTCGCGCTTGATGCAGGCGTGCGCGCCGTCGGAGTCTCTGTCCTTTTCGCGCAAGCGTTGGAGAAAGCCGAGGCCAGCAAGCCAAGGGCAGTGGGGTGTCAATGCCGCGAGTCTTCGAAACCGGTGCTTGATCGGCAAGGCAGGGCCATGCCACTTGCGGTCGGTTGCTGATTTTTAACCCGTGAACCCTGTGCGACGGCAGTTTGGGGAGAAACCGGTGCAGGGTCTCCCGGTGCGTCACCGCTCCGCGCGAAGTGCGTGCGTGCATTCCACGTCAATACCCTAGCATTGGCCCG
>JAGWOZ010000012.1 GCA_028870715.1 Betaproteobacteria bacterium | reverse complement strand
ATCGATGGATCATTTAGCTGACAGTAGCGGAAACATTCTCGGCATGGATGGACTGGAGTTCGTGGAGTATGCGACTGCGAATCCCGAAGCATTTGGCGCCGTGCTTGAGAGAATCGGTTTCGTTCTGGTCGCCCGACATCGTTCGCGCCGTGTGTTCCTGTACAGGCAAGGGACCATGAATATCGTCGTCGACGCCGACCCGGATGTCATTGCCAGCAGTACGTCGCAACCGGACGACGTTTCGCTGAGCGCACTGGCGTTCCGCGTAGCCGACGCACGTAAGGCATACCAACGCCTGGTCGGAAACGGGGCCTGGCCGATTCCGAGTCGCGCCGAAGCGATGGAACTGAACATCCCTGGGGTGCACGGCGTCGGCGACTCCATCCTGTACCTGGTCGACCGCTACCACGACATCTCCGTCTACGACGTTGACTTCGACTTCGAGCCCAACGTTGACCGCAATCCGCCAGCGATGCACGGCCTGGAATTCCACGGTGTCGTGCAGACCGCCGACACTCGGCGCACCGACGTTTGGCTCGACTTCTATGGCCAGTTGTTCGGCTTCGTGCCTACGACGGCCAGCACCGACGAGTCCTATGGCGCGGTGCTGACGAGTCCCTGCGGAAAATTCGCCGTGGAATTGCTCGAGCTACCCGAGGACTTTGCGCGTGACTCGCATTGGGACGAGGCACTCATCCGCCTCGTGTTCAGCACATCGGACCTGGCAGCCACCGTCGCGTCCCTGCGCAGCCACGGCTTCGAGTTCGACCCGCGCAGCACAGCAACCGCCGCTCTCACGCGCGGAGTGCACGGTGGTGCGCAGTTCGGGTTTGTCGACCGGGGGTGCGAGCGATGATCCAGAGTAATTTCAGCCTCGATCCGGTGTCCCTTCCAGGATCGCTTCAAGGCAAGCTGCAGCAGGTGCGCGCTGCAGGGTTCGATCAGATTATGCTCTGGGGCAGCGACTTGGCGAACCATCCGGGCGGCTACGACGAGGCCGTCCGTCTGGTGCGCGCTAGCGAACTGCGGATCACGGGCTTGCAGGTTCTTCGCGACTATGAGGGACGCAGCCCAACACGGCACCAGTACAAGGTCGACATCGCGAAGGAGTCGCTGAAGATCTGCAAGGCGGTCGGCGCGCCGATGCTGATCGTGACGTCGAGCACCGAGGAACCCGCGCCGGATGCTTCGGGCTACGTGCACGATCTGCGGAAACTGGCAAACCTGGGCGTCCCTTTCAACGTGCGAATCGGCTACAAGGCGGTGCCTTGGGCGCACAGCGTGCGCACCGCGAGCGACGCGTGGTCCGTGGTCGCCGATGTCGCCCACGAGAACTTCCACCTGGTGCTCGACACACTGCACATGCTAATGACTGGCGCGGACCTGTCCCTTCTTGAAGACGTCGATCCGAACCGGATCGCGTTGGTGCAGTTGTCCGACTTCAGCGAGGCCGCCATGTTCACCGATCCCGACCGCAGGGTGGCGGCGAATCACAGCCGTGTCTTCCCGGGGGATGGCGGCCACAGTACTCGGCTGACCGAGATGGTCAGGGCCATCGATCGCATCGGCTACCGCGGTGACTACAGCTTCCTCGTCATGAACGACGACTACCGCCAGTTGCCCGCGTCTGTCGTCACCGACCACGCCAAGCGCTCTGCCAACTGGCTGACCAACCAGGTGCTGCGGCGCGCATTGCAGCCGCGACTTTCACCATACGCGCGCGAATCCTGAGGCAAACGCCGGACGCACGCTTCATTGAAGTCGGCCGCGATGCGCAACCGGCGATATCCGAATCCCCGTGTAGCCAACGCAACATTGAACGCTTCGTGCGACCCGTGCAATAAGGCCACGGCGCATGCCTCCTGGAAGTCTTGATCAAACCGATCTGCGCGTGTTCCCACAGTACCTTCGGCACTCTGCGCAAGAGCGCGCAACTCGGCGACAAGGGCCAGGAGGCAATCTTCAACCCGCAGGATCTGCACCACTTGATCCGCTCATTCACGACTCCTGAGTAAGTACCTCCGGCCATCGCGGCAATTGCCGCTCAGGCTGGATGCCTGCGCTCCTCACGGCTCGCTGGGTACAGTGCATGAGCTCCATACAAGCTTAAGGTCGGGTCCGCGCTCACCGGCACCGACGGATCGCGTCAACCCGTGGCCAAATGCCACTCGTATCGGCGATCCCGGGCGTGGTGCCGGCTTTGATGCTCCTCCATGGAGTCCGCCGCCACGCCGAGCACGCGACGATCAAGAATGCGGCTTGCAACGCAATAACGGCTGCTCGGATGGAGCGTCTTCGCTCAACAGCTTTTACGTGAGGCTCACCGAGATTTGACGTGAGCTTCTGCTCACCTTCCCGTCGCGTCAAAAGCTGCGCGCAAGTTGAACGCCTCCGCGCGATATCCGCGCACTGTGTGCTTTCGCGCGTTGAGGCCGCCACCCGCGCTGCGTAGCATGGTTGCACCCATCAATGTTGATTGAGATCGAACCAACGCGCCGTGACACGCTTCATGCAAAGCACCATCTCAGGCCCACCATGGCCGCCAAAACTTGCATGCCCCGCTGCCGATGTGCGGCATGGTGTGCTGGTAATGATTGCGGTAACCATGGGGTACGCGTTGATCGCGGCACTGTCCAAGCTACTGATGTTGCACTATCCGGTCGTGATGGTCGCGTGGGCACGCTATGCAGTTCCATTCGCGATGGCCGCCTTCTGGCTACTGCGCGAGCGTGACACCCGAGTCTGGCGTGCGGCTGATCCAGGATGGCAGTTGCTTCGCAGCGTTTTGATGATTGCTGGGACGATCTTGATCATGCTCGCGTACCGCGCGCTCCCGCTTGCGCAGGCACTTTCGATCAGCTCGGTGCATCCCATACTGCTGACCGCGCTGGCCGCCATTTTTCTGCGCGAACGCGTCAGCGCGTTAACGTGGTGCAGCGTCGCATTAGGTTTCGCCGGGGTAGTTGTCATCGTGCGCCCAGGCGGTGGCTTGTTCACGTTGGCTTCGCTCCTTCCGCTCGGCATGGCATTGACCTACGCCGGCTACATGGCGCTGACTCGGCGACTGGCCGGGCGCGAGACACCAAAGCGATCGCTGCTTTACGGCCTTAGCGTCGGCGCGGCGCTAACCACGATCCTGCTTCCTTCGCACTGGGTGCGGCCCGACCTCTTGGCAGCATGCATGCTGGCGCTCGTCGGTGTGCTGTCCGGCGCTACGCACTGGCTGATGATCAAGGCTCTTGAATCCGCGCCCGCATCAGTGCTCGCGCCGATTGCTTACGCGCAATTGCTGTGGTCAATCGCCCTTGGCGCGCTATTTTTCGGCGATCTGCCCAACGCGGCGACGCTCAGTGGGATCGGAATCGTCATAACCGCCGGACTACTGCTTGGAGTGTCGCGGCGCGCCGAGTGCGTACCGCTGCGATGGCTCCGCGGCACGACGGCCACAGCGGCAAGGGGTCCGGCTGCAGCCTCAGATGAACTCGTCGTGCTCGACGGTCTGGTGGCGCTGCCCCGGGCCGGCAACTCGGCCCCTTGGCACCCAATCGACAAAGTGCCGCGCGGCGCCTGCGAGATGAGCCCAGAGGCCACGTTGTCGATTACAGCTGCATGACGCACCTCAGCCCGCGAGCGCGAGTTCCGCAACCATCACATGCACCAGCCCCACATTTCCCCAGAGGACACCATCTTGATCAACGGAGCAACGCAACTCATTGCCCACATCGGTTATCCGACCGAGGCGTTCCGTGCGCCAATGATCTACAACCCGTGGTTTGCAAGCAAGGCGATCAATGCCATCGTTGTTCCGATGGGCGTCAAAGCCGAGGACTACGCAGCGACCTTCGAGCACATCTTCCGCCTGACCAATCTGCGTGGCGCGCTGATCACCATGCCACACAAGGTCGCAACGGTGCCGCTGGTCCATTCGCTCTCTGTCAGCGCGCGCATCGCTGGCGCATGCAACGCGGTCGCGCGGCGGCCCGACGGCTCGCTGGCGGGAGACCAGTTCGACGGCATCGGATTTGTTCGTGCTCTCCAGCGCAAGGGGCTCCGCCTCGCAGGCATGCGCGTGTTGATCGCTGGTTGCGGCGGAGTTGGCTCACCGATCGCGGCCGCGCTCGCCGCGGCAAACGTTGGCGAGATTCAGCTCTACGACATCGACGCGGCGAGCTGCAAGCGTCTGGCGCAGCGCCTTCGCGAGCACTACCCCGATCTGCGGGTATCCACCGGCACAAACGACCCCGACGGCTTCGACCTAGTCTGCAACGCCACTCCGCTGGGCATGCGCGACGATGACCCGCTTCCGTTCGATATCTCTCGCCTGGCGCCGACGACCTTCGTCGGCGAGGTCGTGATGAAGCGCGAAATTACGCCGCTTCTCGCCGCCGCGCGCAGCCGCGGGTGCCCGTTTCAGGTTGGCACCGACATGTTGTTCGAAATGATTCCAGCATACTTGGATTTCTTCGGTTACCCAGCTGCGACATCCGACGAACTCCGCGCCGCCGCGCGGTTGCACGATTGACACCGTTCATCTCCAGGGCAGACTGATGACCTGCCAATTTCCATGGCCCGACCCCTTCGGGCCATTTTTTCTATTCGCATAGCGAGCAGCAAGGCATGGGAGTCCAATCCGAGTGGGAATGCCAGTCACCGAGCGCCGCATCTACAGATCCATAAGTGAGGGACCGCCGCATACGGCGCCAGTCCTAGGTCCTGCCGATCGAACCGCGGCTTGGGCAAGGGTGGCAGATGCGTGGAACAGGCAACTAGTCCGCCATCTATTGGTCCATTCGACGCCAGGTCAGGCCACGGCTCCGACTGCGGCGGGTTGGCGTGCGATGCCAAGCCAACACCGCGCGCAGGTGCTGACCCTACTCCGGGACGCGCGGATGCATGCTCCGTCTGAGTTCGGGCTTGGCCACCTGAAGTTTGGCGCTGATGAGCCGCAAGACCATGAAGTGGCTCGTCCTCGTCGTCGGGCCGTAACGCGTGAAACCAAGAAAATTGAAAATCGACCGTCTGCCTGGAACTCTGCTGCGTCGGCGCGCATGCCCGACGGGTCCGAACTCCGACGCCCGCGTCTTTTCGAGATCCAGCTTCAGCCCGAAATGGCCCAGGCGTTCTTCCATCGCGCGCTTAAGGCGCCGCGCGTCGGCGCGGAACTCGAATACGGCAACGCAACCGTCGGCATTCCGTGCCGCGATCACTTCACGGCGCGCACGGCACCCCATCATTGCTTGAGCCCTAGCCTGAACACGTCGCGCAAGCAGATGTTGGCGAACTACGGATCGATGCTTGCCTCTTGCGCCGCACCACGTGCGTATCGGACGCGCGCAGCTCCATGAACTCAATCAGCCAGCGCACTCGACGCTTCCCAGCGCGATGCGGAACAACGCGGGACCTCCCGATTACCGCGCGATATGCGCCCGTGCGTGCGCTGGATCTCTGACCGCACGGGGCTCGATGCTGCCTCGGCGACGTGGCGGTAACGGATTGGCCTCAGGCAAGCCCCTGCGGCTTCGGCCCCCACGGACCACCCGCCGCTCGCGCCACGCGGCATGTATGGCGCGGCTCGACACGGCCCCCGCGCACCACTGCCAACGCTTCGCCCATATCCTTATGAAGGTATACACATGACTTGGGGCCACCCTAGCAGGCCAAGCCTTCACCATATACCTCGTTCATTCACAACATCGCGCCGGCTTGGACCGGCGCACAGGAGCCACCATGACACCACCAGAATACGGACCACCTCTTTCGCTCTCCGAGGCGAAGCGCATCGTCGAAGCGGCCGAAGCACACGCCAGCCAACACGGTTGGGCCATGGTCATTGCCATCCTTGACAGCACGGGCCATCTGGTGATTCTGCACAAAATGGATCACGCGCAATATGGAAGCATTGAACTCGCCGAGGCCAAGGCAAGAACTGCCACGCATTTCAAGCGCCCGACTAAGCTCTTCGAGGACACCGTCGCGCAGGGAGGTCTCGGCTTGCGGCTGTTGTCAGCTCGAGAATTCTGCCTGTTTGAAGGTGGCATCCCGCTGCTGCGCGACGGCAAATTGGTCGGCGCTATCGGCGTGTCGGGTGCACGATCCGATCAGGATGGTTTGGTCGCGCTCGCCGGCGCCAATGCTCTGCAGTCCTGAGGATATAGCTGCCTATCCCAGGCCCACTGAGCCGACCGCCTCGACGCCGGCAGCGACTTCACGCAGGGTGTGGCGCGACCGACATACATGCTGGTCCTCGCGGACTTACCACCCTGCCTAAAGTGCGACCCCATGGCCGCCTTGCCCGAACCACGAACGATCTCCGAATTTTTCGAAGGCCGTCGGCTCGTGACATTCACTCTTTGTGCGCTGTTGTACCCTGACAGCCGCCAGACTCCAAACGCCTATTTGCGGTGGCGCAATACTGGGCAGTCGTACTTGCCGAAATGGGCGATGCTCGCTGGCGTGCGGCGCGCGTCGAGGTCTCTGGACGCAACATACAGCAGCATCTGCACCGGCCGCGTCATTGAGTCTGCGCAGAACGATTGCAAGGTCGTGTCTGGCGCACCTTGAGCGCCAAGAGCGGTGAGCTCGAAACTGGCGTTGGTCGACTACGCGTCAAGCCGCAGGCACGGGTGAAAAAGCTGGTCTGCGAAGTCAAGCAGGTCACTTTGAGCAGCGAACAGCCGCAGCTGGTTCGCCAACTACTCTTGTACCTCACCAAGCGCGCCGACGGGGGTTGCGGACTCGCAACTCCAGGGGTGAGCGAGCCCGCCACGCCCACATCCGCGCGTTTTTCGCGCAGAGGTGTGCGCTATTCGCTCGATTTTCTCATGGCGTGAGCCATGAGCACGAGCCATGACGTTACGCTCTGAGTGACGGACAGCCTCGCCACGCGCGCCGCATCCATCGATTTCATCCCGACAGGAGATCCGCATAGACGCTTCCAACGTCGCTGCCATTGGTGGCAGCTGGCGCCGCAATCCCGTCAACCGACGGCCGCTAGCGGCGCGTGCCCGACGCGCACCGGCCCACCTGAATCCTGAACGGCTACCGACAGGCGCCCCCCTGCTTTACAAGCACGACGCCAACGCTGCGGTAAGCGCGTCGGTGGCTGAATTCCCGGCTGCGATCAAGCGATCCCATGCGGTTGTCTTCGTCCGGCCAGAACACAACCGCTCGATTCCGGGGCTGCTGAACAAAGCGATTGACCAGGGTTCTTGGCCGCTTAGCCAGAGCGAGTGGACCGGCATCGTCGGGGGCCGCCTGGGCTCTCTGGGCACCTTGGCGGCACAACAACATTCGCGCAACATGCTTGCATATCTTGACACTGCGACGATGGCGCAACCTGAGGTCTACCCGCAATACAAGGAAAGCCTGCTCCAAGCCGGGGGACAGATCGGAGCCAGTGCTCGAATGCTGGATGAATCGGTCTGCCTGCTGGGTCGAACCGCACTCCCATCGCCTTTGCAGGCATCGCCATGAAGCTGAATGCCTTGCAGGCCCTCGTCGCCGCCATTGAGGATGGCAGCTTGCGCAAAGCCGGGAAGCGTCTGGGCTACACGCAGCCCGCGCTCACCAAAATGATTAAGGACCTCGAGCTCGAGCTGGCTGCGCCACTGCTGGTGCGAAACACGCGCGGTGTGATTCCGACAGTGCAGGGCAATTTGCTGCTGGAGCACGCGCGGCGTGTCAACAAGGAAATCGTGCAGGCCACCGAGCAGATCGCCCAAATGAGAGGCGTGACGCAAGGCGAGCTCAACATCGCGGCGGTTCCGGTCGCGCTGATGCTGCTAATACCGGAGGCGCTTCGCACTTTTGTTGCAGAGTTTCCTGCCGTCCGCTTGCGCGTTACCGAAGAAATGTATCTGGAGCAACTCCAGCCATTACGCTCCGGAATCGTTGATATCGCCGTCGGCGGCATTCCAAACGGATTCGTCAACGATGAATTTCACATTGAGGAATTGATGGCGACGACCATGGTCGTGATCGCGCGCAGGGGCAGCGTGCACGCGCGGGCCCGCAGCCTGCGCGACCTCGCGCGCGCGAACTGGGTCTATACCAGCACGGCGACCAACAGCGGATACGCCAATGCCCTGTTCGCGCAATACGGATTGGAGACCCCTCCCGCCGGCACGGTCGTGAACTCCACTCTCGCCCTGCTCGCCCTAATCGCGAACGCCGACTATGTCGGGATGATGCCTGCCGAACTCATGCACCACCCAATCGCCAGCGAACAGCTAGAAGAGGTGCGCTTAGAACAGCCAGGTCTGCCTATCAAAATCGGCGCAATCATCCGCTCAGCGTCTTCCGTGACCCCCGCAGTGCGATACTTCATCGCACATTTGCGCCGGGCCGCCCACCATTACGTCTACGACGGACTCGCTCAGGCATTCCCGATGTAATCTGGTCGGCAGATGATCCCTTGATTGCTCGGCGAAGTGAAGTCGGCCACCGAATCACCCCGGTGGCCGACGCAATGCAAGCGCAGCCTCTGTGATCAGCCTTTGCTGGCGCTCGCTGGATATTGCTTCACAATAACCTGTTGGCCGTTCTGCACCTGCACCATAAAGCTTTTGCGCAGAATGTTTCCATTCGCTTCATAGCTAAGGTCGTACAGGATGCCAGGATATTGCTTGGCACTCAGATTGATATGGTGGAGTTCGTTTGCCAGAGCCTGGCGGTCAAACTTACCCAATTTCTCCGTAGCGGCGGCCACGGTCTGCATGGCGATATAGCCCTTGAAGCTGTTTTGGTCGGGCACTGAATGGTATAGGCTCTCGTACTGCGAAATAAACTTCTGCACCAGTGGGTCCTTGTCGGCGGTGGTCAGGCCGACCTGACAGTACACGCCGTTGGCCGCGCTCTTGGCTAGCGCGATCACCGACGGGTTGGCCAAGGACGACTGGCCGACTACCGGACCGTCGAAGCCAAACTTGCGCAGCTGTACCAAGAAGCGCGCATCGCCGCCCTCGTTCAGGTAGAGGAATAGCGAATCGGCCTTTGACTCCTTGATCTTCAAGATCGCACTGGTGAAATCGACCTGGCCCTGCTCCACCGGAATGTCACTTACGATCTGCGCGCCATCCTTCTCTAGGTTGGTGCGAATGCTGTTGCGCCCGTCCTTGCCGAAATCGTTGTTTACCCAGATCACCGCAACTTTTTTGGCGTGCAGTTCCTTGGTCATATACGCGGCCACGGCCGGCATCGACTGTGCCTGGTCAAGCGAGGTTCGGAAAATGTATTGATTTCCCTGTTCGCTGATGTTGTTGGCCTCGGCGCCTACGAGATCAGGAATCTTGTTCAGCTCAGCCTGTTTCATGCTGACGACCACCGAACCGGAGAACCCGGGCCCGAGCACTGCGTAGGCGCCGTCGCCCGCGGCGCGGCGGATCAACGCGCTGGCGACGCCAGGGTTGGACTGCGTGTCGAAACTTTCCAGATCGATCTTGCGGCCCAAGATGCCTCCGGCGGCATTGATCTGCTGCACCGCCATCTTGACACCGTTATTGAAGTTCGTGCCAGAAATTGCGCCAGCGCCAGATAGTTCGTTGATCGCATCGATCTTCACGGTCTCTGCCGCGCACACCGCCACCGAATAGCTAGAAAAGACAACTGCCAGCGATGCGGCAATGGTTGCAAATTTGGAATATCTCACTTAACTCTCCATTTTTAAATACTTCGCCAGTTTGTTGAAAAAGATGTTGCCGAGGTGGATGGCGCCCCCCCCGGGAACAGACCAGCATATTGTTTGTGAGTCCGACCGGGCAGCGCATTAGCTTAAACCCCGATTCGAATTTTTTATCGCGCGGAGCGCGATATCTAAAGGTTATCGCCTTTGCGGGCCGTGCAGCTTATAGCAACTCTTTGGGTACGGTCGCCAGCGTCCAGTTCATTGGATGTCAGCCAGTGGCCAAGCCAATGTTGACACGGGCTTCACGAGATTCGTCGCTGTGCCCTATTTGAATTTCGGATTGCAGGTTTAGGTGCCCCTGATTACGTGCCCGTTTCCTGCCGCCCTCGTAGATTTCTCGCTCAAATGGACAGATCGAAACTAAAGAGTTCCTGGTTAAAGATCCTAGCCCGAAACGCCGTCGGCGACACATGGCCCAGTGACTCGTGGGGTCGGCATGGTTGTAATCAATCAGCCAACCGTCGACAGCTTGCTGCACTTCGGTGATCGAGCTAAACAACAAGTTGGCATCGAGCACTTCGTCCCGGACGCTCTTGTTGAAGCGCTCGATGAGGGCATTCTGGTTGAGCCTGCCACGCTGGATGAACAGCAGGCAAATGCTGCACTATGCATCCAGCCGGTCAAAGCCTCGGCTGTCATCTCCGGGCCATAGGCGAACCGAATCGCCTGTGGCGCGCCATAGACCTCGACGCGCTCTCCATGACGCGCCCGACTGAATCGACGTTCAGCACTCGATGCGCAACCCCTCCCGGTTGCCCTTGTCGATCACATTCAGGGTCCGAAACGGCCATCGGTCATCCATTGTGTCCCGCATGGAGTCCAAAGCCCAGACATAGTTGAGTGTGGCCGATGCCAGCAGCAGTTGCCGCTCCCGCGTCACCAGACGCTTCCTCGCCTTGCGTTGCAAATTCAGGCGCAAGGCGCAGTACACCCGGTGCACCCGCTTGTTTGTGATTCCAGCCATGGCCCTCATTGCGCAGGCGGCGGAAACACTTCCAGAAGCCCCGGCCGCGTGCGCGTAGCCGCCACCCCATTCAGCGCCGCGATGACCGGCACATCGTTGCTCGCGGAATCCACCTTGGGCTTGTACAGCCCAACAGCGACGGACCTGCGATCTTGCAAATTTTGGCACGGTAGAGCCGGTGATAGGCACCCCACCGCCACCACGCTTCGCGATCGGCGTCACAACTTTCGCGACAGCACGTCCTTGATCGCCGCGTTCTCCAGCGCAAGCTCCGCATACATGCGCTTGAGGCGGCTATTCTCCGCTTCAAGCTCCTTCACCCGCTTGAGCTCGCGCAGCGACATGCCAGCGTACTTGCTCTCCCATTGGCAATACGTGGCATTGCTGATGCCGTGTTTGCGGCAGACCTCCGCGACCGGCACACTCGCCTCACCTTCGCCCACGATCGCCAGCATCTGGCTCTCCGTGAATTTCGACTTCCTCATCGCTGGTTCTTCACAGCAGCGGAAGTCTCCATTTTCTGGTTGTGACCCGTTCAGGGAAGTCTACGGAACGACTCACGCGGAGCACGTCAATTGGGGGAATTTGGTGCGCCCGGCTGGAATCGAACCAGCGGCCCTTGGCTTCGGAGGCCAATACTCTATCCACTGAGCTACGGGCGCATGACCATGCCTTCACAGGGTGGCGTGCAATAGTCATCTTAACGCCCCGGCAAGATGACTTGTACTTTTCGATGCCCATAGTCCAGCCGCTGAGCGACGTGTGCATGGGCGAGGGGTGAGGGCCAAGTGCGTATCGGTAGGCGGCGATTGAACCCCACAGAACGCGGCACCTACATCATGACGAACCTCAACATGGCAGTGTATCAGGTGCCCTATTCGGGATATCGCGGGTCAACACCAAGCAAAGAGCCCATATCATTTGGCGAGTTACACAATCTTGATATTGTTCATTCCACCGCACTGATCATGAGCTCACATCAAACAAAAACCTCCAACGAAGGTAGTGATCTTCCGTTTGCGTCGACACTGCGCAAAACGATCATCATTCTTCTTATTGGTTTTGCCACCCCCGTCATTGCACTGCTGTTGATCGTGCATTTCATTTCCAACGAGTCGGTGCCCCCCGCCGGTTCGGGCTCGCTGTCCACGGCGGCCACTGATCAGCGCATCGCACCTGTGGCGCAGATCGCAGTCGCATCGAGTGCACAGACCGCGTCGCAAGCGACCGCCGCCGCCACCTCAAGCTCAAGCTCAAGCTCAAGCTCAAGTGTTGCGGCAACGAGTAGCGCCTCTGCAGCCGGCAAAGCTTCGCAGCCGTCCAACAGCGGTGCGGCAGCGGGTGCAGTTGCAACCGCCGACGCCGGCAAAAAACTGTACGAAAGCACCTGTATAGCCTGTCACGGCGCCGGCATCGCGGGCGCGCCGAAATTCGGCGACAAGACCGATTGGGGACCAATCATTGCCCAAGGAATGCCCACCCTCTATGACAGGGCTATCCACGGCTACACAGGCAAACGCGGAATGATGCCTCCTAAAGGTGGGAGTACCGCAAGCGACGCGGACGTCAAGGCAGCGGTCGATTACATGGTTGCGCAATCAAAGTGAGCCGTGCGTGGCGAGGCGGCGTCGGGACAACTCAGACGCGCCTGGTCTCTCCGGCCACACAATTCCATCCGATCCCGCCACGCGCGGGATCTTTTCCGTGTTCCCTGGCTCGCTAACTGGGAAAGCGCAAATCGGATGACGGCCGCACTTGAAACCGTAGGCGGTGCTGCAGTTCCTCACTCCGCAAGGTTTCGAGCACCATGGTTGGCACCCCAGGTAGGCTCAGGAATTCAAGCGACTCGTCAAGCCAGGGCGTGAGAAGGGGCACGTCGAGGCTGTGCAATACGCCGGGGCCCGCGCTGGTGGCGAGAAATAAGCGACCCAGCTCATCAATATATCCAGCATGCGGTTTGCAGGCTTGCCCAGTCTGAGTGGTCCACATCAGGCCTTCTGGCGAGTCCGCGTTGACCTGCAGACGCAGCACGAGCGGCGCCGCTTCAAGGTCGACATACACCCGCTGTGGCCCATTCTGGAAGAACCAGTAGCCTTGCGCGTCTGCGGCGTAGTTGCGCTGAATGAAGCCAATCAGCTTCCAGTTCTGCACCCTGCTTGCGCCAGCCTTGTCAAGACGACCATGTGGCAAGCGCGGCCATGGATGCACTTCGGCATCGCGTATCCACCAGTCGCCGCGTGCGTCCAGTGCCAGCCAACCTGTGCAGGCAGGCACGTCAGGCCACCGCTTTAATGCCTTAAGAACAAGATCGTCCATCTCACAGCCCGTGAGCGAAAAACTGCAGTATGCGCTGCGGTAGCCAGTCGAGGACCCCAGGCGGACCTCCTCTGGCAAAGCCGACATGCCCACCCTCCTCGGGCTGTTCCAGCCATACACCGGGCGCGATTTCACCGGCCGCAGGCAAGGCGCTGGCTGGAAGAAACGGATCATTTCGCGCGTTGATGAGCAGTGTCGGTACACGGATACGTGCCAGGTGTGGTTTGGCTGAAGCGCGCCGCCAGTAGTCATCGGTATCACGAAATCCATGCACGGGCGCGGTAAACGCATTATCGAAAGCGCGAAGGTCTTGTGCCGCCGCGATGGCGCGAGCGTCGGCCAATCCTGGGTACCGGTGCACCATCCCGATCGCCTTGGGCTTGAGCGTGCGCAGGAACATGCGCGTGTAGACCAAGCGGTTAAACCCGCGCGAGATCGCCGCCCCGCCAGCAGCCAGATCAATAGGCGCGCTCACACTGACCAAGGATTGAACGACGCCCGTCGCTGCATGACCTGCCTCCTCCGCCCATCGCAGAAGCGCATTGCCACCGAGTGAAACGCCGATCGCATGCAGGGCACCAGCGTGGGTTGCGCAAAAGCGCCGCAAGATCCAGTCGACCTCAGGCCAATCCCCCGAATGGTAGGCGCGCGGCGCACGGTTAGGCTCACCTGAGCAACCCCGGAAATGCGGCACAGCGACACTCCATCCCGCTCGCATGCAAGCATGAGCTACAGCTTGTGCATAGTGACTTCGCGACGAGCCTTCCAATCCATGGAAAAGCACGACCAGTGGTGCAGTACCGCGCCGTTCAACAGAGATGCGGTCAACGTCGATGAAATCACCATCAGGGGTGTCCCATCGTTCCCGCGCCCACCGCAAAGGCCTCACCGCAGTTGCTGGACGGGAAAAAAGCGCCGGCCAGATGGTTTGCGCATGCGCCCCAGGAAGCCACCGCGGTGCGACGTATAAGGCGTCGCTTCGCCGCAAAACGAGGTCGCGCCCCAGACCCACAGGGCCATCACCCATACTGCCTAGTCCCTCAGTGCAAGCGCTCGGGCATGGTCATGACTTCCGCCACCTCATGCGCCGTCGCGGGACTTGCATGGTGCAGCACCATACGCCACCCGTCAGGCGTCTTGGTGTAGGCATTGGTTGCCAAAACGAATGCAAACTGCTGCTCGCCGGGCTGACTCTGCATCACCACCCGTTCCACCACGTTGTGCACTGCGCATCCCAAGGAAACCGAGCGCAGTACGCGCTCCGGGACAATGCGCAACGCGCCCCCTGCAAGCAGTTGCTCGAAACTCGAGCGAATCGCTGCAGCCCCCACGATTCGCGGTCCGCCGGGATGAACGCAGACCAGATCGTCCTCATCGGCCCAAACCTGCATGAGCGCGTCCACGTCCGCCGCCTGCAGGGCTTCGTAAAAAGCTGCCTCGGCTGCCTCGGCAGAGCTTTGCAAACTGGCACGCGGTGCGGAAGGACGTGGCATGAAGGGATCCGGTTGTTGCAGTTGGTGGCTAGATGCGCAATCGCGCTGCGATCCGCCTATTGGCTTATTGGAACACCACGGTCTTGTGTCCGTTGAGCAGGATGCGCCGTTCAACATGCCAGCGCACTGCGCGGGCCAGCACCTGGTTCTCCACGTCCTGCCCTGCGGCCGTCAAGGCCTCAATGCTTTGGCTGTGATCCACCCGCACCACATCTTGCTCAATGATGGGGCCTTCGTCCAGTTCCGCTGTCACATAATGCGCCGTGGCACCAATGAGCTTGACCCCGCGATCATGCGCCTGCGCATAGGGCCGTGCCCCCTTGAAACTCGGCAGGAATGAATGGTGGATGTTAATTGCGCAGCCATTGAAGGCTGCGCAAAATTCCGGGCTCAGGATTTGCATATAACGCGCCAGGATCAACAAATCGACATGCTGTTCGCGCACCAGCGCTTCGATATGCAATTCCTGAGCGCGCTTTGCTGCTTTATCCGGCTTTGGCGGTAGCGCTGCGTGGTGGAAAGGCACGCCGTAGTGGTCCGCCAATCCTGCACAGTCTGTGTGGTTGGAGACGACACCCACAACATCCATCGGCAGTTGGCCGGCACGCCAACGAAACAGCAGATCGTTAAGGCAATGGGCTTGGCGGCTAACGGCGATCAGCACCCGCGCTCGGCGGGCCACAGCGTGGATTGCCGCGTGCATTGCAAAGCGCTGACGCAGGTCGCCAAAGAGCAGGTCCAATTTGTCGGGTCCGTCCAAATGGGGCGGCGCGGCAAAATGCACCCGCATGAAAAAAAGACGCGTCGCTGGATCGCCAAACTGTTGTGAATCCAGGATGTTGCAACCAGCCTGGTACAGCAACCCTGACACTGAATAGACGATACCTTTGGTGTCAGTACAAGACAAGGTCAGCACGTAGTCATTGACAGGCGTAGTCATGTTCGCATCAGTCCCGCCCGACCTCAGGGCCATCGTCTTTCATGTAGAGGATTTTAGACATCATGGTCGCCGACACGCCGTTTCCCGGGTTCCAGGGTCTTATCGGTTCGAAGCCACGCCAGGAGTTCCTGTGCGGAGCAGCTTGCCTGGTTACGCGGATCCCATTAGCAGACCGAAAGCGCCCTCGAAAGATCCCTGCCGCTTCCTTGCGAGGAACAACCTCTGCAGCAAGCGGATCCAATCGCACGGGTCAGGGCAAACTTGCGCCTCAGCGCACGAGCAACCGCCCCGCGCGAGTGCCTTGCCATTGATTGTCAGACAGAAGGAGCCAATCATGTCCTATACACAGGCATTGCTAAAAACTGCTGCAGTTCTCGCCACAGCAGGTGCTCTTCCTTTATTCGCCGTGGCCGCACAACCAGTCCATACCCAAGGCCCCATCCCCATCCAGCACCTTTGCGGGGGAGTTGGCGAGGGTTCACGACAACAACTCCTCGCCCAAGCGCCAAACTTCAATCTTGGCTTTTGGATGGTCAAGGGGCCACGCGGGGCATATCTCGCCGACGTTCCGGTCACCATCAAAAAAGGCAACCAGATTGTGGCCCAATTCACTGCCGAAGGGCCCCTGTGCTACCTCAAGGTCCCCGCTGGCACCTACACAATCGAGGGGCGGCATGACGGCCAGACGCGAACAATTAAGGTGCGCACCGGGAGCAAAGCCTACTATCTGCGGTGGTAGATTTGGATCACCACCCAACACTTAGCTTTGGCGGATCCGTGCGACGACCGCATCGGTAAAGTCCTTGGTACTCGCCTTGCCGCCGAGGTCGCCTGTGCGCACACCGTCCGCATTCAGCGTCTCGGAGATTGCTTGGCGCAGGCGTTGCGCCTTGTCATGGAGGCGGACGTGGTCGAGCATTAGGCCGCCGGCCAGCATCAGCGCAATCGGGTTGGCAATGCCTTTGCCTGCTATGTCGGGTGCCGAGCCATGGACGGCCTCGAAAATTGCGGCGTCTTGTCCGATATTGGCCCCGGGGGCCATGCCTAGGCCGCCGACAAGTCCGGCGGCGAGGTCTGACAGTATGTCCCCGAACAGGTTGGTTGTGACCAACGTGTCGAACTGCCAGGGGTTGATCACAAGTTTCATACAACATGCGTCGACAATGACGTCGTCGAGGGCGATTTGCCCCGCATATTTCTCCTTGTGCAACTGGTATGCGGTTTCCAGGAAAATCCCCGTGAGCGCCTTCATGATGTTGGCCTTGTGCACCACCGTCACCTTCTTGCGCCCCATGCTGATCGCGGTTTGAAACGCATAGTCAAGAATATGCCGCGCCCCCTGCCGGGTGTTGACGCCGGTCGCGATGGCCACTGCGTGCGGGTCGTCGTCGATGGGGATGTAATGCTCATAGCCCATGTACAGACCCTCCACATTCTCGCGGAAGACCATCAGGTCAATGTTGTCGAAGCGGCCGCCCGGAATCAGGGTCTTGGCCGGACGCATGTTCGCGTAGAGCTTGAACGCTTCGCGCAATCGCACATTGCTCGATCGGTATCCACCGCCAGAAGGTGTTTCCAAGGGGCCTTTGAGCGCCAGACGCGTCTTGCGAATGCTGTCCAGCGTGGCTTGCGGCAGCGGATCGCCCGCCGTGTTCACGCCACCGAGACCCGCGACTTGGGCATCCCAGTCAAACGGCGCCTGCAGCGCCTCGAGCACGGTCAGCGTGGCGGCCATGATTTCGGGACCAATGCCGTCGCCGGCGATCAGGGTGGCGGGGATGCGTGCGGTCATGCGGGGGCTCCAAAGGCTAAGTCGCTGTCGCCGACTGCTGCCGGCAATAGCAGCGAAGCATAAGCCGTGCGAGCTTTCCCCTGCCTGACGCTACCGGCGGGCGTCACACAAAAGCCAATTGAATTCAGCCTTCCCGGCACGATACGACCCGCTTGTTACGCGTTCAACTGCCGTAGATGGTGATCGGTTCGGCGGCTTCGCGCGCTCGCTCTCTTGAGACCCGGCACAGAACCCGTGCATATGCGAAAACCGCGCTCCACCGGGCGCGGTGCCTGGCCTGCGAGTGCAATGCCGGTTCCAGAACGCTGGCGCAATTGCCTTGCGCGGCCAAACGTGTTCCAGCGTATTCGCGTAGGCAATGCGCCAATGCCGCGATGGCGGGCACCTTGCAGTCAGCGCGCCCCCAGTGCAGCGTGCCGCCGGCCAACCCCAGAAGTTCCGCTTATGGGTGTGGCGCGCAACCTAACCAGGCGGATCCATGAAGCCGGCGGCGCGGTATGTCAAAACCAAGGTATCGCGCCAGCCTGAGGCGGCTGCATCGAGCGGCACGATGGGTGTCGTTTCGTGGATCACGCGGGTGTCATCCATCAGCAGAGCACTCCAGGGTTGGTCAAGCGTAAAGCGCACACCGTACGGCCCATCGAGTTCGAACACGCGAGTTTCTCCCCCGCGAATCCCTTGACGCTGCACCAAGATGACGCCCACGAAATCCACGCCGTCGCGATGCGCCCCCTCCGGCGTAGGGCGCCCGACGCCGCCATGGGTATCGATACGGAACTGGTGTACCTCGACAAACCACTGTCGAACGGGTCGCTGCCCGGCGAACACTCGCCCCAAGCCCGCGACCAGCCCGCGAAAGCACGGCATGGCCACGAGTTGCCCATCCAATGGGGGGTACCACCGGACCAGACCGCCGTGCAGCGCGTTGAAGGTGGGGGGCTGGTAATGGGCCCGTTGCGGCACCTGTTCCAGGTCCGACGCGCCGGCCGCAGCATGCAGGTGTTGGATAAAACTGCCGTGGCGACGGCTACGGTAATGTCCGCCATCCTTTAAATAGCCGTCAGGCGGCAACGCCTCCCAAAACGACGCTGCTGCCGCACACGCACCGGGTGGTACTTCACACAACTTCGCCAGCGCGTCCGGCCGCGCTATGCAAAATCCCTGCTCGGACAGGCCTTGGCTAGCCAAGTCCGCGGCAGCCGCCAACGACGAACAGCCCTCGGCGAGCTGCGCACCAGGCATGCGGAGGCTGAGACAGGCCATGGCCAAGTGCGAAGATCGGCGTAGCTTGCGCGCTCAGCCTGCGCGACCGTCGCGCAGTGTTGTCGTGCGGTTAAACACAGCCCGACCCGGCGCGTGATCACGAAGGTCGGTCACGAAATAGCCATGCCGTTCGAACTGAAAGCTGGTACCACAAGGCGCGTGCGCCGCGCTCGGCTCGACCCACCCAGAAACGACGCGCAGACTATCGGGATTGAGCACAGAGAGAAAATCGCGCCCCCCAGCGTCAGGCTGCGGCTGAGTGAACAGGCGGCCGTACAAGCGCACCTGCGCTGGCGCAGCGTCGGCTGCGCTCACCCAGGTAATCACGC
This sequence comes from Betaproteobacteria bacterium, assembly GCA_028870715.1. Classification (GTDB taxonomy): domain Bacteria; phylum Pseudomonadota; class Gammaproteobacteria; order Burkholderiales; family Burkholderiaceae_C; genus Thiomonas_A. Next base: position 14,802 of record JAGWOZ010000012.1, on the reverse strand, counting down.
CTTTGACTTTCACCGCATTGGCCCCGGGTGTTCCGCTCTTCGTGTCGGGCACCAGCGTGGCCTGGACTTCAGTGACTTGGCCATGCGCGTCGAAGGTCGCGCCGGTGCATTCGACGACATGGCCGTACTTGAGGCGCACCCGGTTGCCAGGAAACAGCCGGAAAAAACCCTTCGGTGGAATGTTCTCGAAATCTCCGCGCTCGATCCATACCTGAGGACCAAGCTTGAAGTGACGTTGACCCCATTCGGGATGATGCGGGTGCACCGGCGCATGGCAGTCATCGAGCACCCCGCTGCCCATGACGGCGTCCCAGTTGGTCAGGACAAGCTTGATGGGATCCAGCACGGCCATGGCTCGCGGCGCCTGGGGATCGAGGTCGTCGCGCAGCGCCCCGTCAAGGGTCGTGTCATCAATCCACGAATCGGATTTGCTCACGCCGATGCGCTCGGCGAAAAGACGAAGAGCACCCGGCGTATAGCCGCGCCGTCGCAGCCCGGCAATTGTCGGTAAGCGCGGATCATCCCATCCGTCGACGTAGCGCTCATTCACCAACTGAGCGAGCTTGCGTTTGCTGGTGACAACGTAGGTCAAATTCAGGCGTGCGAATTCGTGCTGGTGCGGCAAGGGGCGGGCCAGCAGGCCAAGGTTGGCAAGCTGGGCGAGAACCCAGTCGTAGAAAGGTCGTTGGTCCTCAAACTCCAAGGTGCAGATGCTGTGGGTGATGCGCTCCAAAGCATCCTCGACCGGGTGCGCATAGGTGTACATCGGGTAGATGCACCAGCGGTCGCCCGTGCGATGGTGGTGTGCGAACTTGATGCGATAAATGGCCGGGTCGCGCAAGTTGATGTTGGGCGCTGCCATATCGATCTTTGCGCGCAACACCATGCTGCCCTCGGCATGCTTGCCAGCACGCATGGCCTCAAAGCGTTCCAGGCTTTCGCTCGGCGGCCGCTCGCGCCAAGGGCTGTTCACGCCGGGTTCGGTAAGCGTGCCACGATTTCGACGCATGTCCTCAGGCGACTGCTCGTCCACATAGGCCAACCCCGCCTTGATCAGCGCGCAGGCGCCGCGATACATGAAGTCGAAGTCATCGCTCGCAAAGTACTCATGGTTGACGCCGCCGACCACCCAATCAAAGCCTAGCCATCGCACTGCGTCGCGTATGGCCTGCACGTACTCCTCGTCTTCCTTCTCGGGATTCGTGTCGTCCAGGCGAAGATGGCACACGCCACCATAGTCCTGTGCCAGCCCGAAATTCAGGCAAATGCTCTTGGCATGGCCAATGTGCAGGTAGCCGTTTGGCTCCGGCGGAAAACGCGTGCGAATGCGCGCCGTGTCCAGTGGGGCATCGGCGAGCTGTTGCGCATCACCGGGAGTGCCGGCGAAGCGCCGGCCGGCATCACGGCCGCTAGCCAAGTCGGCCTCGATGATCTGGCGTAGGAAGTTGGATGCTTTGGGGCTGCTGGAATCCGTGGGCTGCATGGGAAATGGGGCCAAACGCAGGCCGAGCACCTGCCCAGCCTGTGTAAAACGCCCTATTCTCCATCAAACGCATTCGCGCGGCGCAAGCCTGCCGTCGCTGCAGAAGGATCGGTGATGCCAAACGCGTGGCCCCGGACACACCCTGCAGGCGCGTCGCGTACGCAACATCGGCTGCGACATGCCGTAGATTGCCCGCCAATCGTTGACATGCACAGAGCGATGTAATCCTTACTTACGACGCATTTCGCACGACATCCCCGCGTGTCCGCATGCCTGGTATGCGGAGAGGTCGCCCACCAGCATGCCAAAGCACACCGATTGTGCGGTTGCAGCCTCAATCACGGCGCAGCCTTAACACGCTCGCTGAGATCTCCCGCGGATTGGCGAAGAAGAAGGCGCGGCCTGGTGAGCAAAGCCATCGTTGCGCCCAGTGCGGCCCCGGCCAGCACGTCTACAGCGACGTGCTGGCCTGTCGCAATGGTCGAGTAGGCAATGGCTGCGCACCAAAGCGCGTTGATGCCACGCATCCGGGTGCCAAAGCCCAGCCCTGGGGCCATCCGATCCAGCCAAAATGCAGCGAATACAGCCGTGGCCACATGCAGGGACGGACAGGCGTTGCCGCCCGCGTCGACACCCTTAAGGATTGAGAAATCCGGATGCCGCGCAAAGTCAATGGACACGGGCGGAACCTTGGTCGGGCAGACATAGAACACCGCCAGACCAATCAGACACAAGGCGCCAATGCGCGTGCCAAAACCGATGATGTCGCTTCGCGACGCCATCAAGGCGGGCGGCAACGAAACATAAACCCACAGCGACAAATAGATCGGCAAGGCCCACGGCTGAAACCCAATCCAGCGATCAAGTGCCGTGAGGGGCATCGTCGTCACATGGCCGTCCGGATGTTTGAGCAAATAAAAGTAGGCGACAAAAAATACCAGCATGAATGACGACGTTCCGACGGACTTGAGCCAAAAATGAGACCGGAGAACCTTCAATGTCCGCAACATCAGTTCTGTTGCGCCGGGGGTCGCTGGGAGCGCGCTCGAGTTCGACAACGGCATAGACGATTCCTCATCCCGTGTTTTATCGGCGGCTCATGGAGCACGCCATCTGTCCCATGGTGCAGCCATCAGGCGCAAGCGAACCGACCCTGGTAGCGCCGGTTTGCATCCGTGCCAAGTCCTCAAAGGCGCGCCACGCAACGCCGCTGGTCTCGACTGTTGCGCATGTGTGACCACGGTCGCACTCGACCACCGCTTGCGCAGGCCCTGGACCAGCTGTCTCAATGATAATTTGCGCCTCTTTCACCCGACTCGACGCTCTTGCGAATGCGTTGAGCTCCTGGACCAAGACCTTTGAAATCTCCGCATGATGTTTCATTTAGTCACAAATGCGTGGCGACGACTGTCGGCTCCGCCCATCTCGATCCCGTTATGGACGCCATGTATGCAGTCTCATTTGGAGAAACCTCATGATCCGCACATTCTTGCTGGCCTCGGCCCTGTCGGCATCTGCCGCGCTGGCGCCTTCCGCCCACGCGGATGGTGTCTATTGGTCGCTGGGCGTGGGCACGCCCGGAGTGGCGGCCAATTTTGGCAACGTCTACCCAGTGGCGCCACCCCCGATCTACGTGGCACCGCCCCCCGTGGTCTACGCTCCGCCTCCGGTGGTCTATGCTCCGCCGCGGGTCATCTATAACCCCGGCTATGTCACCTATGGGGGCTATATGCGCGACACGCGCCCCTATTGGGGTTACCGCCGCGCCTGGCATCGCCGTCACGACGATGACGACGAGCGTTGAACAGACCGGGTGACGTTCACTCGGCCAAATCCCGGAGTGAAGCTCGCGCCCGCTTCGACGAATTTGACACATGCGCGGCAGGGACTCGAAAGGCTTGGCGCCTTGAGCCAAGCCGCGCTGCGGTCCCAGGCTGAAATGGTGGAACCGGGTGGTTCCTTTATCATCGCGGGGCTCATTCTGCATCCTTTCCACGACTTTTCGGCGCCATGTCCGTGCCACAAATACCTGCATTAACCACCGAACCTGCGCTTCTCCGCGATTTGGCGGGCTTGATTATCGAATCACTCAACCTCGAGGTAGCCCCCACTGAGATCGACCCTGATGCACCGCTGTATGGCGATGGCCTGGGGCTGGATTCGATCGACATTCTCGAGCTTGCCTTGGTCGTGTCCAAGAATTTTGGCGTGCAACTCCGCGCCGACGACGCGAACAACCAGCAGATCTTTCGTTCCCTGCGCAGCTTGGCCAATTACGTGGCCGCCCACCGGACACATTGACATGCGCTGGCGCGCTGTCATGCAAGGCGCCTTTGTCGCCGCAGCAAGCGTGACCTATGCGGCGGCAAGCTACGTCTGCGCCCGGTCGGCCCACCCCACCCTGCTAGGTGCTGGACTCGCTTACGCGCCCTTGTTGTTGGGCGGCGTGTGGATGGCCTGGAAGTCGCTGCATCGCATCCGTGCCCTTGCCGTCGTGGTACTTGCGGCGCTGGTCCTGTGGTTTGCCCGCGATGTACTCCTGCAACACTATCGTTGGGGCTATCTGGTCCAAAACATCGGACCGATGACCCTGCTTGCCCTCCTCTTTGGCAGCAGCCTGCGGCGTGGCCGTGTGGCCCTGATCACGCAATTTGCGCTCTTGGCGCACGATGGCCATATTTCCGCACGCACATCGCGCTACACACGGGGTCTGACATGGGCCTGGACTGTCTTTTTTGCCGTCATGGCTTTGGTGTCGACCGCCTTGTTTCTCGTGGCCGCGCCAGCGGTATGGTCCTTGTTCGCCGACGTGCTGGTTGCGCCGCTTGTGGCCATCATGTTCGTTGGCGAGTACGCCGTGCGGGTTCTGGTGCTCCCCGCGCACGAGCGCACCGGCCCCTTGCAAGCCGTGGCGGCCTTTATGCGCTATCGCAGACGTGGCAGTGCCACAGCCGTTCCGTTACAGCCAGCCATCGGCTCGCAGACGCGCTGACCTGCGTTTTCCCACCCACGCACCCAAGTGTCGCAAGCCCTTGTGTGCCCCATCTTCGATGCTGATGCAACTGCCGCTCGTCTCCTGGCTGTCCACCGACGACACACTGGCTTGGCGCGATGGCCATGCCGTGACGGTGCGCGACTTCCTGCTTGACGTGCAATCCCTTGCAAGCCGCCTCCCGGCGAGCGGCCACGTCCTCAACGTCTGCAAAGACCGCTACCGCTTTCTGGTGGGGTTCGGCGCCTCGGTCATCACCGGAAAGATCAGCCTTCTGCCGTCAACACGCACGCCCGAGTCGATCTGTCAACTGCGCAACCTGGCCCCTGATGCGTTCTGTCTGAGCGACCATGACGACGGCATCCAACTGCCGCGTGTCGAGTATGCCGATCGCAACGTCGGTTGCGACGCGACTGCCATGGTGAACATGCCGCACATCGAAGCCGCCCGTGTGGTCGCGCAGGTCTTCACCTCCGGATCCACCGCAGCCCCGGTGCCCCATCCAAAGACCTGGGGATCGCTTGCTGAGTGCGTGCAGGCCGGCGCCTTGCGCCTTGGCCTTCGCGACGGCCGCGCCCATGCTCTGGTGGGCACGGTTCCCCCTCAGCACATGTACGGATTCGAGTCGACAGCGCTCATTGCGCTGCATGGTTGCGTGGCGATGAGCGCCGAGCAGCCGTTCTATCCAGCCGACGTTGCCGCCGCGCTAACGCGCATCCGCGCTCCGCGAATGCTGGTCACTTCGCCCGTGCACTTGCGCGCACTGCTTGCTACCCACGTCCGCATTCCCCCCTTGAACTTGGTTTTGTCGGCTACAGCCCCGCTGCCACGGGATCTGGCGCAAGAGGCCGAGGGCCGCCTGAACGCCCCTCTTGTGGAGATCTACGGCTCGACCGAAACCGGTCAGATCGCCACCCGCCGCACAGCGCGCACAGATGTCTGGGAGCTTTTTCCCGGAGTGCGCCTGGAGCCAGAACCGCATGGGCAAGTCCGAGTCACGGGCGGACATCTTGCCCAAGCCCAGGTGCTGCACGACATCATTGAAATCGTCGACGACCGCCGCTTTTTCTTGCACGGACGCGGCGCCGACATGATCAACATCGCCGGCAAACGCAGCTCTCTGGCTCACCTCAACCATCAACTCACGAGCATCCCCGGCGTGCAAGACGGCGCGTTCTTCATGCCCGATGCTGGCGCTGACGTGTCCGTGGCCCGACTGATGGCCTTCGTCGTCGCTCCCGCGATTGATCGCGCCGTCGTGCGCGAGGCACTGCGTGAACGCCTTGACCCGGCATTCATGCCACGACCGCTGGTCTTTGTCGACACCTTGCCGCGCAATGCAACGGGCAAACTCCCTCGCGACGCTTTGTCCGCGTTGGCCACACGTGCATCGGCACGACACCTCATCGACGATGACAACCATGCCGACTGAATTGCTGACGGCTCCGCCTGCCGAGCACCCTGTTTATGCGGGGCACTTTCCCGGCAGTCCCATCACACCGGGAGCGATGCTGCTCGACAGTGTCGTGCACGCCGTGTGCCTACGCTGCGGCCTTGACGAAAGCGCGTGGCACGTTGCATCGGTGAAGTTTTTCTCGCCCGTCTTGCCCGGCGAGGCGCTGGACCTGCGTCAAGACACCACGGGTTCGGGGCTCGTGACATTCAGCCTGCACGCCAGCACGCGCGTGGTTGCCCGCGGGCGCCTGCGCGTGGCCGATGGATGCGTTCGATGAGCACGCGCTTACCTCCACCCTCGGGGAAACGAACTGGTGCCGCGCCAGGGCCATCCCCCGTTTCCGCGCCCAGCCGGCAGGCTCAATGGGTACGGAACGCCGAACGCAGCAATATGCTGATGCTGCGCATCATGACATGGATTTCCCTGCGATTGGGGCGACGCGCGGCACGTGTCGTTCTGTCTGGCATCGCCGCGTACTTCCTGGTGTTCGCCCCCGCGGCGAGACGCGCTTCGCGCCAATACCTGGCGCGTGCGCTCGGGCGTGCACCCAGCATCAGCGACAGCTTTCGCCAGTTCTTCAGCTTCGCCTCGACCATTCACGACAGGGTCTATCTGCTCAACGGTCGTTTCGACCTCCTGAGCATCCGTGTCCACGGGCAGGAGGTCATTGACGCGGCATTGAACCGTGGTGAAGGCGTGTTCATGGTCGGGGCTCATTTCGGCAGTTTTGAGGTCCTGCGTGCCATTTCACACCAGCGCCCGGGCCTGCGTGTGTGCATGCTGATGTACGAGGGCAACGCGCGCAAGATCAATGCCGCGCTCAAGGCGATTAATCCCCTGTCCGAGCATGACGTCATTGCGCTCGGCCAACCCGAGTCGATGCTTCGCCTGCGCGATGCACTCGATGACGGTGCAATCATCGGCATACTGGCCGACCGCTCGCTGCACGACGACGAAACCGTGTGCGTACCCTTCTTCGGCGAGCCCGCACGCTGGCCTGCTGGCCCCTGGCGCATCGCCGCTCTTCTGCGCAAACCTGTCGTCATGGCTCTTGGCGTCTACGGTGGCGGGAATCGCTATGACGTGTATTTCGAATGCTTAGCCGACTTCTCCGACACAGACCGGCGAGCTCGCAGCGAGGCCGAGAGCGCAGCGCTTGCGACGTATGTACAACGCCTCCAGGCCCATTGCGAGCGCGAGCCCGATAACTGGTTCAATTTTTTCGACTTCTGGAGCCGCAGTGCGCAACCGTCAGCGCCCCCCGCAGAACCCGAAACGCCATGAAGCTGCCTTTTCTTCTTAGCCTTTGCCTGCGCGCCTGCCTGGTTGCCGCGGCATTGTTGTGGGCGAGTGGTGGACTGGCCGCCGGATGGAATCTGCAGACGCTGATGCACGCACTGGTCCAGCATCACGGTGGCCGCGCCGATTTCACGGAAACCAAGACCCTTGCGATGCTGAACAAGCCCATCGAGTCATCTGGCGAATTGCGATTCGCGGCACCGGATTTCCTGCAGATGCGCACGCTCAAGCCCAGGCGGCAGACCTTGACCCTGATGGGCAATCAGCTCACGATGGAAGCAAGCGGACATTCGCAGCAGTTCGACTTGCGTGAACATCCCGACGTCGCCACGCTCATCGACGGCATCCGCGCCACACTCAATGGCGACCTTGACTTCCTGCAACGCCACTACGACCTGACCCTGGATGGCCCGGCCGCGCAATGGACCCTCACCCTGGTTCCGCGCGACGTCAAGGCGCATGAGCACATCAGTGACATCCGCATCAGCGGGATTGAAGGCGTCGTGCAAACGATCACCGTGGAGCAGGCCGACGGCGACCGCTCCGTCATGCACATCCACCCTGTCGCTTCGCCATGAACCGGCGCGCGGCTGTCCCCGTGCTGCTTTGGCTGGCCGTGCTGCTGGCCTGCGCGGTCGTCATCGTCAAGAGTCGATTCACGGCGGACATGTCGGCGTTCCTGCCGCAGGCGCCCACGGCCCAGGAACGCTTCCTGGTGGACCAGCTACGCCGGGGCCTGGTCTCGCGGCTCATCCTCATTGGCATTGACGGTGCTGACGCCGCGACGCGCGCCGATCTGTCGAAGTCGATGGCTGCACGCCTGCGCGCGGATCGAGCCTTCGTCGCCGTGGAGAACGGCCAACCCCTGAACGCACAACGCGATGAGCAATTGCTGTTCCACTACCGTTACGTGCTGTCGCCCAATACTGCGTCTCAGTTCAGCGTCCTGGGGTTGCACCGCGGCATTACCAATAGTATCGATCGCCTCGCCTCGCCCATGGGGCAAGGCCTCAAGGCGCTTCTCCCCACCGACCCCACCGGCGCGCTGCTGGACCTCGTGCAACGTCTTTCGCCGGGCCAGGGACCTGAGCGAGACAACGGCGTATGGGCCGCCGCCGGGGCGCCGCGCGCCTTGCTTCTGGTGCAAACCCGGGCGCAAGGCACCGACACCGACGCCATGCAACAGGCCATGGCGACCATCCGCGACGCCTTCGCCATGGCCCAGCGCCAGGGCGGTGCAGACGCGCGCCAGACCACGCTGGTGATGAGCGGCCCGGGCGTATTCGCTGTGCAGTCGCGAGCGCTGATCAAGCGCGCGGTGGAGCGCGTTTCGCTCCTCGGCGCCGTGCTCATCGTCGGCTTGTTGCTGCTCGTCTATCGCTCGCCGACGGTCTTGGCATTGGGTCTGCTCCCGGTGCTGTCGGGGGTGCTGGCCGGCATCGCCGCCGTCAGCCTTGGCTTCGGCGCGGTGCAAGGCGTGACCCTGGGCTTTGGCACAACGCTCATGGGCGAGGCGGTGGACTACGCGATCTACCTCTTTGTGCAGTCCACTCAGCCCTCCGTCACCGATCGCACCCTCTGGCTTCAGAGCTTCTGGCCAACCGTCCGTTTGGGCATGCTGACTTCGGTGTTTGGCTTTGCCACCCTGCTGATGTCGGGCTTCCCCGGCTTGGCCCAGCTTGGCCTGTATTCCATCGCCGGTCTGCTCGTGGCAGCACTCGTCACGCGCTTTGTGCTGCCGCAATTGATGCCGGCACGCCTGTCGATGCGCGACCTTGCGCCCTTTGGCGCGTACTTGACAGCGCGGCTGCCAGGGCTGCGGCGCCTGCGCTGGTTGCTTGGCATCACCGTGGTGATTGCCTTTGGCGTGCTCATTTCGCAACGCGATGCCCTGTGGAATACGCGACTCGCCGCACTCAGCCCCGTGACCCCTGAGGCACTGAAGCTGGATGCTCAGCTGCGCCGTCAGCTCGGCGCGCCCGATTCGGGCAACCTGGTGGTCGTCCAAGGGACCAGTTCAGACGCTGCGTTGACTGCGGCCGAGGCACTGCGCCCCCGCTTGCAAAGTCTGGTGTCGCGCGGCGTCATCACCGGCTTCGATAGCCCAGACCGGTACCTTCCGAGTGCCGCCACCCAACGCCGCCGTCTCGCAGCGCTGCCCGATGCGGCCGTTCTGCAGCGTCGGCTGGAGCAAGCGATCATCGGACTGCCGGTGAGCGCCCGATTGTTCGCACCATTTGTGCACGATGTGCAGGCTGCGCGCTCGCAGGGCCTGCTCGCGCGTGGGCAGCTGGCGCATACCTCCTTTGCGCTGGCCCTCGATGGCATGCTGCTTCGCCAGACGGATGGACGCTGGCTGGCCGTGCTGCCGCTGCATGCGCAGGCAAACCGGAACATCGATGGCGCGCAGGTGCGAGCTGCATTGGCTGGCACTCCAGCCAGTTACATCAACCTTGGCCAGCTCAGCAACAGCCTCTATGACAACTACCTGCACACTGCAGCCTGGCTATCGCTGACGAGCCTGGCGTGCATTGCTGCACTGCTCGTGGTCAGCCTGCGCTCCGCACCTCGCACGCTACGGGTGCTTGCTCCCCTTCTGAGCGCGGTACTTGTGGTCGGCGCCGGGCTGCTGCTGGGTGGACAGCAACTGACTTTGCTGCACCTCATCGGCCTCATGCTCATCGTCGCAGTCGGCTCGAACTACGCGCTGTTTTTCGATCAGGGCGCGCAGCGTGGCGGCATTGCGCCACGCACGCTGGCCTCGCTATTGGTTGCCAATCTCACCACTGTGCTCGGCTTCGGGCCGTTGGCCTTGTCCGGCGTGCCTGTTCTGCAAGCCCTGGGGATGACGGTAGGCCCCGGCGTGCTGCTGGCCCTGGTGTTTTCGGCCATACTGTCGGCCTCACCGTCCACCACGACGCGGCCGCCTGCTGCCGTCTAAGAGCAAACCCGCATGCCAGTGTCCAGCCCCGCACCTCAGCCGGCGACCGGCGCCGGCTGGCGGCCCGCGCCGCTTGTCGCTGGCTCGCTAATCTTGCACCCGCTTGTGCTTGGCGCCGTGGCCCTTCAGACCAGCCTATGGCCCTGGGGGCTGAGTATCCTGGCGCTCAACCATCTGGTGCTCGCGGGCGCCGGCCTGTGGCCACGCAGCAAACTTCTCGGCGCCAACCACACACGTCTGCCCGACACAGCCGTGGCGCGCGGCGAAATCGCGCTGACCATCGATGACGGGCCCGACCCGCTCGTAACGCCAGGCGTGCTTGACGTCCTTGATGCGCACAACGCCAAGGCCACCTTCTTTTGCATCGGGGAGCGAGCCAGTGCCTACCCGGACCTGTGCCGTGACATCGTGCGGCGCGGCCACGCCGTGGAAAATCACAGTCACAGCCACCGCCACAGCTTCTCGTTGTCCGGTCCGCGCCGCTTCCTCCGCGAATTGCAGGTCGCTCAGGCCACGCTGACTGGCATCACTGGACAGGCACCGACCTTCTTCCGCGCTCCAGCAGGGCTGCGCAACCCCTTCCTCGACCGGGTTCTGAGCCAACTCGGCCTGCAGCTGGCGAGCTGGACGCGGCGCGGCTTCGATACACGCGAACGTGATCCAATGAGAGTTCTGCATCGCCTGCGGCATGGCATGCGCGCGGGCGATATCGTGCTGCTGCACGATGGCCATGCCGCGCGCACAGCATCGGGGCAGCCCGTCATTTTCGAAGTGCTGCCTGGCCTGTTGGACTCCATCGCGAGCCTTGGGCTGCGCCCCGTCACCTTGCGTCAAGCCTTTTCATGAGCATAAATCGATCCCTCTCCTATCGGACCGGCGCCACACCTGCGTTCAATGGCACTGGCTTTCGCTTGGTTCGGCGCGTCGGCTGGCGCAGGCATCCCGGCAAGCTGGTCTTCGGCAGCCAGCCACACGGCAGTAATCGTGTTCTCCAACCCTCCAGTCGAGGGCCGCTCGGCGGCCAGCGCTCCATGATCTCCCAGGTCACGCCGCCAACGCGACTGCGCAGCGAAGGCGCCTGGGCCATCTTGCAAGGGCGCCTTGCGCAGCGGCATTGGACTGAAAGGGCAGAGGTCTGACCACCATGTCCACCACGACACTGCCGCCCATGGCGCTAACGCGCTACACCGTCAGTAGCTGCTTAGGGCATGGGCTGGCGCCCACGCTCGACGCCTTGCGCGGCACGCTCAGCGGGCTGCGCCCCGAAGGCTTCGACCTGTTTGACCTGCCAGCCTGGACCGGTGCGGTGCCCGACGTGGATGCAGTGCGCCTGCCACAGGCCCTGCAAGATTACGATTGCCGCAATAACCGCTTGGCCGAACTCGGCCTGTATCAAGACGGATTCGCCGCAGCCGTGCGGCAAGCCGCTGCACGCGTGGGTCCGCACCGCGTGGGGGTCTTTATCGGTACGAGCACGTCTGGAATTCTGCAGACCGAACTGGCCTACCGTGAACGCGATACCACAGGCGCCTTACCCTGCTCCTTCAGGTATTCCCAGACGCACAATCCCTATTCGGTCACTGCCTATGTGCGCGCTCGACTCGGCCTGAGTGGGCCCGCCTACACGATTTCGTCGGCCTGCTCGTCCAGCGCGAAGGTCTTTGCCACGGCCCAGCGCCTGCTGGCTTGTGGCGTCATCGATGCCGCTGTCGTCGGCGGTGTCGACAGTCTGTGTTTGACCACGCTCTATGGCTTTAACTCACTTCAACTGATGTCCAGCGATTCCTGCCGTCCGTTTGACGCGCAACGCAATGGCTTGTCCATCGGCGAAGCGGCCGCCTTCGCACTGCTGGAGCGCGTCGCACATCCCGTTGCTCCCAACACCGTATGGCTCCTCGGCGCGGGCGAATCCAGCGATGCCCACCACATGTCGTCGCCCCATCCGGACGGGACGGGCGCGCGCATGGCAATGCAGCAGGCGCTTACCCAGGCGCACCTGAATCCCCGCGATATCGACTACATCAACTTGCATGGCACTGCGACAGCGAGCAATGACTTAGCCGAGGGCCGCGCCGTTGCTGCGGTGTTTGGCGCTGAGACGCCGTGTAGCTCAACCAAGGGCGCCACTGGCCATACCTTAGGCGCCGCTGGCGCGGTCGAGGCCGTGTTCTGCGCACTTGCCCTGCGCGATGGCTTCATGCCTGGGAGCGCCGGTACGCAGGCCCTGGATCCGGCTATCACGGCGGCCGCCGGCCCGCTCAATTACCTGCTGCAAACCCGCGCTCTGGCACCGCGCCGGGTGCTCAGCAACTCCTTCGGTTTCGGCGGCACCAATTGCTGCCTGGTGTTCGGCGTGGGGGAACCGGCATGAGCCCCCCGCACTGCTGGGAAAAGGCGTGGAACCCTCTCACGGAATGGAGCGCAAGCCTTCGATACATCTGCTCGGCAGAGGACGGCCACCTTCTGCAAGGGAACCTGCAAAACGCGAGGCAACTGCAATGAACCACGCCACGACACCCGCCGCCCGGCTTGAAGCATGGGTTGACGGCGTTGGGCTTCTCGGGCCTGGCCTTGCGGGCTGGCGACAGACGAGCTCCGTGCTACGCGGGCAAGCCAACTACACCCCGCAAAGGACGCTGCTTCCCGTGCCGCAAACCTTGCACGCGGCGGAACGACGACGCGCGGCAACCGTGGTCAAGCTTGCCTTGGCCGTCGGGCTTGAGGCAGCACAGGCGGCCGGGATGGATCCGGCACAACTTGCCACGGTGTTCACCTCCTCCGGCGGTGACAGTCACAATTGCCATGCCGTTTGTGCAGCGCTTGCGTCGAACGATCGGCTGATCTCCCCCACGCGCTTTCACAACTCGGTACACAACGCCGCATCCGGCTACTGGGGCATCGCCACGGGCGCCATGGCGCCTTCGACCGTGCTGTGCGCCTATGACGGCTGTTTTTCTGCCGGCCTGCTGGAGGCGCTCGCCCAGGTGGTATTGACGCAGGCGCCGGTCCTGCTGCTGGCCTACGACACGGACTATCCCGAGCCACTACTTGCAGTACGGCCCATTCCGGACAGTCTGGGCGTCGCGCTTGCCCTGTCGCCGCAACCGGGTCCGCTAAGTCTGGGCCGCATCGCCATCGATGCCGCGGCACCGTGCAGCGACGCGGCTGCCAATACGCTGGACTTTCCGCTTCTCGAAGCCGTGCGCCGGACAATACCCGCCGCGCGCGTCCTGCCGCTTCTTCATGCGCTGGCCCACCGTGCTGCTGGGACCGTACACCTGGACTACTTGCCTGGGCAGACGCTGGCTACAGAGATCATGCCATGCTGAACGTTGCCACTCTGCATGGCCACGCGCTCGACCACGACTGGATCGCTGGGCGCATTCCGCATCAGGGCACGATGTGCTTACTCGATAGGGTGTGCGCATGGGATGCGGGGCATGTTTTGTGCACCGCCCAAAGCCACCGCAGTCCCACCAACCCGCTGCGCCAATACGGCCGACTGGGCGCGGCCTGCGGTATCGAATACGCTGCCCAGGCCATGGCCGTGCATGGTGCGCTGCGTGCGTCCGGTCGGCCGGTTACCGCACCGCATCCAGGCATGCTGATTAGTGCGCGTGACGTGCGCTGGCATGTGGCGCGGCTCGACACCGTTGCCACGGAACTCCTGGTGCTTGCGACTTGCCATGCGGCCGATGCCAACCTGCTGCGCTATACGTTCGAATTACGCGCGGAAGAACGCGTGCTGATCGAAGGCCAAGCCACGGTGATCCTCGATGTGCATGCATCCAACATTCCGGGACCTGGCCTGACAGCATCCATCCCCGACGCCCGGACCACGCCATGAGCAAACCCGTGTTCGCCCATTCCCGCCGCGCCCTGGTCACGGGCGGCAGCGGAGAGATCGGCGCCGCCATCTGCCGACGCTTGGCTGCTGACGGCTGCCACGTCATCGTGCATGCCAACCGCGGCATCGACCGCGCCGACGCCTTCGCTGCCACGCTGCGTGAGCAAGGTTTCAGCGCGCAGGCCGTGTGTTTTGACATCACCGATCCCGACGCCACGGCCGCCGCCATTGCCGATGTTCTTGCGCACGGCCCCATTCAGGTGCTGGTGAATAACGCTGGAGTGCACGACGATGCCGTATTTCCAGGCATGAGCGCTGCGCAATGGCAGCATGTGATTGATGTCAGCCTCAACGGCTTTTTCCATGTCACGCAGCCCCTCATGCTCCCCATGATCCGTACCCGCTGGGGCCGCATCCTGAACATCACCTCGGTGGCTGCCATCACCGGCAACCGTGGCCAAGTCAACTATGCCGCAGCGAAAGGCGCGCTGCACGCGGCCACCAAGTCGCTCGCCCTCGAGGTGGCGAGCCGTGGCATCACGGTCAACGCCGTGGCCCCCGGCATCATCGCCACGGCCATGAGCGCCAGCGCGTTCGACGCCGAGACCATTGCTCGGATGGTCCCGATGAAGCGCGCCGGCCGACCCGAGGAGGTGGCCGACCTGGTGGGTTTTCTCGCCTCCGACCATGCCGCGTATATCAGTGGCCAAATCGTATCCATCAACGGCGGGATCATCTGACCTGGATCGCTCCAACGGATCTCTGCAGCGCTTGCGCCGCGGCG
>JAGWOZ010000204.1 GCA_028870715.1 Betaproteobacteria bacterium | reverse complement strand
TCGATCGGTCGTGGGCACCAGGGGGGCGCTGGGCCTTCGTTGTTCTTCGGCCCGGACAGTTCCCGGCCAATGTGACTGAATTCGATTATCTCAACGCCGCGTCAACGCTGGAGGGCGTGGCACCCGAGGCAGCACGCGAGGCCTATCACGCCGCACTTGATCGCTGGCCCAAAGCATGGATTGCAATGATGGGGTTGGGCAATCTGGCCTATGCCCAAAAGGACTATGCCAAGGCCGCCGTGTATTTCGCCCAAGCCTCCCGCGCCCATCCCGATGATGGCGACCCACTGAACAATCTCGCCCAAGCCCTGCTCGCAGCAGGGGATTTTCCGGCCGCTCATGGCACCATCGCCGAAGCTATCCGGATCGGCAAGCCGCACCCCGATCTGTACCGGAAAACACTGGAGCAGATCGAGGCAGCGAGTCGGCGCTGAGAGCGGCGGAAGACGAAATCAACGAAAAATTTCCACCCCTTCCCCGGCGAGTCTATCGTTCGAGTCGCCAAGTCGGTGCGATCGATCTGCCAGCTTGGGCATTGCCCTGAGTTCGCCAAGAAGTTCGCTTCGGGGTCGCACCCCGACAAAGCGTGCGACGGCCTTTGCCATCTGAGGGGGGTGCCAAACGCCGATGGTGGCTGATTACACTGACACGTCTGGCTCCCGACGTCATGGATCGATCTCAATCCCCTACCTCACCCCGCCTCCAGCGCCGTCATGCGCTGCGCTGCGCCTTGGCACTCCTGACTGCCACTTGGCTTCCGAGGATGGCGTTTGCGCAGGCCTCTGATTCTCCTGCGAGTGAAGCCGACATTGCGTCGGCGCCGAGCTATGCCGATTCGCCGCGCGTGCCACAGCTGGCCGCACGGTTGGCGCAACAAACCGAGTTGGACAGAAAGTGGATCGTCAGCCAACTTGGCCGGGCACGATTCCAGCCAGAAGTCGTACGCCTCATCATCCCCGGCAAGCCACAGCAGAAGAACTGGGCCGTGTACCGCAGCCACTTTGTTAACGCCATGCGCATTCGTGCCGGGTCAGACTTCATTCAGGAATTCAGCGTGTGGCTACGAAAGGCTGAAAACCGCTTCGGTGTGCCCCCGGCCATCGTCACCGGGATCCTTGGGGTTGAAACGATCTACGGTCGCACCATGGGCAATTTTCGCGTCCTGGACGCTCTAGCGACGCTGTCACTGGACTTTCCGACCACGGCTCCCACAGACCGCAGTGACTATTTCAGCGCGCAGCTCGGCGACTATCTCCTGTGGTGCCACCAGAATGACTTTGACGCCGCCGAGGTGAAGGGGTCGTATGCGGGCGCCATTGGCATGCCGCAGTTCATGCCGGGAAATATCCTTCGCTATGCGCTGAATTTTGATGGCGGCAGCAAGATTGACATCATCGATAACCCCGCCGACGCAATTGGCAGCGTGGGCAACTTTCTTGCGGGACACGGCTGGCAGCGGGACGAACCCACGCATTTTCCGCTCGTCGTACCGCACTCCATTGAGCCCGGCACACTGGAACGGCTTCTCGAGCCTGACATCATTCCTAGCTTCAGCGCGCGGCAATTACAGGCCGAAGGCCTGCCCCTTCCACCCCACGCTCTGGACTATGCGGGCAAGCTCTCCGTGGTGCAGTTACCTAATGCGGACGGCGAACCTGACTACATTTTGGGAACCGATAACTTCTACGTTGTGACTCGTTACAACCACTCCGCGCTCTACGCCTTGGCGGTGATCGAACTCGGCAACGCCGCTCTGGCCGCGTCGCAGACATGAGCGATCTGCCACGCACAGGCACCAAACCTCGAAACGAATCTGACCATGGCGTATACCCCCAATGTCAAAATGACGATTGCCGTGCTGATCGCTACTGCCGCTTTGTCAGGCTGCGGTGTGATGGCGGCCCCATGCCGCGTAGCATCGGCGGGCATCAAGATGATTCCAGTCGTCGGCCACGTCGCCGCGGCCCCCACAGATGTCTGCGCAGCGGTGATTGACCCTTGACACGCTGATCATCGCCGCGCATTGCGGCGCAAGCGGAGATTCCAAATCTGATCAACTGCGCCTTCCCACCATCCAGACTCTGGTGAAATGCACCTGTCTCAGGGTCGCTGGCGTCGCAAGAAGGGCGAGGAATCGCATCGGCCAAGGCAGCGCCCGCGACACGATGCGAGACTCGGCGCAGACGATCCCCTGCTATTTTTGCGGCCCTGCGCGCGGTGCCGTCTGCAGGAAACGGCCAGAGATATCTACCGTCTTCGGACGAAACGGACGAATGGCCTCAACACACAGATCCGCCTTGCCATGCTCGTCAGCGTGCCAGCGACACTCGCGGTCGCGCTCGCAACGCCACGTGAATGCCAGCAAAGATCAGTGCTGCGCCGAATAGGTGATAAAGCGCAATGCCTTCATGCAGGAACACGTAGGACAGAAACGCTGCAAAAATCGGGGCCAGATTGCCGAAATACGCTGGAATCTGTGCTCCTGTGCGCGCCACCGCCGTGCCCCAGCATACGTAGGCCAAGAGCGAGGCCAGAACTGCCACGTAGGCAATCGCCAGAGCCACTGACAGCCCCCACTGCGTGCTCTCCCCCAACCCCCAATGTTCGAACGCCGCAAACGGCGCAATGAATAGCGTGCCCCAAGCCATCTGCGCGGTCAATGACACGAATGGCGATAAACCCAGCGGACGGCGGCGCAGTTCCCATGTGTAAAAGCCCCACAAGAACACGGCGACCAGCATGATGATGTCGCCGGCTGCCAAATGCAGTTGCAGCAAATGCGCCAGATGCCCTTTCGTAACCACCACGCCGACCCCCGCGATCGAAAGTGCAGCACCCCACCACGATTCGGCTCCAATCGGCTCTCGGTAGAACAAAGCGCCAATGAGCAAAATAAACACGGGAGCTGCGGACGTGATCAATGACACATTGAGCGGCGTGCTGGTATGCAGGGCAACATACTGCAACGAGTTGTAGCAGGCCACACCAAGAAAACCCATCCTTGCCAATGCAACCCATTGCCGTCGCAAAATCGTGCGGCTGCGCCACAGCGGCATGGCAGTAAAGAGCAGAGCCACGATCAACGCAAAAAACCAGCGGTAAAAGCTAAGCGCAAGCGGCGGGATTTGTCCCACCATCAATCGACCGACAACAGCGTTTCCCGCCCAGAAAAACGGTGGCAGGATGAGCAAGACGAGGGTGTTGAAATTCAATGTGTGGTGGGATCGCATGCCCGCATTATTTCAAGCGCACGCAAATCGCGCTGCGGCCGCGCATAAACGGTTGTCGATGCGTGATTCGTCACCTCATGGGGCAGACCAGACGATCCGCCCTTGCTACGCACGCAGCCATCGAGCCTCGCCATCTGCGATGCGCATCCCAATCACGCCTCTGCGTCTGGTTCGGCTCACTTCTCCGCACGGCGGTTGCCTTCATGGGCCAACGAAGCCGAGCCACAGGCACCCCTGCCAGGGGTGGTTGAGGTCCGCGACCTTCGCGCACTGCCCATGACGGCGACTGGGAAGCCGGACACATAACGACCTCACTTCGGCTTGCCTGCTTATTGGCGGACAATGAACTCTCCCGCCGCTAAACGCATGGCGTTGTAGCGGGGGTTTCGCGGGTCACAGACTTGGACTTGCCACGTTGCCGTGGCAGAGGTTTGGGTCTCGCCGCCACTCCCGTCCCAGGCGTGTTTGCGTCGATGAGCACCACCAACGCGCTGTTCTGATCGCGCGGCATGACGTGACCGCAATGCGGGCATCCATGCACACGCTGCGCCGACGTCTTGGGCACGATCTCCCAACACGCTGAGCAGCGCTGCGACGGTTTGAGTTGGCGCGTGTTACTCAGGTGCAGTCGCGTGCCAGCTTCTTCCGCTTTGTACGCGAGCATCTGATGCGCCATGCCGAACGCTGCCGAGAGCATTTCTCGGTTGAGTCCGGCCTTCTGCCGCACGCGGCGGCCCGGTGCTTCCACCGTGCCTTTCGCACTGCGGCTCATGGTCTTCGGGGCCAATTGCTCCGTTGCCAGCACTGCGCATTGCTGCACCATCCTGGTCGTTTCCTTGTGCACGAAGTCCCGGCGCACATTGCCGATGCGCTCGTGCAGCCGGGCGATGCGCCGGCCCAGACGCTTGAAGCGCAGCGATCCTTTGCGCCTTCTGGCGCGTTCGCGCTGCAATGCCGCGAGGTGAGGCAGTTCCTCGCGCAGCCAGCGCGGGTTGGCGAGGGTCTGTCCATCGTCGAACGTGGCCCAGTCGGTGACGCCGAAGTCCACGCCGCGTCGAAGGTCGGCGGTGCGCCGGCGTGCACAGGCCGCGTCCGGCACGCGCAGCGTCACCGACACGAGCCACTGGCCGTTGCGGCGTGTGAGCGTGATGTCGTTGGGCTTGGCATCCGGCCCGAAGCGGTGACGGCCACGTGCCCGGATGGACAGGGCGGCCTCGCCGCTGCCGATACGCAGCGTCGCACCACGGCCGCCGTGCTGCATGAGTTTCCAGCCCGCGGGATCAGGATAGGCAAAGCCCGAGAACCGCTTCGCGGATTTGAACCGTGGGAATCCGGGCGTCTGCCCCGCTTTGACCCGGCGAAAGAACGCCTGGAAGGCCAGGTCCAGACGCCGCAGCGTCTGTTGCAAGGCGTGGCTGCCAAGCTCCACGAACTCGGGCCAATCCGCCTTGATCTGCGGCAGCGCGTTTTGCTGCTCGTAATAGGAGATCGACTTGCCGGCCTTGCGCCAGGCGTCGATGCGCTCTTCGAGCGCTGCGTTGTACAGCTCGCAGTGCAGCCGCGTCCAGGCTTCACGCCGTGCCAGCTGCGCGGCATTGGGGTCGAGCTTGAACGTGACTTTGCGGCGCTGCATAGCTGTTATTTGATCCAGCCTTGCGAGGAACGACAAGCGAAAACCGCCCGCTTGACCCCCTCCTGCCCGGACGGCTTCGCCGATGCGACGCTGTGCATCGGGCCGGGCGAGGAAGGGGAATGCGCGGGCATGTGTTCATTGCTGTGATCCCCTGTGCAACCACGGCAATGCCATGCCACAATCAGCGCACCGCTTACCCACATTTTCGCCGCCCATGAATCCTACTCTGCGCATTGCCGTGGTATCTGATATTCACGGAAACCTGCCTGCGCTCCAGGCTGTGCTCCTCGACATTGAGCGGCGTGGTGCGGACATCGTGGTTAATTGTGGCGACTCGGTGAGCGGCCCTTTGTGGCCGCGCGAAACAGCGGAACTGCTGATGCACTACAAGTGGCCGACCATCACTGGCAACCACGAGCGGCAATTGCTCGCCTGCGCTCACGTACCTGGCGACGCCGCCGACCGGTACGCCTTTGGTGCACTTACCCAGCAACAACGCGATTGGCTCGCCAGCCTTCCAGAATCGTCCATACCTGCGGCTGATGTGAGCATGGTGCATGGAAGGCCAGGCAGCGATGTTGACTATTTGCTGGAAACAGTCACCCCCGACGCAGGATCACTCGGTGCACGCATGGCAACGCAACAAGAAATCGCCGAGCGGCTGGCGGGCTTCGAGGCACCGGCTCTTTTACTCTGCGGCCACAGCCACCAGCCCCGTGTCGTGAATCAAGGAACGACGCTGATCGTCAATCCAGGTAGTGTCGGCCTGCCAGCGTTCGACGATGACCACGGCGGCATCCATATCATCGAAACTGGCGGATCACACGCACGCTATGCCCTTTGCGAACGTCGTGCGGGGCGCTGGAGCGCCGCACTGATTGCGATTGATTATGACTGGGATGCAGCCGTAACCAAGGCAAGCGCAGCTGGGTTTCAGGATTGGGCACGTTGGCTTGCCACGGGGCGGGCGCGCAGCTAGTTCGCACCCCTTGAACCGGGCCTGGCCCTTACGTCGTCGCCGCGGCGTCCAGACTCTGCCAAGCCAACTCCCATTGGCCGCTAAGAAGTTTGTCCAGCCAAAACACCCCAATGACAGTCTTAACGTCGGTCACCGTTCCATCTCGAACCCAGTTCAGCAAGTCCGCCGGCTCAGCCTCGAACACTTCAAGGAACTCGTGCGCGTCAAGCTGCTGCCTTCCCGCTTCGAGGCCGCGCGCAAATGTCAAATGAATCGCCTCGTCCGAGTACGAAATCGCGTTGTTAATGACGCCAATGTAAGCCCATTGTGCCGCACTGTAGCCGGTCTCTTCTCGCAGTTCGCGCTGGGCACAGAACTGCCAACTTTCGCCAGCATCAAGCTTGCCTGCAGGAAACTCAATCATCACGCGGCGCATCGGG
>JAGWOZ010000011.1 GCA_028870715.1 Betaproteobacteria bacterium | reverse complement strand
TCCGGGCGGAAATCAAGCAGGCCCGTGAGCGCGATATGCACGCAGTCCGACGGCGTGCCGTTCACATAGAGAAATCCGTTTTCGGCCTTGAAGACCGACAACGGGCGATTGAGCGTCAGCGCATTGGACGCGGCACTTGCGTTTTGCTCTGGAGCCACCACCGTCACCTCCCCCAATCGGCTTAAGCCTGCGTAGAGGGCGTGCAGCCCCGTGGCGAGATAACCGTCATCGTTGGCAAGGAGGATGCGCATGCGTGCATCTTATCGAGTTCCACCGGCTGCCCAATGCCTCGGAACCAAGCGCCTCGCCTTATCCAGTTGGGAACAGCGCGCCGTTGCTGTGCTGCCACCTCGTATTGCCCATCCCCTTACAGCCCTACACGCCACTCGTGAACAAGCCGCCCCCGATGCATGATGCATTCGGCCGTCTCGGCCTCGAGGGCTTCCTGCAACCGTTCCTTGGCCAGGCGCTTGAACAAATTTCCGATCTGACCCCAAAGGGCTCCAATCGAGGCCGAAGACGGTTTAACCTTGGGTGTGGCGGTCATGGTGGTTCGGCCCTTGGGCAGGTTGACCTCAACAATCAACCTTGGCCATAGCCCCCTGCATACAAGCAGTATTTGCACACAGCGTTTTGCACACGACCAGCTCCCGTACGACGGCAAGTGGCGCCCACGCCTGCGTGGGCCTGGAAGGCACCCCGCGCCAGCCTGAGTTGGCCTGGACCATTTAACCCCGGGCAGAAAGGGGCCAATGCCGTGGCGCAGCATTCCGATACATCAGCAATTTGAGGTGTTTCGTATGCTGTGCATCGTTTTGGTGCGCCGATCGGCTTCACAGCATCCGATCGCATGCATATCCAAGAACCAAGGCTCGATGAGCGGCCGCTGAAACACTGCCAGCAGCCCATCGGTCGTCACCCACCCCAATATCTTCACCCCATGCCCGTCTCACCGGCTTCGCAAATTCAATCCCTGCCTTTGGCTCCCTCGCTCACCCCGCTGTTGCACACGGCACCCCTGGGGACTGACCCGGGTGGCGTCAATGCCCGCACGCTGTTCATCGGTCTGCTGGCAGTAGGCATCGGTGTGAGTGCAGCCTTTGTTGCACGGGCGCTTCTCGCGCTCATCGCGCTGATCACCCATCTCAGTTTTCAGGGCCGCATCGGCTGGACGCTAGCCGACCCCGCGCAAAACGCGCTGGGCGCCTGGGTGATCGCGGTGCCGGTGATCGGCGCGCTCATCGTCGGTGCCATGGCGCGCTACGGCTCGCCAGCGATTCGCGGCCATGGCATTCCCGAAGCAATGGAACAGATTCTCACCAACCGCAGCCGCATCCCGCTGCGCGTGCTTTTACTCAAACCCTTGTCAGCCGCCATTTCTATCGGCACCGGTGGCCCGTTCGGCGCGGAAGGGCCGATCATCGCCACGGGTGGCGCCCTCGGTTCGGTAGTCGGACAATGGGTCCATATCACGCCTGGCGAGCGCAAGACTCTGCTGGCGGCCGGTGCCGCGGCGGGCATGGCTGCCGTCTTCGGCACGCCGCTGGCCGCGGTGATGCTGGCAATTGAGTTGCTGCTGTTCGAGTTTCGACCCGCCTCCTTGCTGCCCGTGCTGGCAGCGTGCGCCACGGCGGCTGCCATACGCACACTGTTCGTCGGCTTCGTGCCATTTTTTGCCATGGCGCCTCTGGCCTGGCCCCACGCGCTGGCGCTTTTGGCCTGCGTCCCGCTGGGTGCTGTGGTGGGACTGGCCGCGGTGGTCGTCACCCGCGCCGTGTATGCGGTGGAAGACGCGTTCGACCACCTGCCCGTCCATTGGATGTGGTGGCCGGCACTCGGAGCCGTCGCCGTAGGCCTGATCGGCTGGTGGCAACCGCGCACTCTAGGGGTTGGCTACGTCAACATTACTGACGCCCTGTCGGGCGGGCTCGTTGGCCCGGCGCTTTGGCTGCTCGGCCTGGCCAAGCTTGTGTCATGGACCGTCGCCTTGGGCAGCGGCACCTCCGGCGGCACACTGGCGCCCCTGATGACCGTGGGCGCCTGCCTCGGCGCAGCGCTAGGCCACGCCACGGCCGTCCTCTTTCCGCAACTCGGACTGAACCCGAATCTGGCCGCGCTGATCGGCATGGCGGCCATTTTCGCCGGCGCCTCACGGGCGCTGTTCATGTCGGTGGTATTCGCGCTGGAGACCACGTGGCAGATGCCGGGGCTGCTGCCGCTGCTAATTGGCTGCGGTTCGGCTTTCCTGGTGTCCAGTTTGTTGATGCGCCGGACCATCATGACCGAAAAAATCATCCGCCGCGGCGTGCAGGTACCCGACGCTTACCAAGCCGATCCACTGGCGCTAGCACGCGTGTGCGACTATGCCAGCCGCGCCCCCGTTGTCCTGCAGGCCACGCAGCGAGTCGACGAGGTGCGCGCTTGGCTGGATTCCGATGCACCTGGAAGCAACCATCTTGGTTTTCCGGTGCTCGCCGCAGGGGGCGAACTACTGGGCGTACTCACGCGTAAGGATTTGTTCAGAGCCGGGGTCGCCTCCGTTCAATCGATGGGGAGTCTGGTGCGGAAACCGGCCGTGGTCGTCCGCGAGGACGCCACCTTGGCTGAGGCAATGCACAAGCTTGCCGCGCACGACATCGGTCGCCTGCCCGTGATGGCAGAGGACGGCTCAGGCCGTCTGGTCGGCATGCTGAGCCGCAGCGACCTGCTGGCCGCCTGGCGCGAGCACTTGCTCGATCAGCATCAGCGAGGACGCTGATGCTGACCTGCAGGCACCACCGTCAGATTGACCCTCCAACCACATTAGCGACCTTCATTGCCCGCAATGCTCCCAGCTAGCACCCTCAAGACGTCGCCCCCCTTGCCTGCTGCGCGCCGCTGGTTGCGCGGGTTCTGGCCCGCACCCATGCACGCCAGCCCGCTGGAGCAGCTATACGCTGGCCTAGGGGCCTTTGTCGGCCTGCTGTTCAGTGCCTGGGTAAGCCTGCACGCGCTGGGCGATCTGAACCCCTGGTTCATCGCACCGATGGGCGCGTCGGCCGTATTGCTGTTCGCGGTGCCGGCAAGCCCTTTGGCGCAGCCGTGGTCCATCATGGGCGGCAATCTGGTCGCAGCCTTGGTGGGCGTGAGCTGTGCGCGCTTCATCCCCGACCCCATTCTGGCCGCCAGCTTTGCTGCAGCGATTGCAATCACTCTCATGCTGCCGCTGCGCTGCCTGCATCCACCCAGCGGGGCGGTGGCGCTCACCGCTGTCCTTGGCGGCCCGGCGGTGCTGCGCGAGGGGTACCACTTCGTGCTGTCGCCGGTTCTGCTCAATTCGGCGCTGTTGCTTGCCGTGGCGCTGACGTTCAACAACCTTCTGCGACGGCGCTACCCCCATGTGCATGCGCCCTCACCGTCCCCGTACGGGACGATCGACCCGCCACCAAGTGAGCGCGGCGGCATTTCACGCGGCGATCTGACAGCTGCAATACGCCGCCATGCGCAGTTACTCGACATTGATGAGGAGGATTTGTTCGCCGTGGTGCGAGATGCGCAGCGCCATGCTGCCCTTCGGCAGCAGGCCCAGCTGCAGGCTGCCGACATCATGTCGCGCGACGTGCTGCGGGTCGGCCTCGACACGCCCGTGGCTGCAGCCCGGCAGATGCTTGATGTGCACCATATCAAGGCTCTGCCCGTTGTTGATGGCGACGACTGCCTCTTGGGCATCGTCAGTTTGCACGACATACTGGTGCGCGGAGGCTGCGCCGATGCTCCGGCGGGCAATGCCGGGCCGATGGGAATCTGTGTCGCCGACGTGATGACCCGGCAGGTGCTTACCACCCACCGCACCCGGCCCGTTGCCGAGTTGGTGCAACTGTTTGCCGATTTCGGCGTACACCATCTGCCTGTGGTGGACAACACCCGGCATGTGCTGGGCATGATCACGCAGTCAGACATGATCGCTGCGCTCGACCGTCTGCATCGTCAGACGTCGACCTAAGGCGGCGCCGGGCGGCGTTGACGACATTCGAACATCTGAACAACGCACGGCCGTTGGATATGGCCGCTCCTTTGTGCAGGTCTTGGAATGCTAGGCTTGTGGTGCTGGACGCCAAATGCACTAGGGCCACGCCGCGGCGCGGCCAACAGGGAAGTGCGGTGAAATCGCCTGAGAGTCTACGGGCGCAGGGCACTGGCGAGCGAAGGCATGACGCACACGGGATTCGACGGCTCACGCCGCAACGCGAGAGATCAAACATGGGGCCCAAAGGAACATTAATGTTCGCCATAATGCTGGCCGCGGCGACAGTGGCATTCCTGGTTTCCGGAAGCGGGCTGCTGGCGCTCCTCGCAGTCGCGGTGCTGTACCCGATCTCGTTTTGGCTCTTGTGACCCAACCCTGCATAGATTGAGCAGAAACGCTGACCCGGTGCGCGACAAACCCCGCCGTTCAAGGGGGAACGATAGCGCGGACGGCTTAGCCGTCCGCGCTTTTGCTTTCGCCTTTCCGTGTGGCGTCTGTTGCTGCTCGATGTACTGCCGCACGATGGAGATCGGAGCGCCGCCGCAAGATGGGGCGAAATGAGACGGCGACCTCAGCATGCCTTTCCGGTAGCGTTTTTGGATGTCGAGCCGCTCCTTGCGTAGCAAGCGGCTGGACTGCGAGCAGGGTCGGCAAACGTTGCGGAACTCGCACCAGCGGCATCGAGGTCCTGCTGTCGCTCACGCTGGGTGCTGCCGTGCGACATCGTTGGTGCGAATCATGCAGGCGAGACGCCGCCGAGCATGCTCCGCCCGGCAATGATGGATACCTTCGCAAGGGTCGTGCGCAATCGCCTGCTGGTCCCATCCGGTGCCCTGCCCCAGCGGCACCCGCAGGAACTGGACAACGAATCCTCTTCAGCGGAAGGTGGTATGCATGCGGGTTCGCAATGCCACGCTGGCGACGGGCAAAAAAATGGGCACCGCTCGGGTGCCCATTCCTGCCATGGGTTGGGGTGGCTGATGGGACTCGAACCCACGACGACAGGAATCACAATCCTGGACTCTACCAACTGAGCTACAGCCACCACAGAACTCGACATTATATGCGGCCTGGCGAGCCACATCATGCCCCCCGAACCGCTCAACCGGTCGCGCGTGCGGGAATCTTGTAAAACACCTCAACGCCATAGCGTTTTTTGAGGCTGTCAATATAGGCATCGGTCACCGCTCGCGCGAGAATTTGGCTCATCGTACCCTGCTGGGCCCGCAATTGCTCCGCATCCGGCGTTGTATTGCTGACGCTGTCGATCGACACGATTGCATAGCCTTGATCAGGAAGTACGACCCCCGTCAGCGCAGGAAGCTTGGCCGACGACACTTGAAAGGCAGCGGCCACCACGGGTGGGGCCACGGCTGCATCCTTGGCCGGTCGATCTTGGGAAATTTCGAGGGGTGCGCCCCACGGCGGCTGTGCCTTGCCCTGCTTGGCAGCGATCAATGCCTCCTCGCCAGCTTTGGTCGCGAGCTTCGCTGACTGCGCCCGAACGAGCAGGTCACGCGCTTTGGATTGCGCCTGGGCAAATCCAAGCGTGGTGGCTGGCTGATAACTCACGATACGGCCTGACACCAAGGTGTTGGACCCGATGTCCACGGCAGGGATGTTGCGCTTGTCTCGCACGCTGTTCTCACTGAACAACGCCTGCAGGAACATTGCGTTGGCAAGTGGATCAGTCTTCGCATCCCCGGGGTTTGGTGTCGGGGTGACGCCCTGTGCCGTACGCACCTCCAGGTGCAATTTGTCGGCGACATCAGCGAAGCTGCGGCTGTCTTCGTAAACCATGTTTTTGAATTGATCGGCCACGTCGGCAAAGCGCGCCTGAGCCGCCTGGTCCTCCAACTGGCTCTTAATCTCGCCCTGAACCTGCGCAAGCGTCTTTTGCTCTGCTGGCTTGATCCCCGTGAGCTCAATAATGTGAAACCCGTACTGAGACTTGACCGGCCCCACAATCTCGCCCACTTTGTGCATCGCGAACACTGCGTCGGCAAAAGGTTTAACCATGCCATCGCGCGTGAAGTAGCCGAGGTTCCCACCATCCTGCGCTGAGCCCGGATCTTGCGAATCGCGCTTGGCAATGGCAGCGAACTGTGCCGGATCGCCATGCAATTGCGCCAGAATCTTGTCGGCCTTGGCCTTGGCCGCTTGCTCCTGAGCGGGCGTCGGGTTCGGTGGCAACGCGATCAGAATATGGCTGGCTTTACGCTGCTCGGGCGAATTGAACTGTCCGATGTGCTTCTCGTAATACGCCTTGACCTCCTCCGGCGTGACCGTGACAGACTTGCGCACCGCATTAGGATCCAAGACGACATACTGAATCGTTGCCTGCTGGGGCACTTGAAACGATTGCAGATGCTCCTTGTAGAAGGCCTCCACCTCTGCAGCGGTGGGCTGCACTTGCGACGCGTAGTCACTTGCCTTGTAAAGCGCGACTCTCACCTGTCTCTTCTGATTCTGCCAGGCATAAAGCTGCCCCGCGATGGCCTTGCTTTCGATGACCGACTCGCCAATGCCGCCCAGCGCCTGCTGCAAAAGCAGTTGCTCACGCACCTGCGCCTCGAACTGCCCGGTACTCATGCCTTGAGCTTCAATCAGCTTGCGGTATGCGTCCAGGTCAAAACTGCCGTCGGGCTTGCGCAGAGCGGCGATCTGCGGAATCTGCAGGATCGCCTGCTGCACGTCGCTGTCGCTCACGGCCAAACGCTGCTTGCGCACAGCCACTTGCAGAACCAGCTGGCGGATCATGCCGTCGAGGGTACGCATCTTGGCCTCGGGCGTATCAAGCGACTTGATATCAGCAGACGCGCCGAGCGCTTGCTGCATGCGTGCCACTTCACTGCGCTGGGCAGCGTCAAGCTCCTGCATGCTGATCGGGATGCCATCCACCTTTGCCGCCACGTTTCCGCTGCCGCTAAAGCGGTCATAGCCTTGGATGCCGAAGAGCACGAAGGACGGGAAAATCAGCAAGAAGAGGAGGAGTTGCAGCAGCTTGGTGTGCTTGCGGACGAAATCAAACATGGAGAGGCTCGCTGGATGCGTTCACATCGCGAAGTGCAATGGGAGGATATCTGCCAAAAAACAAAAGGCGAACCGTCGTTCGCCTTAATTGCCACCGGCGCTCGGCGCCGCAGCTTGCAACTGGTGGGTGCTGAGGGGTTCGAACCCCCGACCTACGCCTTGTAAGGGCGCCGCTCTACCAACTGAGCTAAGCACCCGCAAATCTGCGTGCAAAGCCGCGCGCCTTCAAACTTAATTCAGAGCGTCCTTCAACCCCTTGCCCGGGCGGAATTTGGGCACCTTGGCTGCCTTGATCTTGATCGCTGCACCAGTGCGAGGATTGCGCCCAGTGCGCGCTGGGCGCTTGGTTGCTGCAAACGTGCCAAAACCGATGAGGGTGACGGTACCGCCCTTCTTCAGGGTGACCTTCACACCTTCGATCATTGAGTCCAGGGCGCGGGCTGCAGCGGCCTTGGAGATTTCTGACTTCTTGGCAATGTGCTCGATAAGTTCTGTTTTATTCACTCTAGCCCCCTCGAGAGGATGGTTCAACAACAAAAAACGCCGATGTGCCCGAGGCACGATACGGCACGGAATTGCTCCTGGTGCAAATGGTTGTGCAAATGCGCCTTTTGAAATACTCGCTGCGGTATCGTCATCCGACGACAGCCGCGATTTTACGGGCATCAGCAGTTGCATTAGAACGACGCACCCCTGCCCTGTCAATCGCGATTAGCCTTGCCAGCCGCTGTACGGATGACTTGCTCAATTGCCAGGCCCATTTCCTGCGTGGAGGCTCCGCCGCCGAGATCGGGCGTGCGCGGAGCGCCGCTTGCGGGATCGAGCACGTGCTCAATGGCTTCGATGATGACGTCATGCGCGTGCGTGTAGCCCAGAAAATCCAGCAGCAGCGCAGCGCTCCAGATTTGCCCGATCGGGTTGGCGATCCCGCGTCCGGCAATGTCGGGGGCCGACCCATGCACGGGTTCGAACAGTGACGGGTAGCGGCGCTCTGGGTCCAGATTTGCAGAGGGCGCAATGCCCAGCGTGCCGCACAGCGCGGGCGCCAGGTCGCTCAAGATGTCCCCGAATAAATTGCTCCCGACGATCACGTCAAAGTCCTGCGGGCGCTGCACGAGACGCGCGCATAGCGCGTCAATGTGGAACTGATTCCAGCGCACGTCGGCATGCGCTGGTGCCACCGCGCGCACGCGTTCATCCCAGAACGGCATCGTGATGGAGATACCGTTCGATTTCGTGGCTGAGGTGAGCAATCGCCGTGGCCGACGCGCGGCCTGCGCGTATGCAAAGTGCAACACGCGATCCACGCCCGTGCGTGTCATCACCGTTTCCTGGAGCGCCAATTCGCGCTCGGTACCGGCAAACATGCGCCCGCCAGCGTTGGAGTATTCGCCCTCCGTGTTCTCACGCACGATGAGCAAATCAATATCGCCTGGCTGCATGCCCGCGAGTGGCGAGCGCAGACCACGCATGAGTCGCGCCGGGCGCAGGTTCACGTACTGATCAAATTCGCGGCGAAACTGCAGCAGCGACCCCCAAAGCGAGACATGGTCAGGCACCTTCGCGGGCCACCCAACAGCCCCGAAAAAGATGGCATCGAAGCCGGCCAATTGCTCCTTCCAATCCTCCGGAAGCATGCGGCCATGGTGCAGGTAATAGTCGCAGGAGGCGAAGTCGAAGTGCCGTATATCAAGCGCAATCTCGAAGCGGCGGGCTGCCGCTTCCAGCGCGCGCAAACCCTCAGGCACGACCTCGCGCCCAATGCCATCGCCAGGAATCGCAGCAATGCGCAGAGCCCGTTGCGACGGAGCGTTTGTCATAGGAGTCGCTTCTTTCACCAATTCATTCCGATAGCTTGATACCAGCCAGCGCGAGTTTGAAGTAATACATCATCGACCAAAGCGTGAGCACGGCCGCAATATCGAGCAGCCACGTGCCCCAAGCGGACGTGGACAGGAAGCCAAACAGGCGCCCGTCATACAAGAGAAAAGGAATGGCCACCATCTGGGTCGCTGTCTTGACCTTCCCTAACCAGTTCACCGCTACTGCGCGCGAGCGTCCGATGCGCGCCATCCACTCGCGCAAGGCAGAAATGGCGATCTCGCGGCCAATGATAATGAGGGCCACCAGGGCACCGATGCGCGACAGCTCCAAAAGCACCAGCAGCGCGGCAGAGACCATCAGCTTGTCAGCAACGGGATCAAGAAAAGCGCCGAAGGCCGAGGTTTGTTGCCAACGCCGCGCGAGAAAGCCATCGAACCAGTCCGTGATGGCGCTGAGGACAAACAGCACCGTGGCGACCAGGTTTTTTGCAGGCATCGATAGCCAAGGCTCGGGCAGGGCGTAAACACCAATGATGAGGGGAATAGCCGCCACCCGCAGCCAGGTCAAAAAGGTCGGCACTGTCATGGTGGAGCGCATTATTCCACTCTCACTCGGGCAACGCTGCCGGTTCAGTGCAAGGCAGCATAGATCGTCTGTGCCAGCTCGCGCGAAATGCCATCCACCGTCATCATGTCCTCAATACTCGCCAAGCCAACGCCTCGCACGCCACCAAAGCGCGCAAGCAGCCGCGCGCGACGCTTCGGTCCAATGCCGGGGATGTCCTCAAGCTTGGAGCCGCCCGTGCGCGCCTTCGCCCGCTGGGCGCGCATGCCGGTAATCGCAAAGCGGTGAGCCTCATCGCGGATTTGCGCCACCAACAACAGCGCTGGATTGTCTGGTGGCAGCGCAACCTTCGGACGGCCATCGGCGAACACCAGTTCTTCAAGGCCGACCTTTCGCCCCTCCCCTTTCTCCACGCCCACCAAGCGCGAAATATCCAGGCCCAGTTCGTCGAACACATCGCGTGCTGCCGACACTTGGCCTCGCCCGCCGTCAATCAACACGAGGTCCGGCAGGCGGGCATCCGCGTCCTCGGCGAGCCGTACGTAGCGACGTGCGAGCACCTGGCGCATGGCTGCATAGTCGTCACCGGGCGTGATGCCGTCGACCTTGAACCGCCGATACTGCGACGGCTGCATGGCATGGTGCTGAAACACAACACATGACCCCTGCGCAGCTTCGCCCGCAGTGTGGCTGATGTCGAAGCACTCCACACGTAGCGCCTCCAGGTTCTGCGTGTCCAACCCAAGCACCTCGGCCAGCGCGCGCGTACGGTCGTGCTGGGCGCCCTTTTCGGCCAGCATCCGCGCCAGCGCCAGCTGCGCTCCCTGCTCCGCCATATCCAACCAGCGCCTGCGTGTTCCCCGCGGCGCTGTGATCAGTTGGCAGTGCCGACCGCTGTGCTCCTGCAAAGCAGAAATGATTTCGGGGTCAATCGGCAGGTTGCTGATCAGCACGGACGGCAACGGCAAGTCCAGGTAGTGCTGGGCAACAAAGGCGTCCAGGACCGCTTCTCCGACTGGATCGCCCACGGCATGCAGGAAATCGGGCTCGTGCATGGCTTGAAGCTCCTTCGCATGGCTGGGGAAATACGCTCGGTCGCCCAAGTGCCGACCGCCACGCACCATTGCAAGATTCACGCAAACGTGACCACCTCGCATCCCCACGGCCAAAATGTCCACGTCCTGGTCGCTATCGACTTCCATGCTCTGCTGGTGGAGAACGCGCGACAGGGCACTGATTTGGTTGCGTACAACCGCTGCCTCCTCAAACCGCAATTGCGAGGCCAGTTCATGCATGCGTGCCTGCAGATCGCGTAAGACCCCGTCGTGTTCGCCGCGCAAAAAGCGCACGGCGGCGCTCACGTCCGCGGCATAGTCCTGCTGCGAAATGCGCCCGACACAGGGCGCCGAGCAGCGGTGAATCTGATGCAGCAGGCACGGTCGGCTTCGGTTCGCAAAAACCGTATCCTCGCAGGTCCGCAGCAGAAAGATCTTTTGCAAAATGGCAATACTCTCTTTCACAGCCCAGGCGCTGGGATAGGGCCCGAAATAGCTGTGCCTGCGGTCCACTGCGCCGCGAAAATAGCCCATGCGTGGAAAGGCATGCCCGGTGGTCAGCTTCAGATATGGGTAGGACTTGTCATCGCGAAACAGGATGTTGAATCGCGGGTGTTGCGTCTTGATCAGGTTGTTTTCCAGCAGCAATGCCTCTGCTTCGGAACCCGTCACCGTGGTTTCCATCGTTGCGATGCGTGAAACCATATGCCCGATCCGGCTGCCACCATGCTCCCTTTGAAAATACGTGGACACCCGCTTTTTCAAATCGCGGGCCTTGCCCACATAGAGCAATGTGCCGTCCGCTGAGAAATATCGGTAGACACCGGGCAGATGCGGCAATGCGGCGACCTGGCGAGCCAGCGCCGCAGCGTCTGCAGAAGCGCGCTGCAGCAAATCCTGCGGCACGGCCGTGTCAGGCGAAGGCTCGTGCTTCGTATCCGGAGATGCGCGTTTGGAATCGTCTGTGGCAGCCATGCGGCCCACCCTAGTGCCCGAAGCCGAAACCTGCGCCGGCCTCAGCCGCCGCCCGCGCGAAGACGGAGCGAAACATGGGCGCGGTCAAGCGTCCCGTGTTCTGGTTGTAGCGGCTGCAGTGGTAGCTGTCGTAGAGAACCAGACCGTCCAGTTCGTGTCGGGCCCCATGACCAAAGCGGGCGGCCGAAGGTTTGAGGCCCAAGGCCATCAGGACCGCACCGTGCCCTACCGTGCCAAGCGCCACGATAACCCGCAAATGCGGCATGGCTGCAAGCTCCGCACGCGCAAAGGCATTACATGTACGCACCTCAACCGGTAGCGGCTTGTTGTCAGGCGGAAGACACTTCACGCTGTTGCAGATGCGGCAGCCCACCAGCTCCAACCCATCGTCTGCAGTGATGCTATGCGGTTCGTCCGTTACCGCCACCGGTGGATCGCGCCGCGCCAGCCCAAGCTCCGTGAGCGTTCCATACAGCAGCGGACCAGCGCCATCGCCCGTGAACGGCCGGTTACTGGCGTTGGCTCCATGCAAACCCGGAGCAAGGCCCACGACCAGCAAAGGAGCAGAAATCGGGCCAAATGAGGGAACAGGCAGACACGCATAAGAGGGGTGGCGCGCACGTACAGCGTCGCGATAATCTGCCAAGCGTGCGCAACGGCGACAATGCGCGTCGTACACCAAACCATCCGAAACTGCGGCGCTTGCGCCACCTTGCTGATGAATCATCGGGAAACCTGGGATCTGTTCTGTCATGTCGTGGACAACTTCGGCGACATCGGCGTGGGCTGGCGCCTTGCGCGCCAACTCGCGCATGAGCACGGCCGCAACGTACGGCTGTTCGTCGACGATTTGAACACGTACCGCCTCATCTGCCCTCAGATCAACCCGCGACTTGCGCAGCAAAGCGTCGACGGCGTGCAAGTCTTCTCCTGGGGCCGACAACTCCAACTCGAGCCTGGCGACGTGGTCGTTGAACTGTTCGGCTGCAAGCTTGCCCCGCCCTACGTCGAGCGCGTCCAGCAACGCGGCCCTGACAGGATGCGCTGGATCAATCTGGAGCATCTCAGCGCGGAGCCGTGGGTTGAAGGCAGTCATCTCAGACCCTCGCCACAACCCGGCGGCATCAACAAGCTGTTCTTTTTCCCCGGCTTTACGCCCGCCACTGGTGGCTTGATCCGGGAGGCTGATTTGCTGACCCGGCGCGACGCCTGGCAAGCCATGCCGGCAGCGCGGCGCATCGCCTTGCGGTCATTGAATCTCCCCCCTCCGCCGGAGCATGCCCTCACCATATTGCTGTTCAGTTACGCGCGCGACCGGCTGGAGTCGTGGCTCCAGAGCCTCGCTGCAGACGATCGGCCGACAATGCTCTGGATCTGCCCAGGTCCGATTCTGAGTGCTGTCAACAATTGGCTTCACATGGAACTGCTCATGGGGCAGACCACCGTGCGCGGAAGCCTCACACTTTGCGCGCTGCCCTACGTGCCACAGGATCGTTTCGACGAACTCCTTTGGGCTGCCGACATTTGCATCGTCCGCGGGGAGGATTCGTTTGTGCGTGCGCAGTGGGCGGCGCGACCCATGGTTTGGCACATTTACCCCCAGCACGATGATGCGCACGACAAGAAGCTTGGCGCATTTATGGATCTCTATCTCAAGGATGCCCCCGCCGAGGTCCGCGACACCGTAATCCCGTTATGGACAGCATGGAACAAAGGGCTCGACCTCGAAAGCGCATGGTCCGAATTCATCGCCGCCTTGCCTCAACTGCGGCGCCACGCCCATCGCTGGTGCAATCACTTGGCCACCCAGCCTGATCTTGCCCATCAGTTGATTGTCGCCGGGCGAGTGGAGCGAAGCAGTCCTGCACCGCTCCTGTAGACGGGCTCAACCCCAATTAGACCAATCATGGCCGGCAGTTGCCGCCGGCCCCGGCTAAAATGGCGTGTTGACTTTCCAACAGACACTTTTTTCACCCGATTTATGAAACTCGCTCAAGAAATCCGCGCCGGCAATGTCATCATGGTGGGCAAGGACCCCATGGTGGTGCAGAAGACCGAATACAGCCGGGGGGGTCGCAATGCCGCCACGGTGAAAATGAAACTCAAGAACCTGCTGACGAGCGGCGGGACTGAGGTGGTCTACAAAGCCGATGACAAGCTGGATCCAATCGTGCTCGATCGCAAAGAATGCAGCTATTCCTACTTCGCTGACCCGATGTATGTCTTCATGGACACGGAGTACAACCAGTACGAAGTGGAGAAGGACAATCTCGGCGATGCGCTGGACTATTTGGAAGACGGCATGCAAGTCGAGGTCGTCTTCTATGACGGCAAGGCCATTTCCGTTGAAATGCCGAACAGCGTCGTGCGCGAGGTCATCTACACGGAACCGGCGGTAAAGGGGGACACGTCTGGCAAGGTCCTCAAACCCGCCAAGATTTCCACAGGTGCCGAAATCCCCGTGCCCATTTTCGTCGCAATCGGCGACAAGATTGAAATCGACACACGCACCGGGGAGTACAAGGGCCGCGTCTGATGCCATGTTGAAGTGCCGCGCGACCGAGCGTTGCCGACGTCGCGATCAGCGCGCGAACCATGCCGGACGCTCGGACTGGGGGAGCGATGAATCTCGCACCGCACCCCTATTGACGCTCCGGCCGCTAAACGCGTAGATGATTGAACTACCCCCGCCCACCACGTATGGTCGCCGTTGTCAATGATTGCGTGTGAATGATTTCAGATCGATCTGGTGATGCGCAGCGGCAAGGCGCGGCGATGAATCAACCTCGTATCCGTGGGTTGTGTACCACCGTTCATCGATTCGTCGCGGAGGCTGCCTCGGTCTAGGTGCGCGGGTCATGGATGACAACGAATGCCGGAATAGGAGGGCCGAGGGTTCCTCTCGTCGGGGCCACGGCGCATCGCCGGCTCGATCTGCTGGTGCGTTCCTTGGTTCAGGTTGGGCTGGGTCCTCGTCAAGGTGCCGCAGCATTGCAAGCGATGGCCCAGACAAAGCCGGCCAGCTCACGCGCCACCGCGACGCAAACCTTGTTGAGCGTGACGCCGCGAGCGTGTAGCTTGGCGTAGCGATCGGTCAGGCGCAATTGGGCCTTCTAGGCTATGGCGCGCGTCAACTCGGGCAGATCCTCTTGCCGTCGCTGCGCCTGGGCGCATATGCGAGGCGCCAAGCGATAGCACCACGCCGCCTCGGTCAGCAGTCGACGCGCATGGGCGTTGCCGCTCTTGGTGATCGGTCCTCGGCTGACGCGCTCGCCACTGGAAGGCTCCGAAGGGACGAGTCCGAGATAGCCCATGAGTTTGCGTGGATGGTCGAAACGCGCGATGTCGCCGATCTCGGCCACCAGGCCGACGGCGCTGACCACGTCGATGCCGCGCAGCGCGCACAACGCCCTGACCACACTCTCGAATCGCCAGCCTTGAATCGCCCGTAGCAGTGACAGACTCAACCGCTCCACCCTGGCATCGCTCGCCTGCACCGCCAGACAGTATTCGGTGAACGCGATCTGGCTGCCCACGGCCTCGAAGCTCAATGTTCCCAGCCGCCCGCCAAACGTCTTGGTCCACGGTGTCTTGCCGGGATAGCGAAGATCGTGCCGCAGCAGGAACCCACGCAATTGATGGCGAGCGCGGGTCCTTGCGTTCACCGCGTCTTCGCGTGCCCTGGAGAGCTCGCGGATCGCCTCATCTGCCGGATCGGGTATCCAGATCGCCTTGAGCTCGCCAGCACGCGACAGCTCAGCCAGGCGCAAACAGTCGCGCCGATCCGTCTTCACCCGGTCTCCCGCCCGCCTCGGAATCAGCGAGGGCGCGATGATCTCGCATGGGTAACCCAGCGTCTGCAGCTTGCGCTGCAAACCATAGCCCGTGGGCCCGGCCTCGTACACGACATGCACCTCCTCGGGCTGGCCCAGCGCTTGCAACCGTTTCACCAACCGGTTGACATCATGCCCGATCTCACCCACCAGCCGCGCCGGCCCCCTGCCGGGCGCCGCCTGCGCGATCGCAATCGACTCTTTGTGAACGTCCACTCCAACGTATACCTTGGTACGCTCGTTCATGGTCGGCCTCCTCAACAGTTGCTGATGACATGCTCACAGCATGTAGCTCGGCACGCTTGCGTGCAACCTACGAATCGGCAGGAGGTCGACCCCTGCCTGTCTATGCCTCATGGCGACCATGATGTCTAGCTAGATGGCTAAGGCGTGAGATTCGCGCTTCATCGTGGCTGCCACGATGCGCACTGTGGTCTGACGCCGCTCAACGCGTTGGTCGGTTTCCGTCCGAATAACAGCGAATTCAGCCTGCGCAGAAGCACCTGCGCCGTGTCGTCGTCGCGGCAACAGGTCGCGCCCGAATCACAGACGCGCGAGCGATCCCGTAACGCCTTCTTCGCTGCGGGAAATTGCTACCGGGGATTGCAGCTTGTTGACCGCGTTTGAGCTGCTGCGACGCTGCCGTCTCGAACCATAATCCAGCTATTTGCGCTCTGGTCGTGCCTCATCTTGCGCGGCTTGCCTGAAGCGGCACAACGAAGCTCCCGGTTCAGGCTGTGCTGACGCGCGCCGCCGGATCAGGTCAAATTGGCCACGGCAAGTTCCGCCGTGGAAGAAGCGCCGAAAGTCCGCACCAGCCCTTCGCTGATCTGGTGCAGAATGTCATTGCGTTGGCGCGAGATCTCCGCGTGCAGCGCTGCAACCTTGGCCAAAGCGCGCTTGGGGTGTGCGGAAAAGTCCACGTACCCTTGTCGCCCTGGAACTTAGCCGCAACTGCCGATGTACCCACAGTTGTCGCAACGATCGCAGCCATCGACCCGTCGCAAGAACGGGCCGCCGCAGTCTGGACATATGCGTCCGCTGGCCAACAGATCGGGTGCGGGCCCAGGGTGCTCCAGGTCGATGCGCAGACCCTCAGGCGCTGGGGATCGCTGCGCAAGGACGGCGATCGGTTGCTCACGGCCGTCCTCCCGCAAAAAACCACGGCGTCTGAGCATTTCCTGCAGAGCATAGGCGATCGCGGCCACTTCCGACTGATGAAAACGTGGAACGCGACTTCCATCCGCTTTGATGACCTCCCCGCACCGCACTGGGCCTTTATCCCACACCACTTCGCGCATATTCTGTAGGGACTTCGCGACCGAACCGCCCGATCGCGCAACCAGCGACAGCAACCGCATGTTCGAGGCGATCCACTGCTGCCCCTCGTCACGCTGGCCTGCAGGCATGAAAAACTCGATTGGCCGCTCGATGCGAACTGGGGTGCCCTCCACCAGACCCTCGACCTCGGCGAACGAAATTGACAGGTAGACGGTCTTCCTGCCTTCTGCGGTCATGTAACTGACCTTCGCCGTGACCGCCTGCAAGTCACCCGCCGGTCGGCCCTCGATTCGGCGGGTGAGCGGATCGGTATCCGCGGGCTGCGGGGTCAGCGACGAGGGCGCTTGGGCAGGCGCGGCCTGCAACACGGCGCCCAACACACTGTTCGGCCGGTATGTGGCCAAACCCTTGAGCCCTGCCTTCCAGGCCTCGAGATAGAGATCCTTGAAATGGCCAAAGGGATAGTCTTCGGGGACGTTGACCGTCTTGCTGATGCTGGTGTCGATGAACGGCTGCACAGCGGAGAGCATTCGCATATGGTCCTGCGCCGACATCTCCAGAGCCGTCACAAACGCCGGCGGCAAAGCGCTGACGTCGCCGCCCAAATCCCTCCAGAATCGCCACGCGTGGTCAGCCACTTCGTATTCGCGCAACGTATTGTCGGACATGCGCTTTTTCCGCGTGTATGCCCAGGAAAAAGCCGGCTCGATGCCGTTGCTGGCGTTGTCAGCGAACGCCAGGCTAATGGTTCCAGTGGGTGCCACGGCCAGAAGGTGAGAATTGCGCAGACCGCCTTTGGCGATCGCCTCGCGCAAGGATTCGGGCAGACGCTTCACGAATGCACCGGCGAGATACTTCTCTGCGTCAAAGAGCGGAAAAGCGCCCTTTTCCTGGGCGAGTTCGGCCGATGCTGCATACGCGGCATCGCGCAAATAGCGCCCCATTTCCGCCGCGAAATGGCGAGCTGGCTCGCCGTCATACCGCAGTCCGAGCATGATGCAGGCGTCGCCCAGCCCCAGAAAACCCAGGCCGATGCGCCGCTTGTTCCGGGCCTCCGCGTGCTGCTCGGGCAATGGCCAGTAGGTCACATCGAGCACGTCATCCAGCATGCGCACGGCACTGCGTGCCACCGCCACGAAGCCGCCGAAATCGAAGCGGGCTTTTGCGGTAAATGGCTGCTGGACAAAGCGTGTGAGGTCCAGCGAGCCCAGGCAGCAGCACCCATAATCAGGTAGGAACTCTTCTGCGCACGGGTTCGTCGCCTCAAACGTCTCGCAGTAATACAGATTGTTCTCGCGATTTGCCGTATCGAGAAACAGGATCCCCGGCTCAGCGTGGTCGTACGTGGATCGCATGATCTGATCCCACAACGTCCGCGCCGGAATGCTGCGATACACCCAAAGGCCATCTTGGCGCTGGTGGGCGCCTGCGCCAATCTGGGCGTCGCCTGGGCGCGCCTTGTGAACAAGCTCCCAGGCCAGATCGCGCTCGACCGCTTGCATGAATGCGTCGCTCACGCCCACCGAAAGATTGAAATTCTTGAAATCCCCCTTGTCCTTGGCGTGAACGAAGGCCTCAACATCGGGGTGATCGATGCGCAAGACGCCCATTTGCGCCCCGCGCCGGCTGCCCGCCGACTCCACCGTTTCGCATGACGCGTTGAACACCTGCATGAACGACAGCGGACCGCTGGCGTGCGAATGCGTGCTACCTACCATGCTGCCGGATGGGCGAATGCGGCTAAAGTCATAGCCGACGCCCCCACCCCGGCGCATGGTCTCTGCGGCTTGCGCCAGCGCCTTGTAAATGCCAGGCTTGCCGTCCACGTCGTCCGAAACGGAGTCACCCACGGGCTGCACGAAGCAGTTGATCAGGGTGGCCCGAATGTCCGTGCCGGCTGCCGACATGATGCGTCCAGCCGGGACAAAGCCCGCCTGCAACGTGCTCAAGAATTCAGCCTCCCGCTCTGCGGGATTGGCCTCGACTGCGGCCAATGCGCGAGCAACGCGGGCGTGGATGTCCGCCGCAGTGCGCTCCTTGCCTTTTGCATATTTTTCTGCGAGAACATCCAGACTGATGGTTTGCGGCTCCATGCCGTGCTCCTTACTCGTGCAGTGAGCAGGTCCTTCAAGGACCTGCTCAGGTCAATACAGGTTATAGCGTGTCTTCGGGCAGCGTGGGGTCGGCATCGGTCAACCCGAGAACAGACTGCGTCTCGTCCGCGGGCAACGCCTCCACGCTGCGGAGTTGCCGGTGCATCGCACGCGTGCGCGTTTCAGCCGCGCCTATGGTATTGCTTGCTTCGTCCAGCTTCTTGCGCGTCTTCGCCAGCACATCCCCAAACTTGGCAAATTCGGTCTTCACCGCCCCCAAGACCTTCCATACCTCCGTCGATCGCTGCTCGAGCGCCAAGGTACGAAAGCCCATATGCAGGCTGTTGAGCAATGCCAGAAGTGTGGTGGGACCCGCGAGCATCACACGGTGTTCGCGTTGCAGCGATTCCACCAGTCCGGGGCGTCGCAGCGCCTCCGCGTAAAGACCCTCGGTCGGCAGGAACAGAATGCCAAAGTCGCTCGTGTGGGGCGCAGCGATGTACTTGGCATGGATCGTCTTGGCTTCCTCACGCAGGCGCAGCTCCAGCGCCTTGGCTGCAAGATCCGCTGACGGCTTATCCGCGCGGTCTTGTGCATCAAGCAGCCTTTCGTAATCCTCGCGCGGGAACTTGGCGTCAATGGGCAACCACAGCGGTCCGTCGCCCCTCCCGGGCAGGCGAATGGCATACTCAACACGCGCGCCACTTCCCGGCACTGTCTCGACGTTCACACCGTACTGCTCCGGGGTGAAAACCTGCTCAATCAACCCGGCGAGCTGAATTTCCCCGAACACCCCGCGCGATTTCACGTTCGAAAACACCCGCTTGAGATCGCCCACGCCCTGCGCCAAGGTCTGCATCTCACCCAAACCGCGATGCACGAGCTCCAGCCGCTCGGCCACCTGCTTGAAACTCTCGCCGAGGCGCTGCTCCAGGGTCGCA
Organism: Betaproteobacteria bacterium; assembly: GCA_028870715.1. Lineage (GTDB taxonomy): Bacteria > Pseudomonadota > Gammaproteobacteria > Burkholderiales > Burkholderiaceae_C > Thiomonas_A. Next base: position 13,979 of record JAGWOZ010000011.1, on the reverse strand, counting down.
TGGAGCTTTTCGTCCACAGTCAAGCGCATCTGTTCGAGCTTTTTCTCGTTGTCGGCCTGCATCTCACGCAAACGCACCTCCACCGTGCCGCGCACTTCCTCCAGCTTTTGGTCCGCGCTCTGACGCGATTCGACCAGCCGCTGATCCGTCGTCTGGCGCAGCGCGTCCAGGCGCTCGACGAGCTGAGCCTGGAGGGACTGCAGGCTTTGGGTGTTCGTTTGTGTCAGGTGACCGACCTGCTGCACCAAGGTGTCACCCACGGACTTTTGCAGACTCTGCAATTGCAGCGCCACTGCATCGAGCTGGCTGTTTTGTGTCCGCGTGCTCTCGGCCTGCTGGTTGAGCAGCATCTGCTGGAACTGCGAGAGTTGCGCAGCCTGCTCGGTGCGCAGGCTTTGAGTCGCCGACTGTACCGCGCCGCGAAGTTCCCGCTCCAAGCGCTCAAGCGGCGTTGCGAGCTCCTTGACCAGGTTCTGCCGCCCCTCGGTTTGTGCGCGCTGCCGCACCACCAGAATCCAGCCCAAAACAAGGTTGACAAATAGAAGGGCAACAATAAAAAGAAGCAGCAATATCGCTTCGGTTGTCATGGATTACGGGTGCCTGTCAAGCGTTGAATGGTGTGAGAGGAGGCCCGCCCTGCAATACAGCGATCAAGTTGTCAACTGCCAACTTCACCATCGCTCGCCGGGTCGGGATACTGCTGCTGGCGATATGTGGCGTGAGCACCATGCGGGGCGCATCCCGCAGTGCAGGATTGACATTGGGCTCACCTTCAAAGACATCCAGGCCCGCTGCCCCCAAATGGCCACGGTGCAAAGCCCGCACGAGAGCCTCCTCATCAACCACGCCTCCGCGGGCGACGTTGATCAGCGTGGCTCCTTGCCGCATTGCGGCAATCTCGCGCTCGCCAATCAGGTGACGCGCTTTGGGCGAGTAGGGTAATGCCAGCAGCACGTGGTCGCTTTCCTGTAGCAGCTGGTCTAGACCACGGTAGGCGGCGCTGCATTCGCGCTCAACTGTCGAAGAAAGCGGCTTGCGGTTGTGGTAGAGCACCTTCATCCCGAAGCCGAATGCGGCGCGACGGGCAATGGCCTGGCCGATACGGCCCATGCCAACGATGCCCAGCGTGGTGCCATGGACGTCGCTGCCGGCGAACAGGTCATAACTCCATTTGTGCCACTTTCCGGCGCGCAGGTAGCGCTCCGCATCGCCGATCTGGCGCGCTGCCGCAAGCAATAGCGCGAAGCCGAAATCCGCTGTGGTTTCGGTGAGCACGTCCGGCGCGTGCGTGACGATCACGCCGCGCGCGGCACAGGCATCGAGGTCGATATGATCGACACCGACCGTCATCGTGCTGATCACGCGAAGGTCAGGACAGGCGTCAAGCAACGTCGCATCGATGCGCTCGCTATTGGTGATGAATGCGCCATGCTTGTCGCGCAGTCGCGCGCGCAGCACCTCAGGCGGGTCGATACGGTCGTCCGGCGTGTACTCAACGTCGGCAACAGACTCCAGCGTCTCCACAATATCGGGAAACACAGCACGCGCAACCAGCACCCGCGGACGCGCACCTCCCACAAGGTTGAGCGAAGCACCGCGTACGCCAGAATTTTCTGCAGTCATTGTTGCCACGTTGAGGGTTGAAGGCCATGCCGTGCCATCAAGAAACGGTGCCACGCCGAGTCTCGAAGGCTCGGCACTGGCCTGGACGATGAATTGGTGCGTCGGTGCACGCGCCGTGTGGTTCCGCCGCTGCATGCCGACGCTCGGCTTCTCGGGCGCCTACCGCCTGCTTTTGCGCATGCAACTGACGAACGCCCTGTGCTCCGGTAGGTTGCCATGAGCGAGATGATAGAGGTGCCGTTGCGCTCAGCCACCCTCGGGTTCCGTCTCCGGCAGCATGGTCTCAGGAGGAATCTGGAACACCTGGCGCAGATAGGTGACATAGGCCGGATCAAACACCTGATTCTTCCCTGGCGAGTCGCTTATCTTGGCCACGGGCTGACCATTGCAGCGCGTCATCTTGATGACCATCTGGGCCGCCGGGTACCCGAGATCGTGCGTGAGATTCGTACCGATGCCGAACGCAAGTTGTGCGCTGTCCTGGAACAGCCGGTACAGCTGCACAACCCTATCGACCGTCAACGCATCGCTGAAGATCAAGGTTTTGGTGCGCGGATCGATCCGATGCTTCCGATAGTGTTCGATGACGGCCTCGGCCCATGCGATGGGGTCCCCCGAATCATGCCGTGCACCGTCGAAAAGCTTGCAAAAGTACAAATCAAAATCACGAAGGAAAGCCTGCAAGCCGTATGCATCCGACAAAGCAATGCCAAGGTCACCGCGGTACTCATGGGCCCAGGTTTCCAGGGCAAACGTCTGGCTATCGCGCAGGCGCGGACCCAGGGCTTGGCAAGCCTGGAGGTACTCGTGCGCCATGGTGCCCAGTGGCGTAAGTCCCAGGCGCATCGCGAACATCACATTACTGGTCCCCGCCAGTTGAACGCCGAGCCCTGCCTTGAGCCTGGCCAGCACTTCCTCCTGCCAGACCCGCGAATAGCGCCTTCGTGTCCCATAGTCAGCAATGCGAACGCCGTCAAGATCTGGCGCCTGCAAAGCGCTGATCTTGTCGCTCAAGCGCTGGCGCCCTGCGCCGAGGTCGGGCGCTGGATTCATGCCGCGGTAATACACCTCTTCGACGATGGCCAAAAGGGGCACCTCGAAAAGGATCGTATGCAACCACGGTCCGCTGATACGCAGATCGATGCCGCCTGTCGGACGCCCCATCGCATCAACGGCGGGCTGCACGCTTACAGAGCGCGCATTGAGGTGGAACAGGCCAAGAAAGTCAATAAAGTCGCTCTTGATGAAACGCAAGCTGCGCAGATAGTCCAGCTCGTCCTCGCTAAAGCGCAGGGTGCACAGATGAGCAATCTCGCTGCGAATGGCCTCAATATGCGGGGCGAGCAATACGCCCGGCGTGCGGCAGGTAAACCGGTATTCCACCTGAGCGGCAGGGAAGTGATGCAGGGCGACCTGCATCATCGTGAATTTGTAAAGGTCCGTGTCGAGTAAGGACTCGATAATCATCGCGATGAACTCAGTTTTCTGCCACAAGATGCTCGGTGTCGCGCCGCACCCGGGAATCGGCTAACGGCAACGGCCGTAAGGCCCACACCGCCCGGCTTTGCGTTCGTCCATTCTGGATCAGCCGCCTCCCCCATCAGTGCAGCCCCCATTCCAGCACCCGGCGCCGGGCACTGCGATGCGCGACGCATCGAACGCATCCCGCGCCGCTCATGTTTCGTAAAAGCGTGTGAACTCAGCTACCGGCACACGCTCGGAAACGAGCGAATTCTCGACGGCCCGGGGGTCCGCATGGCCGAGAGACATGCCACACACCACTTGCTGCTGCTCCGAAAGGCACAATTCCTGTTCGATGATTCGGTGGAACTGCGTGAAGGCCGCCTGGGGACAGGTATCCAGCCCCCTGGCGCGAGCAGCAATCATGACGTTTTGCAGAAACATGCCGTAATCGAGCCAACTCCCTTGCTCCATGATGCGCTCAATGGTGAAGATCAACCCCACTGGCGCGTCGAAAAAACGATAATTCCGCCGATGCTGAGCGTGCATGGCCAACTTGTCACCCTTCTGAATGCCCAGCAATCCATACAGATCCCAGCCCACCTTGCGCCGACGCTCGATATAGGGCGCAACCCATTGCCTTGGGTAATAGGCGTATTCCTCGTTGTGCTGTGCTGCCTGTGCGGGATCGTCATACGCGCTGACAATGCGTTGGCTGAGACGTTCCTTCGCGGCACCGAGGAGCACGTGCACCTGCCAGGGTTGCGTGTTCGTACCGGAAGGCGCGCGCGAGGCAACGCGGAGGATGTGCTCGATCACGGCCCGTGGCACCGGCGTGTCCAGGAAACGACGGATTGAGCGCCGGGAGATGATGGCTGCGTCTACGGCGGCGGCTTCAGTGGAGAGCAAATGACGTGGCGGAGGTTCCATGCGCCCGAGTTTAGGGCCTGCGCGCGCGCCATGCGCTCCAACGGGCATGACCCTGCAAAGCGAGCTGCACGGTGCGCGTCTGGATGGCGACGGTATCGGTAATAGGCTGTGCGTAGCCTCCGGCCATGGCCACAGCGACTGGAATGCGGCGACGCCATGCAGCGTCGAACACGACCGCGTCGCGCAACGCGAGGCCCTCCATGCTCAGGGCTAACCTGCCGAGGCGGTCACCCGCATACGGATCCGCGCCTGCCAGAAAAATAATGAGCGCGGGGTCAAACGCACCAAACATCGTCTGGAGTGCATCCTCCAGCGCTTGCAGATAAGCCTCGTCGGAAACATCATCCGCAAGCTCGATGTCCAGATGACTCCTGCACTTGCGAAACGGAAAATTCTTAGCCGCATGCACCGATAACGTGAACACGTGCGGATCGTTGCCCAAAATGGCTGCTGTGCCATCGCCCTGGTGGACGTCCAGATCGACAACCGCCATCGGCAAGCGGTGTGCTCCGCGCTCTTGCTGAAGCACACGCACAGCCAGCGCGACGTCATTGAACACGCAAAATCCGCGGCCCCGGTCGGCATGGGCATGGTGGGTGCCTCCAGCAAGATTCATGGCGACGCCCTCGTCCAGCGCAGCTACAGCCGCGGCCAGAGTTCCTCCCGCAGAGTGCAAACTACGCTGCACCAGCGCCTGAGACCAGGGAAAACCGATCTCCCGCTGTTCCGCTGCACTCAGGTGTCCGTCGCGCACGCGCCACAGATAACCTGCCTCATGCACCAATAGCAGATCGCGCCAGGCCGCTGGCGGTGCATCCCGAAGCTCCAGACCCTGGAGGCCCTTCACCGCCTCGCGCAGTAGTGCGTACTTTGACGCCGGGAAGCGGTGCCCGGGAGGCAGCTGCAAGGGGAAATGATCGCTCGTGTAGGTTTTCACAATTTGCTGCGATACAACATCAATCCAGGGAGCCCAAACGTGAGCAATTCATGACCGCGATCAAATTCGCGAGGATCACAACCCGCCGAAGATCCGCCTAACCTTTTGTTTAATCGTAAGTTTCATGGTTTTCGTCGCCAGTTGTTGCGCTGCACAAAAAATTTCTTGACATCCTCGATCAAGGCTCTAGAATTCGAATTGTGCATTGCACCAATACGCATGCGATGAAAGAGATCGATGTCATCGAATTGACTTGGTCCCGGCTCAAAATGCGCATGCAGTCCTGTTCAACTTTGGAAGCGTAGGAGCCCCCATGATGACCCCCGAACAAATGATCGCCGCACAGAAGTCGCAACTCGAAGCCATTTTTGCCCTAAGTGGCAAAGCGGTCGAAGGCTTGGAGAAGATGGTCGAACTCAATATGCAGACATTGAAGACCGCCATGCACGAGACGTCGGATGCCACCATGGCAGCCCTGTCGGTCAAGGATATTCAAGAATTGACCGCGCTGCAGCCGAACCTGGCACAGCCGATGGCCGAAAAGCTGTTGTCCTATTCGCATCACCTGTACGAGATCGCATCTGGCACGCAAGCCGAATTCGCCAAGGCAATCGAAGCCAACGTGGCCGAAGTGCACAAGAAAATGCAATCTGTCGTGGACACCGCGGTCAAAAATGCCCCCGCAGGTAGCGAGACAGCCGTGGCGATGATGAAAAGCGCATTGAGCGCCGCCAACAACGCCTATGACACCGTTCAAAAAGCCAGCAAGCAGGCCGCTGAAGTGGTTGAGGCCAATTTCAATACTGTTACCAATACCGCCATGAAGGCTGCACAAAGCACGACGCGTGGCAAGCGCGCCGCAGCCTGAGTGATGTAACCGATCAAGGCTGTGCATTCAGCCTGAACCATTGTCTCCTCGGTACTTCCCAGTACCTTCTAGCCGGTCAATCTGACCGGCTTTTTTTTGGGCATCGGAGTGGCCAGCTTTGCGAGACTGGCCCAATGGCAAGGTTTATCCTGACCCTCGAGCTCGGGCCTGGCTAGCCGGACGCTGTGTCGAAGGCCGCCCTTCATGCTCAGGAAACGACTTGGTTTGCACGCTTGTCCAACTCGCTCAGCAGCGCGAGCAAAGCTTTCGAAAGCGGCATGTCGAGTCCTGCACGGCGCGCCAGTTCCACTGGCGCGCCCAGCAAGGCCTGAACTTCGAGCGGCCGTCCCCGCTCCAGGTCCTGGAGAGTCGAAGGCTTGACAGGGCCAATGCCACGCCCGATTGCGATGCGTCGATCAGGATCCACCTGCGGATCGCAGCCGAACGCCCTTGCGAGGGCGATGAGCTCAGCCATCACCCCGCGCACAAGGTCCAGCAGACCCGCATTGGCGCAGATCTGATCCATGCGAGCGCGAGTGAGGGCAGCAACCGGATTAAACGAAGCGTTGCCAATGAGTTTCATCCACACGGCGTCGCGGATCCGATCCGTGCTCTGCGGATCACAGCCCGCACCACGTAAAACTTTGGCCAGCGCGCTTACACGATCGCTTGCCCGGTGCGTGATCTCGCCGATGATGTACCGGTACTGCCCATTTGCCGTAACGTGGCCCGGTGCCGTGAGTTCCGCAGAGCCGTGGACAACGCACCCGACCACATGCCCTGCGTCCAGCGCGCTCGCCATGCTTCCGTCACCATCGAGACAGGCGATGCGAGCCCAGCTGCCATCGCGCTCGCGAGCATATGCACTGGAATCGCCTTGAAAGTACCACCAAGGTATGCCGTTGATTGCAGGCATAACGATGGTGTCTGGTCGCAACATTCCCCGGAGGCGGGGCAAGAGCGACGTGATCTGATGCGCCTTAACGCTCAGCACGACCAGATCCTGCGGCCCGAAGTCCTCCGGTCGGTCACTTGCGTGCGGATGCACGGTCGTTGTACCCAGCGGGTCGTGCAGCGTCAGCCCCGCACGGACAATGGTCTGCATGTGCACTCCGCGCGCGACAACACCCACCGCATGCCCCGCATGGGCAAGCTTCACCGCCAGGCTGCCGCCAATCGCACCGGCCCCCACCACGACGATCTGCATCCCTTGGCTCCCAATAGTCGCTTAGCATCGTACAAACTCCCATCGCATCTTGATGGCCTGCGATCGACAGCATCATGCGCAGCGGGCGAAGATGCTGCACAGGTTTTCTGATCCAATGCCGCGGCGCCGCCTACAACCTAACCCGCCATGAATCCCCTACCTGCGCTGAGCCGTGTCGTGTTGAGCCGCTCGTTCACCTCAGGGCTTATATCAGCCGTTGGGGTCTTGGTCATGGGGCTTCTCGGCTATGCCGTGGGCGGGATGGCCTTCGCGGTACCGCTTGGCAGCGGGGCGCTGACCATCTGTTTCGCCGATAACCCAGCACCGCTGCGTGTGAAAACGGTCGAACTGCTCTTTTCCACCTTTGCGGGCGGGCTGTACTTTGCGCTTGTATGGGCGAGTCTCGGACGCCCATGGCTGCAGTTGCTGTTGGTGCCGCTGCTCGGATTCGGCGCGGGACTCGTGAGCCTGTGGGGCAAGCGTGCCCTGGCAATGAGCTTCAGCCTTCTTTTCATCGCCATCATCACCTTGGGTGCGCACCCTGCGCCGGACCTTCCCAGCTACGTGCTCGGCGTGACGAATTTCCTGGTTGGCGGGTTGCTGTATACCGCCTATGCGCTGTTGCTGAGTCGCATCTTGCGCAACCGCACCAAACAACAGGCGCTGGCTGAACTGCTCGACGCTCTTGCGGCCTACATGGCTTGGCAAAGCGACTTCTACCTGCTGCAAACCGCCGACGATGAGACTGTAGGCCGCGCGGCCGCGCTGCAGGGAGCGGCCAATGATGCACTTCAGTCGGCGCGTGACCTGGTCCTGCGAGAAAGGGAGCGACCACTGGATGCGGTGTGGACCCGCATGCTTCTGGACATGCTCGACCTCTTCGAGGCGCAACTGGCGGCGCAAACGGACTCCCTTTTACTGCGGCAGCAATTTGAAGGAACCGATGTGCTGGATGCGCTTCATGCGGGCACAGCGCAGACCGCATCCGCGCTCTCGGCGCTGGCGCTGGCCCTACTGCACAGCCGCGCGCTCGACGTACCAGCGCCCGACCCTGCACGCTGGATTGCCGTGGGCGGGCAGGGCGACGATCTGCTGCGCGCAGCGCGCACGCCACAAACTGAACAGGCCCGCGCCGCTCTTGGTTCGTTACTCCACACCTTGCGCGAAATCGACCAGTGGGTTCAAAGCCTGCAAGCCACGTACGCCTCGCGCGACAAGGCCGTGGACCAACCCGCCCTACCCGACGTGAACCTGTTCGTGAGCGCTTGGCGTTACGAGCCGCGCCAACTTCTCGCGCATCTTCGCCTAAGCTCTCCCATCTTCCGGCATGCCGTCAGACTCGGGCTTTCCCTTCTCTGCGGCCTCTTGGTGGCGCGCCTGCTTTTCGCGCACCAAACGCATGATTACTGGATCTTGCTGACGATCGCCGTGATTCTTCGACCGAACTATGGCGTCACCCGCCAGCGCCTTAAGGACCGGCTGCTGGGCACCCTGATCGGTTGTCTTTTCGTGGCTCTTTTGCTGAACCTCCATCTCGGTCTACCCGCATTACTTGGGGCGCTATTCCTAGCTTTGACTTTTGCGCGCACCTTCGTCACAACCAATTTCCGCTTCACGGCGATCGCCGCGAGCGTTCAATCGCTCCTTCTGGCGCGCCTGCTGGAGGGGGATGTCCGGTTCTTGGTCAATCAGCGCCTGATCGACACTGTCATCGGCGCGGCGCTGGCCTGGGGCTTCAGCTATCTGCTCCCGCGCTGGGAGTACCAAGATGCACCGAGCCAGGTTGCTGCATTGATGCGAGCTCAGCGCGAGTATGCCCAAGCGGTGCTGGCAGTCGAACAATCCGATGAACGCACCTTTCGCATCGCACGCAAGCACCTCTTTGACACCCTTGCCGCCATAACCAGCCTTTACGTTCGCATGCTCGAGGAACCCGCTCGGCAGCGTCGTGCACTGCGCAGCCTCGGTCGGCTCATCACTCATAGTTATCTGCTCGCCGCGCATCTGGCATCGATGCGGGTCCTGCGCGCCGTGCGCGCCAAGCGCTTGACGCAGCAGGCTATCGAAGCGCTGATCGCACCCCCGCGCAATTGGGTGCTGCAGCAACTTGCGCCTGCGCAACCCCGTACGCCTTCTGAATTCTCGAACGTGCCTGATGCTTCCGTTGCACTTGGCATTGCAGATGCCGGTGCCTCCGTCGATCCGCTCGCGCGTCGCCTGCAGCTGATTGGGCACGAAGCAGCGCTCATACGGGAGATCAGCCAAGGCGTGAAGTTTGAGCTGCATACCCCTGCGCGCGGCGGGCAATCCAGTTGACATCTGCTCACAAGCCGCACTGCCATTAGGCTTGCCGGCTGGTTTGCTGACTCCCTCGTCCATGTCCTCTTCAACTCTCGCATCGCCCGCCTCCAGCGCGCCGGCGATGCACCGCACTTTCTTGCCGCTGATGGCCATCGCCTGTGGTGTGGCCGTGGCCAACATCTATTACGTGCAGCCATTGCTGGAACAACTGGCTGGATCATTCCATAGCACGCTGGCAAACATTGCTTCAATCCCAACCGCAACCCAGGCTGGCTTCGCTTGCGGGCTGATCGGCCTCGGGCCCTTAGGCGACCGCTATCCGCGCCACCGTGTCATCCTCGGCATGGGTGCAGCCCTGGTTGTCATGCTGGGCCTGGCCGCTTTGGCGCCCTCCGTGACGGTGCTTGCCATTGCCAGTTTCGGCGTGGGGCTCATGGCCTCGATTGCCCAGCAGATCGTGCCATTGGTGGCGCACCTTGCGCCCGCACAGCAGCGCGGGCGCGCCGTCGGCTTGGTGATGAGCGGGCTGTTGATCGGAATTCTGGGCGGCCGGGTTCTGGGCGGCTTGGTGGGTCAAGTCGCGGGTTGGCGCGCCGTATTCGGCCTGGCGGCCCTGCTGAACGTCTGCTCGCTTGGGATGCTTTGGCGGACCCTCCCCCGCTTGCCCGCGGACGACACCTCGGCGCAAACCTATGGCCACTTGGTCGCCTCTACCTTGAGCCAGTTCGGCAAATACGCCGAACTGCGTGCAGCTGGCATCACCGGTGGCCTGTTCTTCGGGTCATTCAGCGTCTTCTGGGTAGGGCTCACGCCCTTGCTCGACAGTCCGGCCTACCGGCTCGGGCCGGCAGCTGCGGGGTTGTTTGGAATCCTCGGTCTGACCGGGGCGCTGGTAGCCCCTGTTTCCGGACGGCATGCGGACCGCCCGGGGGGCCCGCGGCGGGTGTTGTTCGCAGCCGTGCTCTGCGTCTTGGCCTCCTGGGGTTTATTCGCCGCCGGCTCCCACGGCCTGCTCTGGCTGGTCCTGGGTGTGGTTGCGCTCGATGCGGGCGTGCAGGGCGCCCAGATCGCCAACCAATCCCGTATCTATGCGCTGGATGCAGCCTCGCGCAGCCGCATCAACGCGGTGTACATGACGCAATATTTCATCGGCGGCGCCGCTGGCAGTTTCACCGCCAGCCACGCTTGGGCACTGGGTGGCTGGCCGGCAGTTGTCGCCACGGGCGCGGCCTTCTCGGCTGCCGCGCTGCTTGTCCACGCGCTGTGGAATCCAGGCGGTCCCGCATCACCGTAAGCACGCACCATTGCGACGCTTGGGCGGCACTTTGATGGTTCCAGCTGCTCGAGGCATGGCGACCCCACGCACTTCACAACCAATCGGGGCGTGTCCGGCCTGTCTCTTCCTAACGTACAGGTTAAATCTACAGTACAAGCCAAATCGAGCGCAAACCCCCAAAGGATGCCTGCGGCATCACCGCGATCCTTCCCCCCGCCTCAAGAAAGCGACTTCTTGGGCGCTAGATCAACAAACGCAACAAGGCCTGCAACACGCCGTCCATGTCTTCGCTCATCAGCGCATGGCCGCTGTCCAGCACGTTGACGCCTGCTTCAGGCAGCGCCTGCTGCAGTCGCGCAGCGGCCTTTAAAGGAGTCATGCGGTCATTTGCCCCAAGAATGAAGGCCACCTTGATCCGCCCGCGCACGCGCTCAGCCATGGCTTCGCCTTCGCCGTATGCGTCGCAGGCGGCCAGGTCTGTCGCAAGCAAGTTGCCGTCGCTCCAACCCGATTGCACGGATTCCATCAGCGCCTGCGTCTGCGCGGCTGCCAAGGGGTCGAGCGGTAAGCCGTCACGTTGCTTGTGGGACCACAAGGCCATCTTGTGTATCGCCTCTGCCGGCTGGGTCCGAGCCAGTTCCAGAAGTGTGGGGGCCACGCGCATAGGCCAAGCGGTGCCCACCAAGGCTAAGTGAGTCACCGAACCAGGCACCAGTGCTGCGACGTGCAGGGCCACCAGCGAACCCATGCTGTGCCCCACCAGCGCGCACTGCGCGATACCACAAGCCTCCAGCACCGCAATCAGCCAAGCGGCCATTTCAGGCACACTGGTCAACAGTGGACCAGCACTTTGACCATGCCCCGGCAGGTCCGGTGCATACACGGCGCATCCCGCCTGTTGCAGCCCCGGCAGCAAAGGCAACCAGACGCGGTGGTCGTTGCACGCACCATGCAACAGCACGACCGGGGTCGACTCACCGGGTCTCCCGCTGCCCTCTTCCACATGCACTGTATGACCGTTAACTAGACATCGCATCCTGGTGCTCTCCTCGACGATCTGGTATTTGCGGATGGAATACCGCCATCCCCTGCACTATATTGGTCAAACAAAGACTTCGCCCATCGGTGCACGAGGAGACAGCCATGCAAGTCAGCGACATTTTGCGTGTAAAGGGAGGGACGCTTTTCACTGTGGCTCCTGACACACTATTGCTCGAAGCGGCCAAAACCATGACGCAGCATGACGTCGGCTCCTTGGTGGTGATGCATGGGGGCCGCTTAACCGGCATGCTCACATTCCGCGAGGTCATTGCGGCACTGGCAGGCAGCGCGCCTGCGCAGGAGCGCGTGGGAAACGTGATGCAGACCAACCCGGTGCGCTGTGCCCCACACACGAGCCTGGACGAACTTCGCCGGCTGATGCTTGACAGCCATACACGCTATATGCCGGTCATGGATGATATGACCCTGCTTGGCGTGATTTCATTCCACGATGTCGCCCGCGCCGTGGTTCAGGAGCAAGATTTCGAAAACCGCATGCTCAAGGCCTATATCCGAGATTGGCCACAGGAGGACGCGCAGGCAGCCTCCGGGCAGGGTGCCGCGCGCGGCATTTGACCTCCATAGGCCGTATTGCCAGCCATGAGCATGGGCTATCCGGTTGCCTGAAGACGTGCGATGTGGCTCAGGCGCTCGGCACCTGGACTTCCGCGTGTGGGATCGATCGGCTAGTCAGCCGTTAGCATTGCGGGTTTGCCACGCGCGTTGTGCGCCGTGATGACCCGCATGACCACGCCTTCCCACCTGCTCTACCTGCATGGCTTTCGCTCATCGCCCCTGTCGGCCAAGGCCCAGCAGACGGCGACGAGATTGCTCGCGGTCAACCGCGCGCGGTGCTCGGCAGGTCTGCGCCCGGTTGTCTGGGTGTGCCCACAGCTGCCACCCTCGCCCAAGCAGGCGATTCGTGAAGCGCTGCAGGCGGTGCGGGGTATCGAGCCCGAGAGTATCGCGTTGGTGGGGAGCTCGCTTGGCGGCTTTTACGCCACGTGGTTGGCCCGTCACCTGGGCTGCCGCGCCGCGCTGCTCAATCCCGCCGTCAACCCGGCGCGGGACCTGCGCACGCAGATTGGCGAGCTCAGCGCATGGCATGACCCATCGCAGCGCTTTGTCTTCACACACGAGCATGTTGAAGAGTTGAGAGCGCTGCAAGTGGGCGACCTCTCGCGCCCCATTCCTGATCCCTGGCGATTCCTGGCCGTGATTGCGCGAGACGATGAGGTCCTTGACTGGCGCGAAAGCACTGCCCGCTATGCAGGTAGTGCCCTTCGCTTGGCGGATCGCGGAGGCCACGCCCTCGAAAATTACGCGCAAGACCATCTGGACGCCGTGCTTGCCTTTCTCGCCATCAACCCGGCTGTAGCCTGAAGCATTTCTGGCCGAAGCCCCTGATTGCATCCCATTTCCCAAGGAACTCGACCCATGCGTTTGCAGGACAAAGTCGCTCTCATCACCGGCGCCGCGCAGGGCATTGGTCTGGCCACGGCCCAGAAATTCGGCACCGAGGGTGCTGTCGTGGTCATCTGCGATCGCGATGCCGCGTCCGTGCAAAGTGCAGTCGCGCAAGTTCAGGCCGGAGGCGGCTCGGCCTGGGGCCAGGCCTGTGACGTGACCGATCGCGCCCAGGTTGACGCTTTGGTGGCCGCGATCCATACCCGCTACGGACGGCTGGACGTTCTCGTGAACAACGCGGGCATTACGCGCGACGCAAGGCTTGTCAAGATGACCATTGATCAGTTCGACGCCGTGCTCGACGTCAACCTGCGCGCCGCCTTCCATTGCGCACAGGCCGTGGCACCCGGAATGATCGAGCGCGGCCGCGGCGTCATCCTCAACGCGTCCAGCGTGTCGGGCATCTATGGCAATTTTGGTCAAACCAACTATGCCGCCAGCAAGGCAGGCATCATCGCATTCACCAAGACTTGGGCGCGCGAACTCGGCCCTAAGGGCATACGGGTGAATGCCGTCGCCCCGGGCCTCGTGCGTACGCCGATGCTTGACACCATTCCGGCTGAAGTCATGGAAATGATGAACGAACACGTGCCGCTCAGGCGGCTCGGCGAACCCGAGGAACTGGCCAATGTCTACGCCTTTCTCGCAAGCGACGAGGCCAGTTATGTGAATGGCGCGGTGATCGAAGTCGCGGGTGGTATGACTATTTGATCACCTATTGCAAGAATTGACGCTGAAAAAACCGATTCGATTACTGTGACTTATATCCTTTTTGAAGATGCCGGGAAACTTGCTGCCGGACGCGTCCTGAGTCAGGCCGAGACGTCGATGCAGGTGGAACTGCCGAGTGGTAAACGCCAAAAAATCA
>JAGWOZ010000203.1 GCA_028870715.1 Betaproteobacteria bacterium | reverse complement strand
AGGCACGCAAGACGACCGCGCCACCGAGATTTTCAGCAGCCAAGCGATGGTGGACTTTCTCGATCGCATGGCTGCCCACCAGCAAGATCGCATCGTCATCTTTGATGCCCCGCCCCTGCTGGCCTCAGCCGAGGCGCGTGTGATTGCACCGCAGATGGGCCAGATCGTTCTGGTTGTGCACGCGGGCAAGACCCATCAAGGTTCGGTGCAGCAAGCGCTATCCATCCTAGAGGACAGTGCCATCGTCATGACCCTCCTCAATCAATCCCGCACAGCCTCGGCATCTTCGCCATATGGGTATTACGCCTACTGAGCCCAAGGTACGCGTACCGAACTCCGCGTCCCGCGTCCGCGCTAAAGCGGAAGATGTCGCGGACCCTTCGTGAAGCCCTTTTTTCTTGCTCAACGCCCGCCGGCGTTGCCACCCAAGCCCCCGCGTCTTTACCCTATTCGAGGGGCACAAATCTTCGCCCTTAGACCCTAGACTGACACTCATCGCCTCCGCACGCCTGCTTTTCTGCAACAAAATGCCCTGCGAAAAGGCATGACGACGGACGCGAATCGAACACTAGCCTGGCATCACATGCGGCGCGAAGCGGTGGTGCCAGTGCTCTAGGGGGATATGGTTATGACCGCGCACCACCACACGCCTACAGATTTTCCGGGAACCGTGCATGGAGCATTTGCGCGGGCTGCAGCGCGGCATGAAGACAGGGTGGCGCTCGCTAATGGCGCGCAAACCTTGCGCTATGGGCAACTTCAGGCCAACGCTGATGCGCTTGCGAAACGCCTGCGTGAATGCGGCGTCCACTCCGGCGAGGTCGTCGGCGTGGCGCTTCCGCGCTCATTCGACGCCATCAGCAGCATCCTGGCGATCTTGCAATGTGGTTGCGCTTACCTTCCACTGGATCCGACATATCCTGCCGAGCGCACGGTTCATATGCTGCACACGGCGCAAACGCGGCTCGTCGTTACAACCGCCGACCACGCGCAGGCCTTTGACGCACATGCTGCAGTGCTTCGGCTCGACACCGCTGCGCAGGCAGACCCGCGCCTGTCGGCACCTGCTGGCGTCGGCAGCATGCCTCTGGCCTACGTCATGTTCACCTCGGGTTCCACCGGCATGCCCAAGGGAATTGGCATTCCACACGCGGCAGTCCTGCGGCTGGTCCTTGAGCCCAACTTCATGCATCTTGGGCCTCGCACGCGCATGCTGCATGCTGCGCCACTCGGGTTCGACGCTTCCACGCTGGAAATCTGGGGTCCTCTTCTCAATGGTGGCTGCTGCGTTCTGCATGATGAAACTTTGCCTACACCGGCCGGATTGGCGCGCACCATCCGCACCCACGCCGTCGATTCGGCTTGGCTGACAGCAGCACTCTTCAACGCCGTTGTTGACGACAGTCCAGCGCAACTGCACGGCCTGCGCCAACTACTCACCGGCGGCGAGGCCCTGTCCGTACCGCATGTTCGCAAAGCCCTCGCTGCGCTGCCTGACACCCAAATCATCAACGGGTACGGTCCGACCGAGTGCACCACCTTTACCACCACGTACGCCATCCCGCGCGAGCTACCGGCCGATGCCCGCAGCGTCCCGATCGGCAAGCCCGTCAATGCCACCACCGTGCACGTGCTGGATGCGAAATTGCAACCACTGCCAACCGGGGAGGTTGGCGAGCTCTACGTCGGCGGGGTTGGTCTCGGCATGGGATATCTCGGCCGCCCCGACCTCACGGCCGAGCGCTTCGTGCAAGCCCTTCCTTCCGGCGAGCCGGGCGCGCGCCTTTATCGCACCGGGGACCTTGTGTGCGTCCTTCCGGACGGCAACCTTGATTACATCGGCCGCGCCGATTCGCAAATCAAGATTCGCGGATTTCGCGTCGAGCCGCGCGAAATTGAGATACGCATACTGGAGCACCCAGAGATCAGATCTTGCGCAGTTATCGCGCGCAAGGATCTTTCGGGCCGCGCCCGGCTTCTGGCGTACCTCGTGGCCAAAACCGACACCGTGCCCGCGGCCTCGCTGCGCGCGCATCTGGCGGCGCGCCTGCCCGACTACATGGTTCCCGCCGCGTTCATCTGGTTGGACGGCCTGCCAATCACGCCCAACGGTAAGCTGGATACACGCGCGCTACCCGATCCCCCAGGCACGCGCCCTGAACTGGCGCAACCCTACCAGGCCCCGAGCGATCAAACGGAAGCGCGCATATGCAAGGCCTTTGCGCAGGCACTGGGCATCGAACCTGTGGGGCGTTTGGACAATTTTTTCGACCTTGGCGGTGAGTCGCTGCTTGTGCTCAAAGTTCTGGCCCTGCTTGCGCAGCAGGGCATTACGCTCGAGACTAACGCCTTTTTCAGCCAGCCCACACCCCAAGGGCTGGCGCGCGTGGTCTCTGGGGCCGGTGAGACCGCGACAATCGACATGCGCCGCCTGGCGCGCACCCACTCGCTTGGGCATGGCGCGGCTCAGACCGACACCGACACCGATCCCATCGCCATCATTGCGTCTGCCGGCCGATTTCCAGGCGCCGCCAACGTCGAGGCGCTGTGGACCATGCTGTGTGAGGGCCGCGACGGAATCACGCATTTTGCCGATGCCGAACTTGACCCGGCGATCCCCTCCGCTTTGAAGCTCGACCCGAACTACATCAAAGCCCGGGGTGTGATCGAGGGCATCGAGCAGTTCGATGCCGCATTCTTCGGCATCTCCCCCCGCGAGGCTGCATTGATGGACCCGCAGCAACGGGTTTTCCTCGAACTGTGTTGGGAATGCCTGGAGCGCGCTGGGCATGCGCCCGATGCAACACATGGCCCCGTGGGTGTGTTCGCTGGCATGCACAACGCCACTTATTTCCAGAACCACCTGCAGCACCGGCGAGATCTCATCGAGGGTCTCGGCGCATTCCAAGTCATGCTCGGCAACGAAAAGGACTATGTCGCCAACCGCGTGGCTAATCGGCTCAATCTGACTGGGCCGGCAGTGGCCGTCAACACCGCGTGCTCCACATCACTGGTGGCCATCGCGCAAGCAGTGCTTGCGTTGCGCGCCAGACAGTGCGATATGGCGCTCGCTGGCGGCAGTTCAATCGCGTGCCCGCCACGCAGCGGTTATCTCTACCAGGAGGGCGCGATGCTGTCGCCCGACGGCCGGACCCGAAGCTTCGACGCCGAGGCGCAAGGGACGGTATTTTCTGACGGCGCCGCTGTTGTTCTGCTCAAGCGCCTGGCCGACGCACAGGCTGACGGCGATACGGTGCTGGCCGTGATCCGCGGCGTTGCCGTGAACAACGATGGGCGCGACAAGGCGAGCTTCACCGCGCCCAGCATCGATGGCCAAGCCGCGGTGATCGAGGCCGCGCTGCGCGACGCGCAGGTGGAGGCCCGCAGCATCAGCTATGTGGAGACACACGGCACCGCTACACCGATGGGCGACCCCGTGGAAGTGGCAGCACTCACCCGCGCTTTCCGCGAGCATACCGAAGACACAGGATTTTGCCGCATCGGGTCTCTTAAGAGCAACGTGGGCCACATGGTCATCGCTGCAGGCGCAGGAGGCGTCATCAAGACAGCATTGGCGCTGGCCAACGGACAACTGCCTCCCAGCATCCATTACGCCACGCCCAACCCGCGCATCGACTTTGCCCACAGCCCGTTCACCGTCTGCAGCGCGCTAATGCCTTGGCCGCGCGGCGAGCACCCGCGCCGCGCTGGCGTCAGCAGTTTTGGCGTCGGCGGCACCAATGCCCATGTGGTGATGGAAGAGGCCCCCCTGCGTGCGGAGTCATCCGCCGCTGTCGGCCCGCAGCTTCTCATGCTCTCTGCCAAGACATCCACGGCGCTCGACGCCATGGCCGCGCAGCTCGCCGCGCATTTCCAGGCCCATCCCGATGTCAATCTAGCCGACGCCGCCCACACCTTGCAAGTCGGACGCAGCGTCTTCACGCACCGCCTGTGCGTCGTTGCGTCGAGCGCCAGCGAAGCTGTAACCGCCTTGCAAATCCCCAGTCATGCGATGCGGGTGAAGCGGCAGATCGACAGCAGCGCACCGCCACAGATTTGGATGTTCTCCGGCCAAGGTGCGCAATACCCCGGCATGGGCAGCGGCCTATATGCGAGCGATACCGCCTTTCGCGTCGCGTTCGATGCGGCACTGCATGCTCTTGCCCTGCATCTTCCCTTCGATCTACGGGCACAAATGCTGGATAGCGCGTCACTCGCGCAAACCGCCACCACGCAGCCTGCACTGTTCGCCCTTGAATATGCATTGGCACAAAGCTGGCTAGCACGAGGTGCCAAACCGGCGGCGCTCATCGGCCACAGCGTTGGCGAATTCGTCTGCGCCGTACTCGCCGGAGTGATGACCCTTGGCGACGCCGCGCGGCTGGTAGCCAGGCGCGGCGCGCTGATGCAGGCCCAACCGTCTGGCAGCATGCTGTCGGTGCGCCTGCCCTTGGCGGAGATGCTCGCACGTCTTCCCAAAACGCTCGCCATTGCTGCGGAAAACGCGCCAGCCGCCTGCGTCGCTGCCGGCCCCACGCCCGACGTGCAGGCATGGCAGGCCGAACTGGTGGCTGCTGGCGTGCAGTGTCGTCTGCTGCAGACCTCTCACGCCTTCCATTCACAGATGATGGATGGCGCGCTCGATGACTTCGCCGTCGCTGCAGGAGCAGCCACTCTTTTGCCACCCACAACGCCCATCGCATCGACTCGCACGGGAGCCTGGATGAGCGAGGCGGAAGCCACGAGCGCCGACTACTGGGTCCGCCACCTGCGTGAACCGGTGCGCTTCTCGCCGGCCGTGCGCGCAGCGCTGGCCCGCCACCCGGGCGCACTGTTTCTGGAAATTGGCCCGCGCACCACCCTCACCGCCTTGGTGCGTCAACATGGTCCTGCCGGCACTGTTTTTGCGCTCCCGAGCCTTGGCGACGCACCGGACCGCGAATCCGCGCAGATGCTCCGGGCACAAGGTGCGCTATGGACAGCGGGGATCGACCTGCCAACTCCCGCAGCCAACCCGTCCACGGATCGCCACCGCATCCAGCTGCCCACCTACGCCTTCGAGCGCAAGCGCTTCTGGGTTGATGCGCCAGTCGCAGACTCCGATGCGGGACTTGAAGCCCGACAGGCCACGCCTGTGACCCCAGCTGCCATTGCGGAAGACGGTGCGACCAGCAAGGATGCCACTCAACCATCCTCCCCCGGCGCCGCCGTGCTGGCCTTTATTCCTCACGCCCATCCGACCATCATGTCCACGACCCAGCCCGATACCGCCGCCGGCCCTGCATCCGCTCATCGCACAGGCAAGATCATCTCCCGCCTGCGCGATGTGTTTGAGGACGTCTCGGGCTCCGACTTGAGCCAAGCAGACGCCTCGGCAGCATTCGTCGAACTTGGCATCGACTCCCTCACGCTGACGCAAGTCACCCTCCAGGTGAAGAAAGAATTTGGCGTCCCCGTGACCTTCCGCCAGCTGATGGAATCCTTGCGCAGCATGGACCAGCTCGCCGTGTACATTGATGCGCAACTGCCGCCAGAGCCCGCCGTGCCAGCTCCAGGACTGGAGGCCGCAGTTGTGCAGAATGTCGCCGATTCGCCCCAGCCTACGGGGTTCGCAGCCATGCAACACGCCATGGCAATATCACCGGTCCACACGGGCGTGCAAACCACTGCCGTGCAGCAACTCATCCAGCAGCAGATGCAACTCATGGCACAGCAGTTGGCGCTTCTTGGCGGCATGCCAACCCTCATGACGCAAGGGCCTGCCGCTGCGCCCGCAGCTAAGGAAGCCGTGGCGCCGCAGGCCGCTCTTACGGCAGTACCGGCATCGAACCCTGGCGTACCTGTAGCCACCGACGCCGCGGCCACGCCCGAGGATGTCGACACCCAGCGCTACGACGTCAAGAGGGCATTCGGGGCGATTGCCCGCATCCACACCCAGGCAAATCCCTTGACCGAACGACAGCGCGCTCGCTTGGCCGCCTTCATGCGCCGCTATGTGGAGCGCACCGGCAAGAGCCGCGCATACACGACGCAGCACCGCGATCACTTGGCAGATCCGAGAGTGGTCAACGGCTTTCGGCCGATGATCAAGGACATCGTCTATCAAATCGTCGTCGAGCGCAGCAAGGGTGCACATCTGTGGGATCTGGACGGCAACCAGTACGTCGATGCGCTCAATGGCTTTGGCATGAGCCTGTTCGGCTGGCAGCCCGACTTCGTGGTCGACGCCGTGCGCAAACAACTCGACGCCGGTTACGACATCGGCCC
>JAGWOZ010000202.1 GCA_028870715.1 Betaproteobacteria bacterium | reverse complement strand
CGCTCCGTATCGTGGAGTGCTTGGTCGAGTCATGCCGCCAGCGGCAGGAAATGGCCGAAGCGGTTGGGCGTGCTGCCACCAGCACACCGCGCCGCTGGCCTGTTCGCCCCTGTCGCGCAAGCGGCGGTGCCGGGCCAAGGGCAGGATAATGTCAACGTCAAGCCTCTGCGGCCGGGAACGATTCGGCGAAAATTCCGGTTGACCCTTGGCACCGAAGCAACGGGCAGCGGGTCGCACGGTTGTCCCGCGCGCGCGGGTTTGAACTTCGATCACGAGGCGGCACCGACCAGCGGGGGTAGCCCGCGTAACGCGGCATCCGCAAGATTGTTCGCATTTTTCATCTTCATCCCATGTCCGATACCACAAGCAGCAACGCAGCCTCACCAGAAGCGTCTTCCGGCATGACACCGCTGGAGCGCCGCGCCAGCATGACCTTGGCGTCCATCTATGGCCTGCGCATGCTCGGGCTGTTCCTGATCCTGCCAGTCTTTGCCGTGTATGCCGAGCACCTGCCGCTGGGGCACAACAAGACCCTGGTGGGTTTGGCCCTTGGCATTTACGGATTGGGCCAGGCGTTGCTGCAGATTCCGCTCGGCGCTGCAAGCGACCACTACGGCCGCAAGCCTGTCATGATCTTCGGCCTGACCCTGTTTGCGTTGGGCTCTTTTCTGGCGGGGTCCAGCGATAACCTTTACCTCATCATTGCAGGCCGCGCAGTCCAGGGTACCGGGGCAATTTCCGCGGCGATCTCCGCCATGATTGCCGATGCCACGCGCGAGGAGCACCGCACCAAGGCCATGGCCATGGTGGGCATGACCATTGGGTTGAGCTTCATCATCTCCCTCGTGGCCGGCCCCGCGCTATATAACCTGATCAGCGTTCCCGGCATGTTCATCCTCACTGGCGTGATGGCGCTCGCGGCAATCGCAGTGATCATCTGGGTGGTGCCCAGTGTGCCCATGGTCACGCATTCGGAGGAACTCCAGGGCCACTGGGCGCGCGCGGTGTTCACGATGCCGCTAATCAAGCTGGATTTTTCAATCTTTGTTGTCAATTTTCTCCAAATCAGCATGTTCGTGGTCGTGCCGCTGGCGCTGGTGAAATATGCAGGCATTCCGCTTTTGCATCACTGGATGGTCTACCTGCCGGTGGCCGTGCTGTCATTCGCACTGGCCATACCCGGCATCATCTGGGCCGAAAAGCATGGCCATATGAAGGCGGTGTTCGTCGGCGCCGTGGCGCTGCTCGTGCTGACGATGCTTGGTTTTGCCGCCGGGTACACCAGCGCGCTGGGTTTGATCGCGGCGTTGTTTTTCTTCTTCGTCGGATTCAATGTGATGGAGGCGCTCCTGCCATCGCTTGTGTCGCGCACTGCGCCGCCCAGTCGCAAGGGTCTGGCCCTGGGAATCTACAACACCGGCCAATCGCTCGGCTTGTTTGCGGGAGGTGCGGCCGGCGGATTGTTGGCCCAGCACTTCAGCAAGGAGGCGGTGTTTCTGGCAGCGGCCACGTTGGCTGCGCTGTGGCTTCTGGTGGCGCTCACCATCAAGCCGCCGGCGAAGCGGCACCAGGCCCAGACCCACACCGCCGAAGCGCGGCGGCGCCACGCCCGCGCGGGTTGAGTGCTTTCGCAGTCGCGGGTGGAGCCGCCGCCTTGGCGCGCTATCCTTGCTCCGTTGCGGCTGCGTGCTCACGCCGTGCGGCCACGACGCCCTGTTGTTCGGGCTTTCATCGATTTTGATCTGCTTGCAGGAATCTCCATGGCCTCCGTAAATAAAGTCATCCTCATCGGCAATCTCGGGCGCGACCCTGAGGTGCGTTACGCCCCCTCAGGGGCTGCAGTGTGCAACGTCTCCATTGCCACGACCCGTCAGTGGAAAGACAAAGCGGGTGAGAAGAAGGAAGAAACAGAGTGGCATCGCGTCGTCTTCTACGACCGCTTGGCGGAGATCGCGGGGGAATACCTGAAGAAGGGCCGTCCGGTGTATGTGGAAGGACGGCTCAAGTATGGCAAGTACACCGATAAGGACGGCGTCGAACGCTATACCACCGACATCGTCGCCACAGAGATGCAATTGCTTGGCGGTCGCGAAGGCGGTGGCGGTGGCGGCGGGGACGAGGAGAGCTACACACGCAGCCGTGAGGGCGCCCCCACCCGGGCACCATCCGCGGCACGACCCGCATCCCCCGCACCCAAGGCTGCCGGGAATTTCGACGACATGGATGACGACATCCCCTTCTAAAAGCCACCTCCGTACCGATCGATTCGTTTAAATGACAACCTTGCCTTATGGCAGGGTTGCGCGTTGTTGGGGCGGCGTTCCATCGGTTCGCGGCGGAACGCAGGCGCCGCGGAGTGAGGAACGACCATCGGCGCCCGTGCCGGGGAATACCGCCTATGGCGAACCTGCCTTGGCACAGCCTTCTCAGCTGCTGGTCAACGGGGCCCGCGGAATGCGGCCCAGCCCCGGCCCGCTGCCAAGCGCGGACGCCCAATGGCGGCACTACTCGACCGTCATGTGCACTGCCTTCTGCAGCGACAGCTGCTGGCGGCGGCCCCTCGTCGGCCTGGAAAGCCCCGCAAAGGCGATGATTGCATCGTGGCCCAGCACGACCCGCACATTGGTGCCGTGCGCCAATTTCGGATCCTCGACGAGTTGGACGATTTTTGGCAGATCGTGATTGACGGCGCGTGCTGCCTCGAGCATGCCGGGCCGGTAGCGGATCTCGGTAGTCGGTTGCGTGTACGGTTTGAGATTGCTCAATCGAGCCATCGGCGCATTCGCATGGTCGTGCACGTAGCGCGCAACACGATATGCCATGCCCGTCACGCCATTGCCATTGCTGACCTCGAGCCCCACAATCGGCTGGGACGCAGCAACCGGGATGGCGTGTGTGGGCTCCGGCATCGCAGCAAGCGCCTGACCTGCCGTGTGCCTCCAGCGCAACTCGAATATGTTCGGGGACACCTTGACCAGGGCCATTGAGTCCTGTGCGGCGCCCGCTTGGAGCACCGCAATACCTGCAGATGGTGGAGCGAGTGTCATTCCCGCCGCTGCAGCCGGCGCCTTCGCTGCGGCCACTACGGGCGGTGCTTCCGGCGCCGCCGCGGGGCTGGGCCCTGGCACTCCGACATGCGGTGACACAGCCGGTGCATCAGTCGCCAGGGGCGCAGCGGCGGGCGTGACATTCGGTGGTGCCGAAGTCGCAGCCAGCCGGGCGTTTACAGTCTGCAGGTTGACTTGCGCGCGCGCATCCCGGGGGTTGAGTTCTCGGGCAAACTCAAAATTCTGGCGCGCCATCGCCAGATCCCCCCGCAGCAGCTCGACATAGCCGAGGTTGTTGTAGAGATAGGCCGAGTGGGGCGACAGGACGAGCGCTTGCCGGATCAGCCTTTCCGCGGCGCCGTAATGGCCCCGTCGCGCCTGCATGACCGCCAACGCATTGCAAATCTCGACATGCCGGCGCAACTGTCGGACATAGTCCGCGTTGCCGGGGGCCGAAGGCGGCGCAATCGTGCCCTCGGCTTGCCTTGCGGTGACGTCCGGCGTTCCGAGTTGGCTGGCTTGGGGGTGCATGGCCGCACAGCCTCCAAGCAAACCGCCGGCGGCAACGCCGAAAATCCATGGGCGGATGGTCAACATGGCGGCGTCCTTTTCAGTGACCATGCAGGATCGGCAGCAGAATCCGGTCGATCTGGATCACGGCCGGGCCGAGGAGCACCAACAGCATGGAGGGAAAGATAAAAAAGACCAGGGGAAACAGCAGCTTGAGCGGAATCTTTGCTGCGGTCTCTTCCGCAGCGAGTTGGCGCTTGGTCCGCAGTTCTTCCGAGAGCACGCGAAGGGAGTCGCCAATGCTGGTGCCAAAGCGGTCCGCCTGGATCAGCATGGTTGCAAAGGTATCGAGCGAATCGACACCGGTGCGCAAGGCCAGGTTGCGCAGCGCCGACTCCCGGCTGCCGCCGGCTTGAATCTCCAGATTGACCAAGTGCAGCTCCTGCGCGAGCGGTACACATTTGTGCCTCATCTCGTCGGCCACTTTGGCCAGTGCCGCGTCCAGACCCAGTCCAGCCTCCACACAGACCAGCATCAGATCGGTGGCATCGGGGAAGTTCTCGAAAATTGTGCGCTGGCGGTGCAAAACCATCCGGTGCAGCACGTAGTTGGGCAGGTAGTAGCCAAGCGTGGCCAAGCAAAGCAGAATAAACAGCAGGGCAGGGGGCGAGAAATTGCGCGCGCTGATTTCCAGGTACACATAGGCCAGCATGGGCAAGGCCAGGGCGAGAATCGTCTTGGCACCAAAGTAAAGGGCGATCGGCCCGTCGCCGCGCACGCCGGCATGCAGGAAGCGCTGGCGTAACGGGGAGGTCCCCCATCCGCCCTTGGGCAAGGAGAGCTTGGCGAAGGGGCCCGTCAGCTTGGCAATGGTCACCATCCATTCGTCACCGGCCGGGGCCGTGCCGTAGGGGCTGGCACCCGTGACCTCGGCGATGCGCTTTTGCGTGCGGGTCGGCGAGAACTGCAGAAAAACCGCATAGGTGAGCGCGGCGACCGCACCGAAGATCAGCACGGCGTAAAGCAGGGTGACGTCAGACATGGAAGCCTCCTGAGGCGCTCAGACATGAATCCGGATGATCTTGCGCATCCACAAGATGCCGAGAAACATCAAGACCAGAGCCGTGCCGATCAACTTGTGACCGATTGGATCGGTCCACAGCACCGCCATGAATTTCGGGTTGATCAGGTACAGAACGGCACCGAGGAAAAAGGGCAGCAGGCTGAGGATCCAGCCCGATAGCCTGCCCTCGGCCGAGAGCACGCGGATCTTGCCCAGCAGTTTCAGTCGCGCGCGGATCAGGGTGCTGAGATTGCCCAAAACCTCAGTCAGGTTGCCGCCGGTTTCGCGCTGGATCAGCACCGCGACGACGAAGTAGCGTAGATCGGTACTGGGGATGCGCGTACCAAGATTGAGCAGCGCCTGCTGGACCGAGACGCCAAAATTCACCTCGTCGTGGGTGATTCGCAATTCAGTGCCAATCGGGTCGGCCATCTCCTCGCCCGCCATCTTCAGGCCGCTGGGAAAGGCATGGCCTGCGCGCAAGGCGCGACCGATGAGGTCCAGCGCGTCGGGCAGTTGCTCCTCGAACTTGTGCAATCGCTGCAGCCGCTTGCGCACGACGTACCCCCAAGGCAGGCAGCCGGCCCCCAGGCCTCCCAGCAGGGCAAGCTCCAGCGGTATGGCGGGAACCATGGCGATGAGCAACCCGGCACCCAAACCGCACAACAGCGACATCAGCACGAAACCACCCACGGACCAGCCAAGGCCCGACTGCACCAGGAATCGGTCGAAGCGCTGGACGCGCGGCACGCGCAGCAGCCACTGATCCATCACGGGAATGCTGCTGAGCATGCGCTGGCGAAGCAGCGAAGCCTCGGCGACGTGACCTCCAGCCGACAGGGCCTGCAACCGGCGGCTGATGCGCTTGGCCTCGGGGCCGCGGTAGGCGCTCCACAGCTGGTAAAGGCCTTCAATCAGCAGCACCATGGCGATGAAGGCGACCACGGCGAAGGTGTAGAAGACGTTTGCCTCAAGACCGTTCAGCAAGCGCATCATGGCGGGCTCCTCAGGATTCAGGCGTAGATCCGTGACGCGTCGAATACCGCGTCGTCGAGCATCACGCCATGATTACGAAGGCGATCGATGAACTTGGGGCGGATTCCGGTCGCGGCAAAGTGCCCCTGCACGCTGCCGTCCGGGCCCACACCGCTTTGGCGGAACGACCAGATTTCCTGCATGGTGATGGTGTCGCCTTCCATGCCGGTGATCTCCTGCATGCTCACGAGCTTGCGCTTGCCGTCGGTCAGTCGTGCAATTTGCAGGATCACCGTGATGGCCGAGCTGATCTGCTGACGCGCGGCCTTGGGCGGAAGGTTGAAACCCGCCATGCTCACCATGTTTTCCAGGCGCGACAGCGAATCGCGCGGGGTGTTGGCGTGGATGGTGGCCATGGAGCCCTCGTGTCCGGTGTTCATCGCCTGCAGCATGTCCATCGCCTCCGCGCCGCGCACCTCGCCAAGGATGATGCGGTCCGGACGCATGCGCAGCGCGTTGCGCACCAACGCACGTTGTGTGACCTCGCCGCGGCCTTCGATGTTGGGCGGCCGTGTTTCCAGACGGACCACGTGGGGCTGCTGCAACTGCAACTCGGCTGCATCCTCAATGGTCACAATGCGCTCGGTCGCCGGGATGAAACCCGAGATGATGTTGAGCAGGGTCGTTTTGCCGCCGCC
>JAGWOZ010000201.1 GCA_028870715.1 Betaproteobacteria bacterium | reverse complement strand
GACCGTTTTGCAAGCGAGTGTCAGTTCCCCCAACCGCGACATCGCCAGCGCAACATATCTCGGAATTTCTGGATCAACAAATCTTGACGACTTAAGTTTGTACTCTTGCGGGGCGCTGTCGATCGCAAAGGAACCCAAAATGCCGTAGATGCCACCGTTGGAAACGATGCGCATTTGCAAGCTCAGCGAATCTGCCTCGGCTTGGACGTTTAGCGAAATGCCATGGTGCGCACTTAGCTGGTCCAAGCAATCGCGCCAGCTATTGGGGCGGCAAAACGTGATCAACGGAAGATTGTTTAACGCAGCGAAGCGGACGGTGGGCCTTGCCAGCAGGGGGTCGTCCTGTGCTCCGACCAAGTACGTCGAGGTTTCCGCCAGATAGACGTCACCATTCTTGGGTACGGGACTGTACCGATACAAGATGGCAAGATCCACATTGCCGTTTTCCAACCACGTCTCAAGTTGGGCGCCTTGGCCCTCACGGACGGAGAGTTGAACAAGCGGGTACCGCTGCTTAAGGCGGTAATAAAGCGCGCTCACCAAGGGATGCGCGGCGGATGGAAGGATTCCGATTCGCACCGTCCCGACGGGCTTTCCTGCCGTTTCCTGGAGATCGCTGGCAAGTTGCTCGGTGCTCGCAAGCCACGCCCTCACTTTCGGTGCGATCCGTTGTCCCACCTCAGTCAGCTTGACTCCCCTGCCGTTTCGCTGAAACAGCCTGGCGCCGCACTCCCGTTCGAGTTCGGCGATCTGGCGACTCATCTGCGGCTGACTTTTTCCAT
Source organism: Betaproteobacteria bacterium (assembly GCA_028870715.1). Classification (GTDB taxonomy): domain Bacteria; phylum Pseudomonadota; class Gammaproteobacteria; order Burkholderiales; family Burkholderiaceae_C; genus Thiomonas_A. The sequence continues at coordinate 5,565 of JAGWOZ010000201.1, read as the reverse complement.
GGGCTATCGCCGCCTTGCTCAGACTGCCCAGTTCCGCTGCATCAATAGTCGGCGCTGAACAATTCTCAACACGTTGATATTGTTCGTCAATTCAAGCGTTCTTAGTCGTCCAAATCGCAGGCTTGTGCGTTAAACGCTGAGGTTTCCTGCAAATTTCGACGAGGTTTGGCGCATGGGTCCGCATTCCCCGCAGTCGCCGCCGCCGGATCTGTTCCGGGCGCGGTTGGATGAACAAATCAACATGAAGCATCCGCTGGTGCGCCTGGCCGGTTTGATCGACTGGGACGAGATCCATCGCACGTTTGCCGGGCACTTCAACTCGGGCCGTGGCCGCCCGGCGCTGTCTCCCCGGTTGGTGGCGGGGCTGTTGTACCTGCAGCACGCGTTTGACGCCTCCGATGACGCGGTGGTGAACACTTGGGTGGAGAACCCGTACTGGCAGTTCTTCACGGGCGAGGCCTACCTGCAGACCGAGGCGCCAGTGGATCCATCGAGCCTGACGCGCTGGAGAAAGCGCATTGGCGAGGCCGGCGTCGAGACGCTGCTGGCGCTGACGATCGAGGCGGCGCGCAAAGCCGGGATGATCAGCAAGACGAGCGTGGAGCGCGTCATCGTCGACACCACCGTGATGCCCAAGGCCATTGCCCATCCGACCGACAGCCGGCTGCTGGAGAGGAGCCGTCAGCATCTGGTCAGGCTGGCCGACGAAGGCGGCATCGAACTGCGCCAGAACTACAACCGCGAAGCACCACGCCTGGCGGCGCAGATCGGCCGCTACGCGCACGCCAAACAGTTCAAGCGGATGAAGAAGGCATTGCGCACTCTGCGCAGCCGCGTCGGGCGGGTGCACCGCGAGGTCGGGCGCAAGCTGCACGCGCTGCCCGAGGGCCAGCAGGACAAGGCCCGCGACCTGCTGCAGCGTGCCGGGCGCATTCTGACGCAGAAGACCAAGGACAAGAACAAGCTGTACGCGCTGCATGCCCCCGAGGTCGAGTGCATCTCGAAAGGCAAGGCCAGGACGCCCTATGAGTTCGGCGTGAAGGTCACGATCGCCACCACGCTCAAGGAGGGCCTGGTCGTAGGCATGCGCTCGATGCCGGGCAACCCCTGGGATGGCCACACGCTGGCCGAAACTCTGGAACAAGTGGAGATCCTGGCCGATGCCAGGCCAAAGATCGCCATTGTCGACAAAGGCTACCAGGGGGTGAAGGTCGACGGCGTGCGCATCTTGCGCTCAGGCCAGAAGCGCGGGCTTACACGAACGCTGCACGCAATGGTCAAGCGGCGCAGCGCAATCGAACCCGCCATCGGCCACATGAAATCCGACGGCAGGCTGGCCCGCAATCCGCTCAAAGGCGCGATCGGAGATGCCTTGCATGCCGTGATGTGCGGCGCCGGCCACAACATCCGTCTGCTGCTGAAGAAGCTGAGGTTTCTTTGCGCCCGCATTGCCGACGCCGTGCACGCATGGTTGGTGGCGAACGTGCCGCCAGCATCTATCCCCTTGGCCTCGGTGCGCTGAAAACGCCATTGTTCAGCGCCGACTCTTTAGAGCGCCAGTGCCGTCGGGAGGTACCTTGATGCTGTTGCGGTCCAGCGAGACCGCCTCGATCTTGATGCGCACTACCTGCTGGTGCTGCAGATCTTGGAACACCTGGTCCAGCACGCCCGCCTTGGCCAAGGGCGCATGCGTGTGTAGATCGTGAGCCAGTTGCCGAACCGATTGGGAAGCCCGCGCTCCTTGCAGCCCTGTTCGGCGACGCACAGCATGGCATTGACTACTTGCAGATTGGTCATGCTGACGTTGCCTCGCTGCTTGGGCAAACAATGCTCGACAGCGGCAAATTGCCCGGGGCTGATTTCCGTGAGCAGCATGGTCGCTCATTTGCGCGATCGAGGTAATAAGTGTCAGCAGGACCTAGCTAAGGCCGGCCAGAGCACTGCTGAGGGCACCAAGCCGCCAAGGTTCTCCTTTTGCGCGCCGTAGTTTGACGCACGGAAGCTGCGCTTTCGGCAAACTCCCTCGATCGGCGATCTCGCGTCAACCTCTCGCGGGGAGCCAAAGATCTGTTCCGCGCAAGGCGCTTTTTAACGACCCAAGCTCCTTCTCCGGACAGCCTGACTCCAGATGCCGACGCCACGAACAATCGGAGGCACCGCACGATTATAAGTGGTATCATACATACCGATTTGAACTAGACGTCATCGGCCCGTCGGCGAGGCCGACGCTGCTTTGGGTAGAGCCGGTGTCTTCGCCTCGCTCCAGAGGAGTTTCTCGCTATGACCTTCGTTGTCACCGAAAACTGCATCCAATGCAAATACACCGACTGCGTCGAGGTCTGTCCGGTCGACGCCTTCCGCGAAGGACCGAATTTCCTGGCCATCGACCCCAATGAGTGCATCGACTGCGCGGTCTGCGTCCCCGAGTGCCCGGTCGGCGCGATTTTTGCGGAAGACGACGTCCCGTCCGACCAGACACCGTTCATCCCCCTCAATGCCGAGCTGGCGACTCGCTGGCGGGCCATCACCAAGCGCAAGTCGCCGCCGGCGGACGCTGAGGACTGGAAAGGCAAGCCCGGGAAGCTGCCTTTGCTCGAACGCTGATCGAGCGATGCGAACGTAAGGCCGCAAACCGCAGACGAGCAGACATGGAAGCCGGCAGTTGCTGCGTCTCCATGCCCCTTCCTTGACTATCTGCCGCACGGTGCAGGTGTCTCAGGGCGTGACAGAATTTTTCCGATTTTGTTGTGTAACGGGCCCGTCGACCAGTCGACATAGTTCTGCGGCGGTTACAGACCATTGAGAAAATTCAGAGGCTGAGCGCGAGGTCGCTATTCATGTAAGGCCTGTTCGTATGGTCGCCAGTGTCAACTGCTGCATGAAGATGCTTTACAAGAACTCAGATCGATCGGGTGATGCGCAGTGGCAAGGCGCGGCGATAAATCAAGCTCGTATCCGTGGATTGGGTACCACCGTTCATCGATTCGTCGCGGAGGCTGCCTCGCTCACCAACCACGAAAGCCATCGACCACCAGCACGAAGCTGAGGAGGCCGCGGAACATCGCGTCGAGTTTTTCGAACAGAGAGAACATGCGCCGGAACAGGCGCTCGACTTCGTTGCGGCGCTTGTACATCGCTCGGTCGTACTCCCATGGCTCAATGGGCGTCTTCATGGGCGGCGCCACAGGGATGAAGCCAAGTTCAGGGGCCAGTTGGCGCGTCTCAGTGCCTTCATAAGCACGGTCCATCAGCAAGTAAATGGGGCCGCTCGTTGGCCCCGGGTGCCAAGCAATTGCCTACCCGCGGGCGCATCGTGGGCCTGCCCGGGAGACAGGCTAAACGTTATGGCCTCTCGAGCATCCGCAGCAACCAGATGACCTTTGGTATTCCATCCCCGCTGGACTTGCCGATGGATTGCGGTCTGTTTTTATAGAGCGCCATTGCCGTCGGGATGCACCTTGATGCTGGTGCAGTCCAGCGAGGTCGCCTCGATCTTGATGCGCACCGCCTGCTGGCGCTGCAGCTCTTCGAGCACCTTGTCCAGCACGCTCGCCTTGGCCCAGCGCCGCATGCGCATGTACAGCGTGTGCCAGTTGCCTCACCGATTGGGAAGCCCGTGCCACTTGCAGCCCTGTTCGGCCACCTACAGCACGGCACTGGTGATTTGCAGATTGGTCATGCTGACGTTGCCTCGTTGCTTGGGCAAACAATGTTCGACAAGGGCGAATTGCTCCGGGCTGATTTCCATAAGTGGCTGGGTCACTCGTCTGTGCCATCGGGGTAATTCGTGTTAACGCGCTCTAGAGGAGCCGCCGGGGCAGCAGTAGCACTGGACGCAGGCACTAGCCCCGTGCAGTTCTTTTCCCTTGAGTTGTTGGCCGTCGCGTGGACGTTGCAATCGCCCCCATTCGGCACGCGGAGTCCGCGCCTTCGGCCAAGGTTCGGCAGCGCGTTGTTTTTGTGATTGAGCGGCACCAAGTCCGGATCAAGTTCCCGGATGATGCGCAGGTCATCGAGCGGATAGACGCTTCGTAGGCGCTCCGTCGTTTTGGCACTGCGACGCAACCCAGCCAGTTGCTGCAGTCGCCATACTTCGCGCAGAATCTCCACACACCCTCCCGGCACGACCGCCGGAAACTAAGAGTGTCATTGACTTCGTCCGTGATGTGAACAATCGCGCCCGGCACCGACAACCCACAGGCATCGACATCGGCGCTGTGGGTGTCCATGCGTGGATTCTCACTCGACTCGGGATCGTATCGATAGATCTCAAATTAGCGGGCATGGCTTCTTCGCGCCAATGTAGGCCACGCCTGACCTCGTCCTAATCGAAACTAAGGGTCCGAAGGGTCAGGGCCGAAATTCCGTTGCAGCGGAAAGTGCCTGACCACGGTATGAGGGGGAACCTGCTCCGCGGTTTGATGCGCACGCTCGCGCTCCTACCTGTCACGTCCACATCCCGCGTGGCACGTTCCCAGAGAGCCAGCGGCGAAAGGAGAGATAGGAAAGTATGAACTTGCGCCGGTACTCCGGCGTGCTCGCAAAGTGAGCGGGGACGAGTACAGCTCGCCGATAGATCGCCAAGGTGCGCGCAACCCACTGTCGCGCTGCCAGCTCACCATCACGCGCCATAAGAAAGGCGATCCTCCCCGCTTCGATGTCGGGCAACCCCGACGAACGAATGCCCTGGGCACCGTCGCCACCTTTGCCGCTTCTTTGGCCGGCGTCGTTGGTCGAACAGCAATCGGGACCACAGAAGTGGTAGATGTAATCCGCACCTTCGAAAGTTAAGCAGGCCGTTCGTGCGATCAATTGGTGGCAGCGGTCGCATTCCACCAGATCGCGCTCCGCCGAAGACTCCAGCGGCACGAAGGTTTGTCCAGTATCGGGGGGAAGCATCTCCATCGCCTAGCATGCCCCTTTTGGGTAATTTCAATACCACATTGTAGGTGCGTGCGATGATCCGCTCAAGCAGCAGCCATGCTGAAGCGCCTCTGCCCGCGCGTCGGGCGCCGGATTATGCCGTAAGGGTTTCGTGCCGTGACGCGGTTTGAGTTATACGTGTCCGATAAGGGGCAGTTGCAGCGCATGTTCTTCGCTGAGCGCATCTTCGTCGAGATCGAACCGCCGGACTATGGTTATGGTGGCGAGTGCTTCGTGGCCCGCCACAAGCCGGAGGTCGCCAAAAACTTCGATCTCGTCATCGAGGACGACATTCTGTGTTGGGCGCGCAACGCCCAACACACCTGTGCCGAAATCCCGCTCAACGGCATTGACATCATGCGCACCTCGGTTGCCACCGATCGTATGGACGGCCCCGAATGCGTGCGCAGCGACAAGGCGCTGGCCAACGTCGAGCATGCGTTCCGCTCACTCAAAACGGTTGATCTGAAGGAGCGTCCCATCCATTCCAGGCCATTTGGTGCAGCAGTTGGTGGCACCCCGCAAGATCCACGCGGTCTGCCAAGTCCCAGGCAAACGAAGGTTTGTGCTGCGCTGAGATCGCTCAAGAAAACCTGGCGCTACCCGCGAGGCAACGGGTAGCGCCGGATTCCATGACGCGCG
>JAGWOZ010000200.1 GCA_028870715.1 Betaproteobacteria bacterium | reverse complement strand
AGCACTGCCCGGATCTTCCCGCTTGGCTGGATGTCGTGCTTGGGAAGGCGACTCACGTGGAGCCGAATCGTCGCTACCAGGATGTTCTGGAGCTTTGTGAAGATCTGAAGCGCTACGCAAGCGCGGGTGACGCCGGGTTATCGACCGCTCGGCTTCCATTAATTCGGCAGGATCCCGTCCTCTTTTGGCAGTTGATCGCCGTGATCTTATTGTTGGCTTTGCTTGCGTCGCTGATGCGGGGCACGTTTTGAGGCGTTCCATAACGCGATGTACATTCCCACCCAAAAATCTGAAATGAACTGGAAAGAACGCTATCGTTCAGCTTATTATCTTCAGGCCGAAATCCCGGATTTAACTCTGGATCCTGAGCGCTCTGCGCTGCTCATGATCGACGTCCAGAACGTTTATTTGAAGCAGGCCCCACGGGAATCTCTGGCGGAGGGTGATCGCCAGGCATGGGATCTCTGGAATCCGTTTCACGCGCGCATGCGCGAGGTGGTCATTCCCAATGGCAAACGGTTACTGAACGCATTTCGGCAGCATCACGCGGATATTTTCCACGCCCGGATCGCGTGCCTGAACGAGGATGGGCGCGACCGCTCCCTCAGCCAGCGACGGCCCGGCTTCAATAACCTCTTGCTGCCCAAGGATGATCTGAGCAGCCAGATCGTTCCAGAGCTGGCGCCGCGGTCCGGTGAAATCGTGGTTTTGAAGACGACAGATTCAGCGATCACGGGTACCAATTTACGCCTTTTGCTGCAAAACATGGGCGTCAGGCACGTCATCGTGGCCGGGATTTTTACCGATCAATGCATATCCTCGACGGTCCGCTCCCTCGCCGATGAAAGTTTTGACGTCGTCGTCGTCGATGATGCCTGTGCTGCGGCGACGATGGAATTGCACGTCCAGGAGCTGACGATTTTGAACAATATTTATTGTCAGGTGTTGTCGGTCAGCGAGGTTTTAGGGGAGCTGGGATGGGGTTAAAAGAGCGGTGCACATCGGCGAGTGTCGGCAGGCGTCAGGCAGGGACCGGAAAGGGCGCTTGGAAGCATAGCGATGGATCGTGCACGTGTTTTCAATGCGTGGGGTATCGGTCTGCGCACAACGAGGGAGCAGTCAAATGAGCATGGCATACCGGGCAGCGGAACTGACCAAGGATCTTCCGAGCATGAACGTGGAGGATTCGCGAGCATGGCTGGGGGATGTTTTCTCCTCGGACGACGCGAACAAGACAATCACGTGTGGATTTTTTCGACTCGAGCGCTCCAAGGCGTTGGACTATTTCTACACATACGACGAAATGAAATTCGTCGTGGATGGTGAATTCATCGTGACCGACGAAACCGGCGCGCAGCAGCATGCCACCAAGGGCGATGTCCTGTACTTCCGCAAAGGCAGCAAGATCCGCTTCGAGACCCCAACCCACGGCGTCGGATTTTTCTGTGGGCAGCGGCGCGAGGGGGAGGGCTAAGCCGTGGGGCGGCAGTGGGTTCGGCGATGGTGTGCGCGTTGTGCGGCAGCGGCGCGTTGGCGTCGGTGCGGGCGCAACGGAGTGACAGACCATGGATAAATCAGGGCACCCCTTCCTGATGCCGGACCGCTACGCGCGTCGCCACGTCGTCGTTACCGATTGGAATGGTCACGATGCGGTGTCGCGCTTTCTTGCGCTGGCCCAGGACACTGCCGCACCGGTGGATCTTTTCAGGCTGGATGACGCGATCGAGCTGTGTGGGGACAGCCAGACTTTGCAGATGCAGCGCTATGACGACATTGACGTCTTGATCGGTGCCGTCATCACCGCCGTGCGTGCTGCGGGCATGGGGGTGCGAGTCTATCTCGTAGGGCACGAGGCGTTCGCCGCGCGGGTCAGCGCTTCCATGGAGGCGTGCGGGCTGAGTCGCCGCGAGATTCAATGCCAGCCTTGCGGAATCGCCACGCTGCAGCTTTTCTGTGTTCACTGCCGCAAGATAAGTCAAGGAAACGGTGCGCAGCGGAAAATCACATGTCCGGGCTGCAATCGACGCCTTGAGGTGCGCCACCACTATTCACGCAGGTTGGGCGCCTATCTCGCCGTCAGCACCGATGTCGACGCTGCATGCGACGCGAGCTGACGCAGGGACCCAAGCAATGATGCAGGCAAACATGCTTCGAGTCCGAATATGCGCGATCGAGCAGCTGACTCCGGATATCAAGGCCTTTTGCATGCGGGCGATCGACGAGAAGGCCTTGGCGGGATTTTCCGCAGGCAGTCATGTGCTGGTTTCCATGCAGCACGGTGAGCGTGTCATGCGCAATGCCTATTCCTTGGCGAGTAGCCCGCTTCAGCTTGAAAACTACAGAATTGCGGTGCGTATTCAGCCGCAGTCGCGCGGTGGTTCCGTCTTCATGCATGAGAAGGTTCGGGTCGGCGATAGTCTTGAAATCTCGCCGCCCAGCAACTTGTTCCCCTTGGATCGGACCGCAATGAAGCATGTGCTGATCGCGGCGGGTGTCGGCATCACGCCATTCATGAGCTATCTCCCGGAGATCAAGGCGATGGGAGTTGGTCATGAGCTTCACTACGGGTATCGATCACCCCGGCATGCGGCCTTTATCGATGAGTTGCGGTGCCATTGGGGTGGCGGTTTGCATGCATATCGCGGTGATCTCGCGCAGCGCATCGACCCGGAGAAGATTCTCGATGGCCAGCCGCTGGGGACGCACGTCTACGTTTGTGGTCCGAGGACCCTCATCGAAGAGACGATTGCAGTCGCCCGCGGGCTGGGGTGGCCGGAAGGTCATGTTCATTGGGAGCGCTTCGCATCGCCTGCACCTGGCGCGGCATTTCAGGCGTATTGCGCGCGCAGCCAACGCGAGATCAACGTGGCAGCTGAAGTCACTCTCCTGGAGGCTTTGGAGGCAGCTGGAATCGATGTGCCAAATCTATGCCGGGGCGGCGTGTGCGGGCAGTGTCAAACGGAACTTGTCGCGGGTGAGGCAGATCACCGCGATAGCTTTCTCACCGATGTTGACAAGCATGGAAAGATCATGCCATGCGTGTCCCGCGCACGAGGCGCTCGTCTTGTTTTAAACCTCTGAGGCGATCGCACGATGGATGCATTGGTAAGACCACAGATCAAACCGCCGGAGTCATTCCGCGAGGGCTTCAGCTTTTCAAATAGCGCAGACGCCATTGCGCGCTTTCCATTTCCCTTTCCCCAGGACGCGTATGCGTACTCGGTCAACCTCGAGCCCGCGAGGAGCGGATTGCCGGGGTCAGTGTTCGAACACTGGTTCGATGTGGATGAGCACTATCTGGGTGAACTCGAGGAGAGGCGTCTTGTGCTCGAGGCGGACCCAGGTCGCTGTCGCGTCCTTCCGCATATGGAAGCCGCGGAATGGGACGCAGTCGAACTCATCATGACCCGTTACGCCCAGGACTATCCGCATTTTTTCAATCTGAAGCGCAGTGGCGCATCATGGAGCTGGACAAATAAGGTGACGGGGATTCAAGAGGACTTCATTTTTGGAGACGCGTCGACTTTACCTTGCCGTCCGCTGGAGTACATCGCGCGTCAGGCGCAGGGTGATTTCAATCTGATCGATCAGCGCGATGGTGACCTGTTCATGGATGGCGGTGTGATCACTGGCCCGGCGGACTGGTCGCTGAGTTTCGATCTGGGGATGAGCTTTCGCGAGTGGCACCGCCCGGTGCCCGTCGCCCACGAGTTGGGCGTCTTTGATCGGGCCCTCAAGTACCTCTTGAATGTTCAAGTGGGGCATCCGGTGCGAAGGCTCAATTGGACCATGACCGTTCATCCTCGCCTCGATACCTCTCCCGAAACCTATCCAGCCTGGGCGGCGGATCGAAGCACGGTAACGCTCCAAAATGCCGGAAATTTCGTGCATTTGCGCGTCGAGTTGCAGCTCATCGTCCGCTTGCCGCGATCGAATGCTCTTCTTTTCAGTATTCGCACCTACCTGATCAGTCTTGAGGACCTTTGCTCAAACAAGGCTTGGGCAAACCGACTCGGCAAGGTTTTGCAGACATTGCCGGATGGGATCGCAGACTATAAGGGGCTTGCGCGTTACCGTGGGACTGTCATGGCATGGCTCGCCGCAGTGACTGGCCAGGATGATGGCAAAGAGTGACAATTCCCCGCGCCTCGGGCGGCCGTCCTCACCCGAAGGTGGCGCTGGTTGCGCTGTGGACCTTTTGCGGTGCGTGCAAGCGGGGCCTTGGTATTGGTCGGCCGAGCCTGCCGCATCACCTGGATCTTGAAGCGATCGGTTGGGAGCGTTGTGATGTCTTTTGCGCAATCGGTTGGGCAGACGCGATACCGGTTCTCGGATCTCAAGACCCTGCTGGCCCGGGCCAGCCCGGCCCGCTCGGGCGACGAACTTGCCGGCATTGCCGCTGGCACCGAGGAGGAGCGGGTGGCTGCGCGCATGGCGCTGGCGGAGGTGCCACTGAAGCGCTTTCTCGACGAAGCCGTAGTGCCCTATGAGAGCGACGAGGTGACGCGTCTGATCTGCGATGGGCATCATGCGGCGGCTTTCGCCCCCATCGCGCATCTCACCGTGGGTGACTTCCGCAATTGGCTCCTCTCGCACGAGGCGGACTCCGCAACGCTCGAGCAAGCAGCGCCCGGCATCACGCCCGAAATGGCCGCCGCAGTAAGCAAGCTCATGCGCAATCAGGATCTCGTGCTGGTGGCGCAGAAGTGCAGAGTGGTCAGTCAGTTTCGCAATACCCTCGGCTTGCCGGGGCGCATGGCGGTGCGTTTGCAGCCCAATCATCCGACGGACGACAGGGCTGGCATCGCGGCGTCCATCGTCGATGGGCTGATGTACGGCTGCGGTGACGCAGTCATTGGCATCAATCCGGCTTCGGACAGCTTGCCCGCCATCGATGCTCTGCTGCGCCTCGTCGATGATCTGCGGTGCCGGTACGAGGCGCCAATCCAGTCCTGCGTGCTCACGCACGTCACCAATGCCATCCGCGCCATCGAGCAAGGCTCGCCCGTCGATCTGGTGTTCCAGTCCGTCGCCGGCACGCAAGAAGCCAATGCCGGCTTCGGCATCGACCTTGCGTTGCTGCATGAGGCACACGAGGCGGCGCTTGGCATGCGCAGGGGAACCGTGGGCGACAACGTGATGTACTTCGAGACCGGCCAGGGCAGCGCCCTGTCGGCCGGTGCGCATTCCGGCGTCGACCAGCAGACCGTTGAGGCACGCGCCTATGCCGTGGCGCGCGCGTTTCGTCCTTTGCTCGTCAATACCGTGGTCGGCTTCATCGGGCCGGAATACCTGTATGACGGCAAGCAAATCATCCGTGCCGGGCTCGAGGACCATTTCTGCGGCAAGCTGCTTGGACTGCCCATGGGCTGCGACATCTGCTACACGAACCATGCTGAAGCCGACCAGGACGATATGGACAATCTGCTCACGCTGCTGGGCGTGGCCGGCGTCCACTTCATCATGGGCGTGCCAGGTGCTGACGACATCATGCTCAACTACCAAAGCACATCCTTCCACGACGCTCTCTATTTGCGTCAGGTTCTAGGCAAGCGCCGCGCGCCTGAATTCGAGCAATGGTTGGTCGGCATGGGTATCGCGGACGCTCAGGGCCATTTGCTGGCACCTGCCGAACGCCTACCACTTCTGGCCTTCACTGAACAATGGTGAGCCCTCAAAAGCGCTCCGTTGCTGCGGCGAAGGACGATCGCGGAGACCGGGCAGAGCGCCCCAACGGTCCGGGCGATCCGTGGCGGGACCTGCGCCGCTTTACCCTAGCGCGTATCGCCCTCGGCCGCGCGGGTGGTAGTCTTCCGACCGAGGCGGTACTCGACTTCAGCCTGGCACACGCCCGAGCACGCGATGCCGTGCAAACGCCGCTGGACACGGACCGGTTGCAGGAAGCGCTTCGCGATGCCGGGTTCGGCACGACGCTGCAGGTGCACAGCGCCGCGACTGAGCGCGCCCAGTACTTGCGGCGACCCGACCTCGGCCGCCAGCTCGACCCGGCCAGTCGAGAGTTCCTGGCCGCGCGGCACGCGGACGTCAGCGACGTGGTGTTCATCGTTGCCGACGGTCTTTCAGCGCGCGCTGCACAGCAGCATGCCGTGCCGCTGCTCATCGAGACGAGGCAGCGCCTGCCCGCTTGGCGCATCGGTCCGCTGGTGGTGGCCGAGCAGGCGCGCGTGGCGCTGGGCGACGAAATCGGCGCGCTGGTGCGCGCGCGCACGGTGGTGATGCTGATCGGCGAGCGCCCCGGCCTGAGCTCCCCAGACAGTCTCGGTGTTTACCTTACGCATGGCCCACGCGTGGGCCTGTCCAACGCCGAGCGCAACTGTATATCCAACGTTCGCCCCGAAGGGCTTTCCTACGCCCATGCCGC
>JAGWOZ010000199.1 GCA_028870715.1 Betaproteobacteria bacterium | reverse complement strand
ATAGAGGGCTCCGCCCTGCACGCGCGCGTCCGATTGACTCTCGCGATCCAGCGGTGGCAGATGGCCAAGTTCGCGCAAAAGAGTGATCTCAAAGCGCCGCAGTAGCGGCTCCACCCCCGCCGCCAGCGCATGCGCATCAACCCCCAATTGGGCCACGGCTTGGTGATACGCATCGAAGAGTGCCTCGTGTGCATCTTCCTTTGCCAACAGGCGCACCAGCAACTCGTTGAAGTAAAAGCCGCAGAGAAGTGACAGACCTGTCAGCGGTGGGACACCTCCGCTCCACTCGGCACGCGTGAGTGTGCGTACCTCGCCTCGCCCGCTCCAGCTGGCTGCGAAGGGCTGAAAACCCAGAAGTACGGTGCGCAGTTGCGAGGTGGGACGCTTGGCGCCCTTGGCGACCAAGGCCAAGCGCCCGTGGTGACGGCTGAACACATCAAGGATGAGGCTCGTTTCCTTCCACGGATGAGCGTGCAGCACATAGGCCGGCTCATCATGCGCGCGTTCAATGCGCCCTGCGACGCGTCGCCTGCGCGCAGGCGGGCTGGATGGTTCGGCATGCGCGCGCGGCGCCTCCATCGGCGAGGGCGTCAAACCCGGTGTCTCCATAGGATGCAGCGTGATCCGGATTTTTTGGGAAACCGGCGCAGCAAGTGCGGGCTAGTCTTCATACCCGAAAGCTCGCACGGCGCGTTGGTCGTCAGCCCAACCCGAGCGGGTCTTCACCCACACTTCGAGAAACACCGGCGCGTTGAACAGCCGCTGCATTTCCACGCGTGCTTCGCTGGAAATGCGCTTGAGCCTCTCGCCGGAGGCCCCGATGACCATGGCCTTGTGGCCCTCTCGCTCGACCACGATGGCAGCAGCGATGCGCCGCAACTCCCCCTCCTGTTCGAAACGCTCAATCAACACAGCACTGCTGTAGGGCAGTTCATCGCCCGTGAGGCGAAAGAGCTTTTCACGCAGAATTTCGGCAGCCAGGAAACGCTCGCTTCGATCCGTGAGTTGCTCGGGGTCGAAAGCCCACTCGGTCTCAGGCAGGTAAGGCGCAATGATGCTCAGCAGGCGCTCGACGTCGTTGTGCTTGCGCGCGGAAAGGGGAACGATTTCCGCAAGCGCCTTTCTCGTACCAAGCGACTGCAGCCAAGGCAGAAGGCTTACGCGCGACTGGACCCGGTCGAGTTTATTGGCAACCAGAATGACCGGCTTGCCCGCCGGGATGAGATCGCCCACGCGCTCGTCGTCGGGATTGAGCTGACCCGCCTCCACGACCCAAAGCACGAGGTCCACCTCGGCTAACGCTGCGGTCACGGTTCGGTTCATCGCACGATTGATCGCGCGTGTGTGACGCACCTGGAAGCCCGGCGTATCGACGAACGCATACTGCACGCCCCCCTCCGTGCGCAGGCCAAGCACGCGGTGGCGAGTGGTCTGCGGCTTATCGGAGGTGATGCTGAGCTTTTGCCCGACGAGGGCGTTGAGCAAGGTTGACTTGCCCACGTTGGGCCGCCCGACGATGGCGATGGTACCGAAGCGCTTGGTTGCAGATGGGACCGACGATGTCGTTGCTGTGGCCTTCATGTGCGCGGCTCCTGGGATGCGCGACCCTTGTGAGCGGGCTTGCCCGCAGACGCGGGCGCTGCCTTTAATAAAGGAAGCATGCGCTCGGCTGCCTGCTGCTCGGCTGCCCTTCTGCTTGCCCCCTCACCCAGAGTTCGCAGGCCCAGCTCGGCAACATCGCATTGCACCTCAAACTGCTGCTGGTGTGCAGGACCACTGGTGGTCACCACATGATAGGTCGGCACCTTGAGTTTGCGACCCTGCAGGATTTCCTGCAGGCGCGTCTTGGGATCCTTGGCGCTCGCCTGCATGTCAAGCGTATCCAGGCGTGGGCGGTATAAACGCTCGGCAAGCGCCTGCGCCTGCACGAAGCCACCGTCGAGGTACACGGCGCCCACGATCGCCTCCAAGGCATCGGCGAGGATCGATGCACGGGTGCCGCCGCCGCTGCGCTGCTCCCCTTCACCCAGCAGCAGGCACTGACCGAGGCCCAGATCCTGTGCGAGCTCGACGAGCGTTTCCTCCCGCACAAGGCTTGCACGCAGGTAGGAGAGGTGGCCTTCACTGGCTTGACCATCCGCATACAACAGCGATGCCACGGCAAGGTTCAGCACGGAATCACCGATGAATTCCAGCCTTTCGTTATTGCGCGCGCTGTAGCTGCGATGCGTGAGTGCCTGACGCAATAGGGATTGATCTCGGAACGTGTAATGCAGTCGTGCCTGCAATTCGGAAAGACCAGAAGGAGATGCCACGCGAAACAGCGCCTCGTCTGCGCGACTAGTGGGATTGTCCGGCGAACTTCAGCACCAGATAGGCAGGCCCAGCCAAATGGATTTCCTTGTCGTAGGCGAAAGAGACGACCACCTTTCCATCAACCTTGGTGATCGTCAGATCCTTGCCCGACACCGTGTTGATGTAATCGACCGCCGCCATCTTGTCGAAGGCATTGCGGATGTCGCCCACGGTGGGTCCGGCCTTGGCCGCGTCATCGACTGCGCGCTGTACGGCAAAGGATTCCTGCACGGCCGGCACGGCCTGCATGCCGATGACGACTAGAAAGGCAATGATGGCCCCCCAAAAAATCAGGCCAATCAGGGTGATGCCACGTTGTTTTGCTGCACGGGTCATGAAAAACACCTCGTCGAAAGGATACGAACAAGAGCGTTGCGGGCAAGCGACATCAGGCGCGATCGGCTCAGTGGATCGGCCCGATGTTCTTCAAGCCACCGAAGTTCATCCAAACAAAGAAGGCCTTCCCGACGATATTGCGCTCAGGCACGAAGCCCCAATAACGCGAATCGAGCGAATTATCGCGATTGTCGCCCATCACGAAGTACATTCCGGCGGGCACCTTGCACACGAAGCCATCGGCGTTGTAGTGGCAGTGGTCCCGGTGCGGAAAATCATCGGGGCCACCGATAACGTATGGTGGAGCCTGCGGATTGATCAAAATCCGGTGTGCCGTGTCGGCCAATGTCTCAATGTATTGTTGGTAGTACACCATGGACCGTGGATCAAACCACTCGCCATCGGGTTTCTCGGCAACGGGCTTGCCGTTGATCATGAGCTGCTTGTTCTCGTATGACACCGTGTCGCCTGGTGTGCCCACAATGCGCTTGATGTAGTCAATGGCAGGGTCTTTCGGAAGACGGAACACAATGACGTTGCCACGCTGGGGGCTTTCGCCAGGCGTGACTCGGTCATGCATGAGTGGCAAACGCAGCCCGTACTCGAACTTGTTGACGAGGATCAGGTCACCGGGTACGAGGGTAGGCTCCATGGAACCCGAGGGGATCTTGAACGGCTCGGCCACAAATGAGCGCAACAGGAAGACGAACGCAATGACCGGAAACAGCCCTGCGGTCCACTCCAGCCACCAAGGCTGGCGCAGCAGCCGCTCACGCGTGGCGGCGATCTGCTCGTCACTCAAGCTGGCATCGGGCGCGATGCCCTGTTTGCGCAGTTCGTCGCGCCGTGTACGCAAGGCGTTCCCGGCTGTATTCGCAGCAGCAATGCGCTGGCGTGAAAACCGGAATTTCTCGGCGATCCAGAATGCGCCCGTGACGAGCAGGAGGATGAACAGCAGCAGGGTGAAATTGACAGCCGGGGCTTCCATGTGGCGGGGCGGGTTGCTTTAGTCTTCGACTTTGAGAATGGCAAGAAACGCTTCCTGAGGCACTTCAACGGTGCCGATCTGCTTCATGCGTTTTTTGCCAGCTTTTTGTTTTTCCAGGAGCTTGCGCTTGCGCGAAATGTCGCCGCCATAACACTTGGCAAGCACGTTCTTGCGCATGGCTTTGATTGTCTCACGCGCGATGATGTTCGCCCCGATTGACGCCTGAATGGCGACGTCGAACATCTGCCTGGGTATGAGTTCGCGCATCTTTGCCGTGACTTCGCGGCCGCGGTATTGGCTTTGCGCACGGTGCACGATGATGGAGAGGGCGTCGACCCGTTCACCGTTGATCAGGATATCCACCTTCACGACGTCGGCGGCTCGATACTCGAGAAAGTGGTAATCCATGGAGGCGTAGCCGCGGGAGATGGATTTGAGCTTGTCAAAGAAGTCCAAAACAATCTCCGCCAGCGGCATCTCATACGTGAGTTGCACCTGCCGCCCCATATAAGCCATGTTTTTCTGGACCCCGCGCTTCGCGTTGCACAAGGTCATGACGGGCCCCACATAATCCTGTGGCATGAACAGCTTGACCTCGACGATCGGCTCGCGGATTTGCTCGATGCGTCCCACATCTGGCATTCGGGACGGATTATCGACTGTCAGCACCGTGCCATCGCGCAACTCGACCATGTAGACCACCGAGGGCGCGGTGGTGATGAGGTCCATGTCATACTCGCGTTCCAAGCGCTCTTGAACGATATCCATGTGCAGCAGCCCCAAAAAGCCGCAGCGGAAGCCAAACCCAAGCGCTGACGACACCTCCGGCTCAAACTGCAGTGCCGCATCGTTGAGCTGAAGCTTTTCAAGGGCATCGCGCAAAGCGTCATATTGGTTGGACTCGACCGGGAAAAGCCCTGCAAACACTTGCGGTTGCACCTCCTTGAATCCCGGCAGAGCCTGCGCCGCGGGCCTGTTCACCAGCGTGACTGTGTCGCCCACGCGCGCGCCCTTGAGTTCCTTGATCGCCGCGATAACGAAACCCACTTCGCCAGCGGCAAGTTGCTGGCGCGCGACGGACTTGGGTGTGAACACACCGAGCTGTTCACAGCTGTATTGGGCACCGGTTGCCATGAGCAGGATCTTGTCGCGCACCTTGAGCACGCCATCCACGACGCGCACGAGCATCACCACGCCGACGTAGCTGTCGTACCAGGAGTCGATCACCAGTGCCTTGAGCGGCGCATCCGGGTCACCCTTGGGCGGCGGAATGCGTGCAATCACCGCCTCCAGGATATCGTCGATCCCCATGCCGGTCTTGGCGCTGGCCAAAAGGGCATCTGAGGCGTCAATCCCGATCACATCCTCGATTTCCTGTCGCGCAGCATCGGGATCCGCCTGGGGTAGATCCATCTTGTTGAGCACCGGCACAACTTCCACGCCCAGCTCGATTGCCGTATAGCAGTTGGCGACCGTCTGCGCCTCCACGCCCTGGCTGGCGTCCACCACCAGCAGCGCACCTTCGCAGGCCGACAGCGAGCGGCTCACCTCGTAGCTAAAGTCCACGTGACCGGGCGTGTCGATGAGATTGAGTTGGTAGACCTGCCCGTCGCGAGCCTTGTAGGACAGGGCTGCCGTCTGTGCCTTGATGGTGATGCCGCGCTCGCGCTCGAGGTCCATGGAGTCGAGGACCTGGCTTTCCATCTCGCGGTCCGACAGACCGCCGCAACGCTGGATCAGGCGATCGGCCAATGTGGATTTGCCGTGGTCGATGTGGGCGATGATGGAAAAATTGCGGATCAGTTGCATGCAATCTCGGTTCGACTCGCAGGCGGCCTGCGGCTGGGACTTAAATAAATAGCCCTGCGACCGCGCGACCGGCAGTGTAGGCATAGGACTCGCACGCAGGATGGGTTGTGGCTTACGGAGCCACCGGACAGACCAAAAAAAAGGCGCGGCAATTCAGGTCGCGCCTACCAACAAAAATCGTTTGGCAACTGCTTGTTGGACCTCTATTTTAAGCGCGGCTGGCGTTCGATCCGGCTCAAGACCACACCGGCGGCACCTAAAAGAGAAGAAAAATCTATCTTATTGTCACAATAAAGCGCGATCGCCGACGCAGCCGCCGTCAACTAGCGATATATCAATGAGAAACATCCAATCGCCAGATCTACATCACTTCGCGAGATGGCTCGGCCTGACCAGGATAAATTGCGCTGTATCGCCACGGCGCACCAGCAATGCAACGGGTTTTCCCGGCGGCAACGAGTTCGCGATTTCCTTGAACTGCTTGGCGCTGGTGATCTCAATATTGTTCATGACCGTCACCACGTCACCGACCCGCAGGCCGTCGCCGCTGGCCGGGGCCTGCAACGCTTCAATCAAGACGCCCGATCGCACGCCCAGTTCCTTTTTCTGCGCATCGTTCAAATCCACGACCGCCACGCCCAGTGGACTCTTCTCGGCGCCCGTCTTCGGTGCCGGCGCAGGTTTCTCGGTCGCCGCTTCGGACTCCTTGGCCCATGCGCCAACTGTCACGTGCAAAGTACGCTCGGCCCCGCGGCGGAATACCTGCATCGGCACGCGTGTACCCGGCTTGACCTCCCCAACGATGCGCGGCAAGTCAGTGGCGCGCTCGACGGTCTTGCCGTCGAACTTGGTAATGATGTCTCCGTCTTGAACGCCCGCCTTGTCGGCGGCGCCGCCG
>JAGWOZ010000198.1 GCA_028870715.1 Betaproteobacteria bacterium | reverse complement strand
CGGCGCCAGTTGCTACGGGAACGATTCGAGATGTTCGACGCCGGTTTTTCTGGCGCCGGCGACACCTTGTCGGCTGCCGTGGCAGCGTTGCTCGCCACGGGTGCGAAGCTTGACCAAGCGGTACACGAGGCACTGGAATTTCTGGACCAAAGCCTGGATTTCGCATACCGTCCTGGTATGGGACATCTCGTGCCCGATCGCTTCTTCTGGGCGCAGACAGGGCCAGAGGCCGACGACGATTCCATCTCCCCGGTGAGCCTGCAGTAGCGCTTTCCGCTGGGGTTACCGCGCCTCGCTGCTGCCCGGCGAGGGCCGTCTTTTCTTGGGGCATTTCCAACATGACCAGTAACGCCAAGCTTTTTGAACGCGCCCAGCGCACCATACCTGGCGGAGTCAACTCCCCGGTGCGTGCCTTTCGGCAGGTGGGTGGAATCCCCCGATTTATCGACCGCGCCGAGGGGCCCTACATGATTGACGTGGAGGGTCGCCGCTACATCGACTACATCGGATCGTGGGGGCCCATGATCGTGGGTCACGCCCACCCTGAGGTGGTCGAGGCGGTGCAACGCGCCGCGACGCGCTCATTGTCTTTTGGTGCGCCCACGGCCGATGAAATCGACATGGCCGAGGCCATTTGCGCGCTGATGCCTTCGGTGGAAATGGTGCGGCTGGTCTCGAGTGGCACCGAGGCTGGGATGAGCGCGCTGCGGCTTGCGCGCGGTTTCACCGGGCGGGATGCCATCGTCAAGTTCGAGGGTTGCTACCACGGCCATGCTGACAGCCTGCTTGTGAAGGCAGGCTCGGGCCTTCTCACCTTTGGCAATCCAAGTTCGGCAGGCGTGCCGGCCGATTTGGCCAAGCATACCCTGGTGCTCGAGTTCAACAATATCCCGCAGATCGAAGAGCTGTTCGCCGAGCGCGGGCATGAGATTGCCTGCGTCATGGTTGAGCCCATTGCCGGGAACATGAACTTTATTCGCGGCAGCAGCGCCTGGCACAGGCGCCTCCGTGAACTATGCGCTGAACATGGTTCGCTACTGATATGGGACGAGGTCATGACGGGGTTCCGCGTCGCATTGGGCGGTGCGCAGCAGGTCTATGGCGTGCGGCCTGACCTGGTCGTGATGGGTAAGGTGATCGGAGGCGGCATGCCGCTGGCGGCCTTCGGGGGCCGGGCCGAAGTGATGCGCAAACTGTCCCCACTCGGTGGCGTGTATCAGGCCGGCACCTTGTCGGGTAACCCTGTGGCGGTGGCGGCCGGGATGGCGCAACTGCGACTCGTCCAGGGCGCAGGCTTCTACGATCGGTTAGCAGCGGCCACACGCACTTTGATGCATGGCTTGGAGCAGGCTGCCAAGCGCCACGGCGTTGACTTCCGCACGGACAGCGAGGGCGGCATGTTCGGCTTTTATTTCGCCACGGACCTTCCACGCAATTACCCGGACGTTGCGCGCGCTGATGTGGAAGTGTTCAAGCGATTCTTCCACGCGATGCTGGACCGTGGCGTGTATCTCGCGCCCAGCATGTACGAAGCGGGATTCGTGTCGGCGACACACGACGAAGCCGTAATCGCCGCAACGCTCACTGCGGCTGATGGAGCGTTTGCAGAACTAGCGCGAGATTGAGACATCGCCGGCGGCGCGGTATAGCCGACGGGGACGCGTGAAGCGCTCGACGTGTCTCAGCGCGGTATCTGCACCTGATAGGCGCGTGCGGCAATCACGCCAGTGCGAGCGTTGATATAGGGGCCGAAGAGATGGTGCTCGAAGAAGCGAGGGGCGGGCAGCATGACCGCCAAGCGCGCCGCCTGCAAGTGCGACAGACGTAATGCGGGCTGGTGGAAATAATGCTCGGCCGCAGCCTTGGCGCCGTAGATGCCCTCACCCCATTCGACGCTGTTGAGGTAGATCTCCAGAATGCGACGCTTGCCGAGGATTCCTTCGAGCATGTAAGCGATGACCAACTCTTGAGCTTTGCGCACGTAGCTGCGCTGCGGTGAGAGAAAGAGATTCTTGGCCAACTGTTGTGTGATGGTCGAGCCTCCAACGACGCGATGCAGGTGCTCGTCGCGCAAGCTATGGTTCTTGATCCAGGCTTCGTGGATCGCTTTCCAGTCCACGCCGTCATTTGTGAGGAACGTGGCGTCCTCCGACGCCACCACGGCACGCTTGAGCCAAGGGCTGATGCTGTCGTAGGGTACCCAGTCGTGCTGCCATGGGGCATCATCGCCGGAACGCAGGATACGCAATTGCGCCGCGCGCATGAAGGCCGTGCTCGAGGGCGTCGTCACCGTCCACGCCAAGATGCGCAAGGCGAAATAGACCTGCAGGACCAATATTGCCGCGATGCAAAGCCAAAGGATCGAGCGCAGGGTGGGTCCGTGGGTTCGCTTGGTCATGAGGAGCTTGCGGGAAGGGCTGCGAGTACGCTGCGGGTTTAATCGTCGCGGCCGCACAGTTCGGCTTGCAGCACAGCGAGAACGGGCCTTGTGTTGGGGCGCACGCCGCGCCAGAGCCAGTAGCTCTCCGCGGCTTGCTCCACCAGCATGCCAAGGCCGTCATGCCCCTGTGCGCCGGCTTCCCGTGCCTGGGTGATGAAAGGCGTGGGCGCGGCGCCATACATCAAATCGTAGGCCAGTACGCCTGGGCGAAGAAGACCGTACGGGAGCGTGAGAAAGGTGCCGCCAAGACTGGACGCGGTGGCGTTAATCACCACGTCGAAATCCAACGGAGGGGTCGCAGCAGCTTCAAGCGCCACACCGTGCGTGCGCGCCAGCGACGCATGGCGCGAGACGAGATGCAAGGCTTTCTCGGGGTTGCGATTCCAGACCGTGACGGCTTGCGCGCGCGCTTCGATGAGCGCACCCAATACTCCGGCGGCGGCGCCGCCTGCCCCCAGAAGGAGAACACGCTGTGAGGCCAGAAGGCGATCCTCGGGCCGCACGAGGATGCGCGCAAGATCACGGACCAAGCCGATGCCGTCGGTATTGTCGCCCCATAGATGTCCTCTGTCATCCCAGCCCAGCGTGTTGGCTGCCTGCGCCTGCTCGGCGCGTGGGGAGCGCCGCCGCGCCAGGCGCGCGGCCTCGAATTTGAAGGGCACGGTGACATTGCAGCCTTGCCCACCCTCGGCGCGGAATGCGGCCAAGGCCTCGGCAAAACCATCCAGCGCGACGAGGCGCGCTTCGTAGCGCACATCATGTCCACACTGCGCCGCGAACAAGCTGTGGATGCGGGGTGACTTGCTGTGTTCGATCGGGTTGCCGAGCACCGCATAGAGGGCCGTATGACTCATGGTGCTTTCGACACGGCGTCTTGCGGCTGGGCTTGCATTTGCGTCTCCAGGCCACTTTCGCGCGTAAAGTTGAACGCCGCAATGATGACAATCTGGTCGGCATCGCGTCGCATGCTGGCATTGAAGTCGCCAAATGGCTGAGCACCGTCGACGATGGCGCGGGCCATCCGATCAAGCATTGGGTCGCCTGAGCCGCGCACCACTTCCGCTTTGACGAGTCGCCCTGATGCATCCACGGTGATGGCCATGATGAGCTTGCCATAAAGCTTGCGTCCGGCATGTTCCGGAAAGTCGGTTGTCCCAAGATGCTCGATTTTCTGCCGCATCTTGTCGTAGTAGACGGCGTAGGGCACGCTTCGAGTGTTGGGACCGACGAAGCGCCGACGGGGCTTGGTGTTTTGTTGTTCGATACGCCGCTCGATGGCACCGAGAAGATCCAGCAGGCGCTGGCGTCGATCTTCCAGCGCCTGAGCGTCGGCCTTGGTATGCTGAGACGCCATGCGTTGGAGCTGCACAAGTTGGCTCTTCACGCGGGTCACGAGTTCACGCTGTCTTTGCTCCTCCCGCGCCAGTGCGCGGGCTTGATTTTCCAGGGCATTGCCCTCGGCAACCGCAGCCGTAGCCGGCAAGGGCGTGGTGGCAAGGCCTCGCTGCGCATCGCCGCCGCCGGCGAGGTTCACTTGCGCGAGCGCCTGTGGCTTGTCGGGCGCTTCAAGCGTTGACTGGTTGACGAGAACCACAGACAGTGGCGTGTCGTAGAACATCCGATTAAACGTCTGGGGTGCACCAGCCTTCAGCGCCAGCAAGGCGCCATGCACAGCCACGGAGGCTGCCAGTGCCCATTGAAGCTTGCTCAAATGGATGGTGCGAAGCGCCGGCATGTGCGTGAACGGGATAGTGCTTGAACCTGCTCAGGCTGCAGACGTCGTGTTGCCGGCTGTGGCCTGTGCATCGGCGCCAGCCTCCAGCTCGACCTCGACCTCCGCCTCGTCGACGGCCAGGTGCAGCCCGGTGACCAAGGCAGGTGTGTCTTCCTCCTCCGCTGGCTCCTCGGTGGAGACTGGTACGCCTGCTGCGGTGCCGCGAGCCTGCAGGACTTCCACCACCTTGCACGGCTGCTCAAGGGTGACGAGATCGGCTTGGCCAAACTGCACCCGCACGCCGGTTCCGCGCGGCAGATCCTGTGCGCCCAGAGCCTGCAGCACGAGAGGCAGGCCTTCCACGCGGACCAGGCCGTCGCGCATTACGCTTGCTTGGCTCTCTGTGATGGATTCCTGCTGCAAGTACCGCAGAGTCCAGTAGCGCTCCATCCCGTTCTGGAACTCGGCATACGCCTTGTAGGCATCCTCGAATGCGCCAACGACGGCGTAGAGTTGAGCATCCTTGGGCTTGTAGGGTGCCCCAAGCATGGCCGCTCGACCGTGGCGCGCGGCGGCGATGATCTGGCCCTGGTTGAGCAAGTCCGTATAGCGCCGAAGCGGCGACGTGCACCAGCAATATTGCGGTACACCCAGGCCCTGGTGTGGCGCGGGCTTGGTCCCCATGCGGGTGCGAAGATTGACGCCCATGCCGCTTTGGCTGCGGTAGATGGCTGGCAGCCCCAGTTCAGCCAGCCAGCCGCCCCAGGTTGCGTTGGCAAGAATCATGAGCTCGGCGACGATGAGATCCAGCGGCGATCCGCGCCTGCGGGGCACAATGGCCACCCGTGCAGTTGCCTCATTGGCCTCCAGGCCTGTGACGCGGAAGGTATAGTCCACACCGCCCGCTCGCTCTGGCCGGCCACGCACAGCCTCGCGCCCGGCCTTGAGCTTTTGGGCGATGCGCCAAAGCTGGGCCAGTTCGGAGGCGAAAGGGTAGGTTTGCGAAGGCCCCGCATGATTCAGCGACTCTTCGGTGACTTGGTCATCCAGCAAATCGTGGCGCAGATTCGCCGCGATAGGCACGCGCTCGATGCATGTCTCGTGCCCCACGATTGTGTGGCTCGCATCCAGCGTGAAGTAAATGCTCACGGCTGGCGGACTGCTGCCCTCAGCGAGCGTGAAGAGCTTCACGAGATCATCTGGCAACCTGGTGATTTTGTCGCCCGGCATGTACACGGTCGACATGCGCGCACGTGCTGCTTGGTCCCATGCGCTGTCGCGCAATAGGGCCAGCGCTGGCGCTGCGATGTGGATACCCACGCGCAGCCCGCCGCCATCGACCGGCTGCACCGAGAGGGCATCATCAATCTCGGTTGTGGCCGAATCGTCGATGGAAAAGGCCTTCACCGCAGCGAGCGGCAGTCCTTCCGCATCCGCTTCGGGCAGCGGAACGTCGGGAAAGCCGGTGCCCTTGGGAAAATGCTCCAGCAAGAAACGCTGCATGTGAAAGTGCCACGGTGAGCCAATTGCCCCAGCCTGCCGCAGCAATTGCAGCGCACCTTGACCACTTTGCTTGACGGCAAGCGCCAGCGCCCTGTACTCCAGGCTGTTCCGGTCCGGTTTGAACAGCAGGGTGTAGAGCTTGGCGCTGATGGAATCCGGGCAGCGGCCTTGCACCAGGGCATGTGCGTCCTCTTCGATTTGCAGCTGCTGCGCCCGCTTGCGCGCGATCGCCGCCAGTGCGGCCTGCACCGTTTCTTGACTGGCCTTACGGAACTGGCCTTTGCCCCGCCGCTGGAAGTAGTGTGGTGCACCATGCAGGCGTAGTAGCACAGCGGCCTTTTGTTGCGGCGTTGGCTTGCCACCGTAGTACTCGTCGGCTATCACGCTAAAGCTGAATTCATCGTGCGGTGCAAACTCCCAAAGGAGGTCCAGGTCAATGCCTTCCTGCTGGGCTTGCGCCCACGCGAGCAGATCTTCCGGGTCAGGCGCGCTAAATGGGAGCAGCGCCTGCGACGCTTTGATTTTTTGGCGCTTGCCGCTCGGCAGCTCCACCTGCATCGACGTCTCGGCCTGACTCAGAACACGTCCGGCAGCGAGCTTCCCGGTATCTTCAAAAAGGATATAAGTCACAGTAATCGAATCGGTTCTTTTGGCGTCAATTCTTGCAATGGGAGATCAAATGGTCATGCCGCCTGCGACTTCGAGCACTGCGCCATTCACATAACTGGCCTCGTCGCTTGCGAGAAAGGCATAGAC
>JAGWOZ010000197.1 GCA_028870715.1 Betaproteobacteria bacterium | reverse complement strand
GTGGGACTGGCCCAAGAGCCACGAGCCGCTGGTGTACTGCTGGCGCGGCGGAAACCGGTCGGGGGCGATGGCCCATGTGCTGGGCCAAGTTGGCTGGCGTGTGCATCTCGTGCGAGGTGGGTACAAGGCGCTGCGCGCTGCGTTGGTCAAGCAGCTCGAACGACAGGTCGGCAGCCTGCGCCTGCGTGTCGTATGCGGACCCACGGGCAGCGGCAAAAGCCGGCTGCTGCAGGCCCTGGCTCGCCAAGGGGCCCAGGTTCTGGATCTGGAGCAGCTCGCCGCACATCGCGGCTCGGTGCTGGGGGCCATGGAGGACGAGGCACAGCCCACCCAGAAGCAGTTCGAAACGCGGATCTGGAACACCTTGCGCAAATTTGACCCCTCGCTGACGGTGTTTGTCGAAAGTGAGAGCCGAAAAATCGGGCGCCTTCAGCTTCCGGTCACCTTGCTCGCATGCATGCACGCAAGCGCGTGCATGCGACTGCAGGCAAGCTTGCCGGTGCGCGTGCAACTGCTCCTGCAGGACTATGCCGCGCTCACGCGCACCCCACAGGAACTCAACCTCCGGCTGGACGCGCTCACCGAGCTGCGCGGCAAGGCAACCATTGCTCGCTGGCACAGCCTGGTTGATGCGGGGGCGTTTGCCACGTTGGTCGAGGAACTGTTGGCGCAGCATTACGACCCCAGCTACGCCCAATCGATGGCACGGAACTACGTGGGCTTTGGGTCCTGCCGGGCGTGGCCAGTCGAGTCGGCCGATGCGGGTGCATTCGATCTTTTGGCGCGCGAGATCCTGCAAGCGGCCTGTTGAGGCTGCGCAGCACACGGCGCGCCCCTGCCAACGCGGCGGCTCAGCCGCTTCGGCGCACGGCGCGCAAGATGCCCTGCAACAGGGCTTCGGGGCTGGGCGGGCAACCCGGCACCGTCACGTCCACCGGCAACACGTTGGCGACGCGACCGCAGCTCGCGTAGCTTTCCCCGAAAATGCCGCCCGAACATGCGCAGTCCCCCGCGGCCACCACCAGCTTTGGATCGGGCATGGCATCAAAGGTGCGGCGCAGCGCACCGTGCATATGGCGCGATACGGGGCCCGTCACCAGCAGCAGGTCCGCATGGCGCGGACTGGCAACGAACTGGATGCCCAGCCCTTCGATGTTGTAGTACGGGTTGGACAGCGCATTGACCTCCAGTTCGCAGCCGTTGCACGAACCGGCATCGACGAGACGCACGGTCAGGGCGCGCCCGAGCACGCGCAACAGTTCGCGCCGAATTTTCTGCTCGCCTCCAGGCTCCGCGGCGCCTCCACGGTCGTGCCTTGCAGGAGCCTCGGTGAGACGTCCGACGCGCGCGATTTGTCGTAAGGTCTGCCACATGGTCCGCCCTCAGCCGTCGTGCCCCGAATAGGACAGGTTGAACGATTTGTTGATCAGCGGGAAGTCGGGCACGATATCCTTGATGACTGCCCATTCGAGAGCCGGCCAGTTTTGCCAGGACGGATCATGCGGATGGCAACGTGCGATGCTTGTGCCCGGGCCTGCGTGCAGAGCCACGAAGGCCGGGCCGCGCCAGCCTTCGACCACGCCGAGCGCTAGGCCGGGGGCGATGGTAGCCGGCATGGGCGTGGTCACCATGCCATCGGGAAGCGTCGCGAGCAACTCGCCACACAGCCGCAGGCTTTCGAACAGTTCGGCGAAGCGCACGGCCACGCGCGCCGCCACGTCGCCGCCCATCTCAACGGCGACCTTCACCCCGAGGCGCTCATAGGGTGCGAAGCCGGGGAGACTGCGCAAATCCAGGTCCTGGCCGCTTGCCCGGGCCGCCAGACCCAAGAGACCCAGGCTGCGAGCCTGCTCAGGCAAGACGCGGCCTGTGGTCTTGAACCTGTCCTGCAGTCCCTCGTGCTGGTCAAGAATGGCCTTCAGTCTTTGGACCTCCACCTGCAGGCCGTCGCACTGGGCGCGCAGCGATTCGCACGCATCAGCATCGGGATCCACGGCGACCCCTCCCGGTTGCACGGCGTCCATCGGGTAGCGTGCGCCGAAAACGCGTGCATTCATGCGCAGGACGTCTTCCTTGAGCCGTGAGAACTGCGCAAGCGCGAAACCGAACCCACCGTCGTTGCCAATGGCGCCAAGGTCCCCCAGGTGGTTTGCCAGTCGCTCGCGCTCGAGCACGATGGCGCGCCAATGCAGGGCGCGCGCAGGGGGCTGCACGCCGGCCAAGGACTCCAGCGCCATGCAGTAGGCCCAGGCATAGGCGGTTGCACTGTCGCCACTGAGCCGCGCAGCCAGGCGCACCCCCTCAACCAGCGACAGCTGCTCAAAGCGCTTTTCCACGCCTTTATGGGTAAAACCCAAGCGCTCTTCCAGCCGCAACACTTTCTCTCCAACCACGGAAAACCGGAACTGGCCTGGTTCGATCACCCCCGCATGGACCGGGCCCACGGCGATTTCGTGAACGCCCTCGCCGTCCACGCCAATGAAGGCATAGCGCTCCAGGGCCGGGTCCCCGCACGCAGGCGCAGCGGGCGCATCATGCCGCAAGGGAAACACGTCATCGGGCCAGGCCGCGTGGCGCAACCACGGCCGTGCGTCCATGCCCAGTGCCTGAACGCCAAGCAAATCGCGCATTGCACGTTGCAGACGCGCAGCCACGGGAAACAGATCGTGCAACGCGGGATAGTGCGTCACGCCGGGGGGAAGCTGGAGTTCGGCCAAACTCAGAGCCCGGCCATGCAACCAGCACGCATAGACCGTGAATCCACCACGCAGCGCGCGCGAGTCATCACCCCACAGCGTCAGTAGCCGCGCGCCTTGTGCGTGCATGCGCCGGCCAAGCGCAGCCCAAGCCTGGGCATCCACGCAATGATGTTCCACCGGCATCACAGAGCATAGGGCTGCCATGGCTTCATCCTCCGATCATGCCCGCGGCCAAATGCCACCAGGACACGAGAAAAGCGGGAATCCACAGGCCCAAGAGCAAGACGAGGCCAAGATGGACGAAAACCGGAATCATGTCGGGATGGTGCGGCAACTTGCGCAGGGTGCTGGCGCCAAAGACCATGCCTTGCACGCGCAGAAAAATCGCCCCGAAGGCCACACCGAGAGCCAGCAGCAAAATCGGCGTGGCCCAGGGTTGGGCCTGCATGGCCGTGGTCAGGATCAGGAATTCGCTGGCGAAGATGCCGAAGGGCGGCAGCCCCACGATGGCCAACGCGCCCATCATCAGCCCCCAGCCCAGCGCCGGGGACTGCTCGCGCAAGCCCTGAATGGCATCCATGCGTTGTGTCCCCGCCTTTTGCGTGGCGTGCCCGGTGGTAAAAAAGATCGCGCTCTTGGTCAACGCATGCCCTGTCATATGGAGCAAAGCGGCAAAGTTGGCGATCGGCCCGCCCATGCCAAAGGCGAACGTGATGATGCCCATGTGCTCGATGGACGAGTAGGCGAACATGCGTTTGACATCCTTTTGCCGCCAGAGCAAAAACGCACCCACCAGCACGGACAGCAGGCCAAATCCCATCAGCATCTGCCCGGGCCACGCCGCATGCAGGCTGCCTTCGACCAGCACCTTGCAGCGCATCACCGCATACAAAGCCACATTGAGCAGCAGACCCGAGAGCACGGCCGACACCGGCGTGGGACCTTCGGCGTGCGCATCAGGCAACCAACTGTGCAGCGGCGCAAGCCCGACCTTGGTGCCGTACCCGACCAGCAAGAACACGAAGGCGATGCCAATGACGCTGGGTTCGAGCCTGCCCTTGACGGCGTTGAGATGGGTCCACAGCAAGGCGCGCATGCCCTCGGAGCCGAGCACTCTCTCGGCGGCGAAGTACAGCAGAACGGTCCCGAAGAGCGCCAGCGCAATGCCCACGCCGCAGAGGATGAAGTACTTCCAGGCGGCCTCCAGGCTCGCCTTCGTCCGATACAGCGAAACCAGAAGCACCGTGGACAGCGTGGCAGCCTCCATCGCCACCCAGAGAATCCCCATGTTGTTGGTGGACAGCGCCAACAGCATGGTGAACATGAAGAGTTGATACATGCTGTGGTACAGGCGAAGCCGCGTGGGGCTCAGTTTGCCGTGCTCGTGCTCGATGCGCATGTAGGGGCGTGAGAAAGCCGCCGTGGTCATCCCGATGAATGCCGTGAGGGTGACCAGGAAGACATTAAAGGGGTCGATGAAAAACTGCTCGGCAAGCACCTGCATCGGCCCTTGAGCGATGACGTCCACGGTGAGCACACACGCTGCCACGAAGGTTATCGTGCTCGCCGCCAGGTTCAGCCACGGGGCCCACGGACGATGGCCAACCAGCGCCAACAGTGCGGCGCCGGCCAGCGGCAGTGCAAGCAGGATCAGGAGCACCCGTCAGTCCTCTTTGAGTGTTTCCATGTGGTGCAGGTCCAGGCTGTCGAACTGCTCGCGGATCTGGAAGAAAAAGATGCCCAGGATGAAGACCCCCACGAGCACATCTAGTCCAATGCCCAGTTCCACCACCATGGGCATGCCATAGGTGGCACTGGTGGCGGCGAACAGCAGACCATTTTCCATGGCCAGGAAGCCCACAACCTGGGCGATCGCCTTGCGCCGCACGATCATCATCAGGAAGGCAATGAACACCACCGCGATGGCAATCCCAAGCGTGCTGCGCGTTGCAGCCCCGGCAAACTGCGAAATCGGCTGCGCCAACACAAACGCGAAGATCACGAGAAGAATGCCAATGATTTGCATGGTGGGGATGTTCACCAGCGTTTCCGTGTCCCATTCCGCGTGCAGCTTGCCAATGAGTTTGTGCAGCACATAGGGCAGCACAAGCACTTTGAGCAGCAGCGTCAGAGCGGCCGACTCATACAGGTCGGGCTGGTTGGTCGACCACCCGACCACGACGGCGCATGCCACGAGTGTCGCGCCCTGGGCAGCAAAGAGATTGACGAGATTGACCACCCGTCGCTGCGCAAGCATGGCGAAGGACAGCAGCAGAAGCAAGGCGGCAAACAGGTGGATGAGCTGGATGCCGACCGGGGAGGCCGCAGCGATGGCGCTTGGCAGGGCGATTGGCGCTGTCATGCCTCAGTCCCCCAGCATCAGCCGCACGAGCAAGCCGAGGACGGCAAGCAAAAAGGCGGTCGCGAGAAATTCCGGCGCGCGGAAAATGCGCAGCTTCGCGCTCAGGGTTTCGATCAGTCCAACGGCAAACCCGGCAACGGCAAGTTTGAGCACGAGCGGCGGCAGCGCCGGCAGCAGCCACAGCACGCCATCGGCCCGGTTGGCCATGCCCCAAGGCAGGAACAGTGCAAAGCCGATGCAGGCATAGTTGAAGAGCTTGAGGCTGCTGGCCCATTCGATCAGCGCCAAATGGCGCGCGGAATATTCGAGCACCATGGCCTCGTGGATCATGGTGAGCTCCAGGTGCGTTGTTGGGTTGTCCACGGGAATGCGCGCGTTCTCCGCCAGTAGGACCATGACGAAGGCCACCCCGGCAAAGGCCAGGCTGGCGTGAATGCCCAGGGCACGCGACTGCAGCGCTTCGGCGATGGTGGGCAACAGCGTGCTGCCTGTGATGAGCGACGAGGTGAACAGCACCATCAAAAGCGCAGGTTCGGCCAAGAAACCAACCATCATTTCGCGGCGCGAGCCCATGCTCCCAAATGCGGTGCCAATATCCATGCCGGCCAGCGCAATGAACACGCGTCCCAGCGCGAACAGCCCGACGAGCGCAATGGCATCGGCGGCCGACGCAAACGGCAGGTCGGTGGACAGCGAGGGGATGATCGCCGCTGCGGCCACCATCACCCCGAACAGGATGTAGGGCACGGCGCGAAACAGCGGCGTGGCGGTGTGCGCCAGCACCGCATCCTTGTGAAACAGTTTGCGCAGGCGCCAGTAAGGCAGCCAGATGGGCGGTGCAGAGCGGTTGGAGAGCCATGCGCGGCACTGCATGACCCAACCGGAAAACAGCGGCGCCAGAAGCACCGAAACCGCCACCGCGAACAACTGGGTGAAGAGCCCGGACGGATTCATCGCACCACCACCATGAGCAACACCAGCAGGGTCACGAAGCTGTAGAGGAGGTAAACGGCGATGCGTCCCTGCTGGATGCGACCAACCTGTTGCGCAAGCCACAAAACTGCATTGCCCAAAGGGGTGTACACCTGTGCCCAGAAGCGATCCACCACCGCTACGCGGTACCGCGGCGCGAGGTCCGATGGCGCGGGCAACTCGACATGGGTCTGAAAGAACGGCTCAAACAAGCGCCGGATTGGTTGTCCGAACCCTTCGGCCGTGTCCTGCATGCGCGCGGTTTGATCGGGCGAGCCGCAATCCCATGGGTCGGCGCGGCGCGTGCGCCCGGTGTACAGACGATGCGTGCCCCAGACGGTAATGGCTATCACCAGCATGCCTGCTGTCAGCACCACGATGGGGTTGTAAGCGGCGCGCTGTGCTGACATGGGG
>JAGWOZ010000196.1 GCA_028870715.1 Betaproteobacteria bacterium | reverse complement strand
CGACAAAAGCGCGAACATATAGGCTCCCACCGCATAAAACGCGATGTAGCCCAAGTCGAGCAGGCCGGCAAGGCCAACCACGATGGTCAGTCCCAGCGCAAGCATGAGGTAGAGCAGTGCAAACGCTGCGATACGCACCCACGCGTCACCGACAACCTGCAGGCCCAAGGGCAGCGCAAGCAGCGCAGCGGCCGCAATGAGAAAACCGAGTAGATGGGTTTGCTTGTTCTTCAACATGTCGTGTCTCCTGCTTCAGGCGCGATCGGCCACGCGTTCGCCCAACAACCCTTGCGGACGCAAGGTGAGCACGAGGATCAGCACGATGAAGGCGAAGATGTCCTGGTAATTGCTGCCAAACATCCCACCCGTCAGGGTTCCGATATAGCCTGCACCCAACACTTCGATGACCCCCAGGAGCACACCACCAAGCATGGCTCCGCTCAGGTTGCCGATGCCACCCAGCACCGCCGCAGTGAAGGCCTTCAGGCCCGGCGTAAAGCCCATGTAGAAATTGGCGGTCGAGAAATTTGCGTACCACATGACACCCGCTATCGCGGCCAGCATGGCACCGATGACAAAAGCGGCTGAAATCACCATGTTCGGGTTCACACCCATGAGCCCAGCAACCCGCGGATTCTCAGCCGTTGCCCGCATTGCACGGCCGAGCTTCGTCTTGTTGATGAGGATCGTCAGGCCCAGAAGCAGCACGCAGGTGAGCACCAGGATCATGATCTGCACCGGCGTGATGACGACGCCGTGTACGGTGATGATGGTGCTCGGCAGCAGACTGGGGAATACTTTGTAGTCGCGTCCCCAGATCACCATGGCGAGGGTTTCAAGCAGGATGGACATGCCGATCGCCGTCACCAGGGGCGCAAGCTTCGGCGCGTTGCGCAGTCGTCTGTATGCAAGACGCTCGATGAAATAGTTCAACGTGCCGCATACAACCATGGCTCCGGCAGTGGCAATAATCACGGTGAGCCACCCGGGCAAACCGGGAGCAACGTGCGCGAGCAGAAGAAACAAGCTGTAGGCCGTCAGTGCGCCAACCATCATGACGTCGCCATGCGCGAAGTTGATGAGATTGACGATGCCGTACACCATCGTATAGCCCAGTGCAACCAGGGCATACATGCTGCCGAGCACCAAGCCGTTGACGATTTGCTGTATGAAGGTTTCCATCCCGAGATGTCCTTATGGGTTCAGGGTCTTGCGGTTTGCAACTCCCCGGCCTCGGCCTTGTGAGCCTAATGCAGCGGGTTGCGAGGGGCTTGCAAGTTTCGTGCTCAGGAGAAATCTCCCGGGCATGAGGGCGCCGGACCATGCGCGACGGCTAGGTGCATTGAGGATGCCGATGAGCGAGGCCGCTCCGGCGTATTGATGAGTCTCCCGTGACGAGCCACTTGGGTGCGCCCTGTCGTGCGTTGTTGTCCGTATGGCCGCGAATGATAACCACACACTGGGCCCAGCCAGACTGTGGGATTCCCTCGGTTTGGCACGAACGGCCCCGCACCGCGCTGTATCGGACGCCTGCGCGCCTGGCCGCGTTGACGGCCCGGGCTCAGTCCTGGGCGCTCGGCGCGGAGGTTGCAGGGTCAGGCACCTTGGTGCCGGCACGCGCCTGACGGTTCAACCGGCGCAACTCCGCCAGGCGCTCGGCAATGCGCACCTCTTGGCCGCGATCCGTTGGACGGTACAACCGTGTTTCGGGCATGCCTTCGGGGAAATAGCGCTCGCCCGCAGCAAAGGCGCCCGGTTCGTCGTGCGCGTACCGATAGCCATCCGAAGCGCCAAGGCTGCGCATGAGCTTCGTTGGCGCGTTGCGCAGGTGCATGGGCACCGCAGCGGTACCGTGCTCGCGTACAAAGCGCCGCGCCTCACCTGCGGCGAGGTAGACGGCGTTGGACTTGGGTGCGATGGCAAGGTACAGAACCGCCTGCACAAGCGCCAGTTCGCCTTCGGGGCTACCCAGGCGCTCGAAGGCAGCGACCGCGTCCAGCGTGTGCCCCAGGGCACGCGGATCGGCCAGGCCGATGTCTTCGCTAGCCATGCGCACCAGGCGTCGTCCGATGTACAGCGGGTCCACCCCGCCGTCGAGCATGCGTGCCATCCAGTACAGCGCCGCGTCCGGATCGCTACCACGCACCGATTTGTGCAGGGCGGAGATCACGTCATAGAACTGGTCTCCAGCCTTGTCGTAACGACGCAGCGACTCGGCAAGCGCCGCCTGGAGAAGGCCCATGTCGACCTCGTTGCGATTTGACGCCCGCGCGCAAGCCACCACGGCTTCAATGGCATTGAACAGCCGCCTTGCATCGCCGTCTGCGTGCGCAGCGAGCTGGGCCAAGGCGTCGGGCTCGATGCGCAGCCCACCACTTGCCTCAAGCCCACGTACAGCAAGGACCTGCAACTCCGCGCTGGTCAGTGGCTGCAGGACGTACACCGTGGCGCGCGAAAGCAAAGCGCTGTTCACCTCAAACGAGGGATTCTCGGTTGTTGCGCCGATGAACGTGAAGAGCCCTGACTCAACATGCGGCAAAAAGGCATCCTGCTGGCTCTTGTTGAAGCGGTGTACCTCGTCGACGAATACCAGCGTGGATCGCCCGGCTGCGCGAGCCTGCTCGGCCAGGAGCACCGCATCGCGAATATCCTTGACTCCAGCCAGAACGGCTGAGATGGCGATGAATTGTGCGTTGAACTGCTGAGCAATCAAGCGCGCCAGCGTGGTCTTGCCCACGCCCGGTGGACCCCACAGGATCATGGAGTGCATACGGCGGGTGTCGAAGGCCACACGAAGCGGCTTGCCCGCGCCGAGCAGATGCTCCTGCCCCACCACATCGTCCAGACTGCGTGGGCGCAGGCGCTCAGCAAGCGGTATGGAGATTGAAGCCCCTGGGACCGGCGGCGCTTCGTCGAAAAGGCTCGGAGTCTGATCCATCATGCGATATGGTGGCTGCGTTCGAGAACCTGCCGCGCGATTCGCGCAAGGCACTCAGGGCTGCTGGATCACGGATGCGCCCTGCGGAGCCTTGAAGTGAAAACTCCCAGCGGCGAACTCTTGATTGCGCCGAATGTTGGAGAACACGATGGTCGACGTGCGCCGAAACGCGTCGCGCAACTGCATCTGCACCAACTCCGGACCTTGCGCCGTCGACTTAAGACCGATCCGCACCCAATCAAACGAGTTGTCTGTGCTGCGCGGCACGGCCTGAACCCACTGCAACCCACCGACCGATGGCAACGGGGTCAACGTGAAGAGCTTCCCTACGTCACCGCCAGCGAGCAGTAAGGCCGGAGTGCCGGACAGCGCTTGGGACTGCTGGCTGATCGTTACCTGGTCGAGATCGTGGTCGTATGTCCAGATGGTCTGGCCATCGCTGACGATGTCCTGCCGATAGGGTTTGGTGTAAATCCAGCGAAATTTGCCCGGACGCTCAAACGCAAAACTGCCGCTTGACGCTGCACCCGCTTTTTTCTTTTCGTCGACAACGGTCTGTGTGAAATCGCATTCCGCGCTGCGGGTGTCCCGAACCCATTGATTCAGCAACGTCACACCCTGTGCACGCGGAATAACGGACGGGGCCCGCTGGTCTGCGACAGCGGATACGCCCTGCGCATGCACTTGAGGCGCCAACGCCATTGCGAGGCCTGACACGAGCAGGGAGCCGACTGCCCTTACAAGTGGAAACACAGAAGATTTAGATCGCACAGTCATTGATACCACTCCGAAGACGCGTCAGGATTCGGCACGGACTGGAACCAGGATGTCCCGATTGCCGCTGGACGACAAAGTGGAGACCAATCCAGCCTTTTCCATCTGATCCAACAGCCGCGCCGAGCGGTTGTAGCCGATGCGCAGATGGCGCTGCACAAGCGAGATGGAAGCCTTGCGGTTTTGCAGCACGATCTGCACGGCCTGGTCATACAGCGGATCGCCCTCGGCGTCGCCGCCTCCACCGTCAAAAGTGCCGACATCGCCTTCATCGCTTGACTCAGGTTCCAGCAAGCCAGGCACGTAATCGGGTTCACCTTGGGCTTTGAGCTGCTCGACGACGCGGTGGACCTCGGCGTCGCTTACGAAGGCTCCATGCACGCGCTGCGGCACGCCCGAACCGGGCGGAAGGTAAAGCATGTCACCCATGCCGAGAAGACTCTCGGCCCCCATCTGGTCGAGAATCGTGCGGGAATCCACCTTGCTTGAGACCTGGAAAGCCATGCGCGTGGGGATATTCGCCTTGATCAGGCCGGTGATGACATCCACGCTCGGGCGCTGGGTGGCGAGGATCAGATGGATGCCTGCGGCCCGCGCCTTCTGCGCCAGACGGGCAATGAGCTCCTCGATCTTCTTGCCGACCACCATCATGAGGTCAGCCAATTCGTCGATGATGACGACCACGTAGGGCATGTGCTGCAACGGCTCGGGACTCTCCGGCGTGAGCGACAGCGGGTTGGGGACGTGTTCGCCCCGCTGTGTCGCCTCATGAATGCGTGTGTTATAGCTTGCCAGGTTGCGCACGCCAAGCTTGCTCATCACCTTGTAACGCCGTTCCATCTCACCCACGCACCACGACAGTGCATGTGCTGCCTGCTTCATGTCGGTGACCACAGGCGCAAGCAGATGCGGGATCCCCTCATAGACGCTGAGTTCGAGCATTTTGGGATCGATCATGATCATGCGCACCTGCTTGGCCTCGGCCTTGTACAGCAAGCTCAAAATCATCGCGTTGATACCGACCGACTTGCCCGAACCCGTGGTGCCGGCCACGAGCAGATGCGGCATTTTGGCCAGATCGGCCACAACCGGGTTACCGACGATGTCCTTGCCCAGCCCCATGCTTAGCATGGACGACGCGTCGTTATAGACCTGCGAGCCGAGGATTTCCGCTAAACGAATGGTCTGCCGCTTGGCGTTCGGAAGCTCAAGGGCCATCGTGTTCTTGCCGGGAATGGTCTCCACCACACGGATACTCACCAACGACAGCGCCCGTGCCAAGTCGCGCGACAGGCCAACGACCTGCGAGCCCTTTACGCCGGCCTCGGGCTCGACTTCATAACGCGTGATCACCGGGCCCGGCGATGCAGCCACCACGCGCACGGCCACCCCAAAATCTTTGAGCTTCTTCTCGATCAACCGCGATGTGAACTCGAGCGTCTCAGCGCCGATGGCATCCTTCGGCGCACTGCCATGGTCTAGTAGATCTAACGTGGGCAGACCTGAACTTGGAATGTCGTGAAACAAGGGTTTTTGCTTTTCGCGCTCAACCCGCGGTGACTGCGGCACCTGCGCTACCGGCGGCTCGATGAACACGGGTGCGAACACTTCCTCGGCTTCGCGCGCCTGTTCACTCACCACGTCAGCCTCACGTTCCTGCATTGCCTGGACACCCGCCTGGCGATCCTGCGCCCGTGCACGGCGCTCCCGCAAGCGTTGCCAGACCCATTCCGCGCCCATCCCAACGCGCTCGGCGGCATCGGCCCAGCTCATTTGCGCAAACCACGACATGGACAACAAGAACACCGCCAACAGCACGATCGCGCTGCCGGTAAACCCCAGCAGCCGCTGTGCCAGGTCGCCCAGCCACGTGCCGATGACGCCGCCAGCATCACCCGGCAGATGGCTCTTCAACCCATACAACCGTGTGGCCTCCAGCGCCGCGCTGGAAAGTGGCAGAAGGCACAGCCCGACAACCCCGCCGATCTTGGCCAACACATGATGGCGCCAGGTGTCAGACGAGGCATGCGAGCGGCGCCAACCACGCAGTAAGGCGTAAAGGCCCATGGGTAGAAGCCAGAGCGCAGAAAAGCCCAAAAGAAAATAAAGGATATCTGCCGTCCAGGCGCCAGCGGTGCCCACCAGATTGGCGGTGCCACGGGCTGCGTTTCCCGACGTGGACCAGGACGGGTCATTGCGGTGGTAGCTAAGCATCGCCAACACCAGCAAAAGCCAGACAATCGCCCCGGCGGCCAGCCGGATTTCGGACAGCAACCGGCTTTTGCGCACGCCTTGTGCAATGTTTGGGGCTTCTGCTGCCCGAGTGAAAGCGAACCAGCGCAAGATATTGGTCAAGCTGTATCAGAGCAGTGAAGCCATATGTTCGCGCACGATCGTGCTGCCATCCTCGCGCTCGACCACCAGACCCTGCTGTTCGAAATCCTTCATCACGCGGCTGACCATCTCGCGCGAAGCACCGACCATCTTAGCCAAATCCTGGCGCGACAGCTTGTTGCCGATGATGCGCTCGGCACCGTCCTCTTCGCTCATCTCCATCAACGCACGCGCCACACGTCCATACACATCCATCAGCGCGAGAGACTCGATCTTGCTATCGGCTCGGCGCAAGCGGTGCACCAAACCACGCATGATGGAAAACGACATGCTGGAATTCTCGGGCAAACTTTGCAGAAAGGCCACGCGGCCCAGCATCAGGACATCGGTTTGCGCCTCTGCACTCACAGAAGCCGAATGTGGCTCGCCATCAATGAGGCTCATCTCGCCAATGTGATCG
>JAGWOZ010000195.1 GCA_028870715.1 Betaproteobacteria bacterium | reverse complement strand
GAGCGCCGCGTTGTACAACTCGCAGTGCAGCCGCGTCCAAGCCTCAAGCCGCGCTGCCTGCGCGGCATTCGGGTCGAGCTTGAGCGTGACTTTGCGGCGCTGCATGGCTGTTATTTTATCCAGCCGCGCGAGGAACGACAAGCGAAAACCGCCCGCTTGACCCCCTCCTGCCCGGACGGCTTCGCCTGAGCGACGCTGCGCGTCGGGCCGGGCGAGGAAGGGGAATGCGCGAGCATGTGTTTACACTTGGTCTCGGTTCGCGTCAGCTGCGCCTCGCAGCACCGCGTATTGTGGACACTTTAGGACCTTGGTCGCACGACGGTTCCGCTGACCTGGCCCTGCATCGAGAAGGTGCCGTCCAGCCCGTTCATCTCGAGGTTACCACCGGAGAACAAGGAGTCACCGCGTTGCACCGTGCTCGGTTTGTTCGAACTGATGCGCTGGGCATTGGGAAAGATATTGAGAAAGTCGCTACGCACGGTAAGTGCGGGCATATTGGGGGCGACGCGGTGCACCACGGCGTCACCGAGCAACTGCACGTTGCTGCCGTCGGAGTTGCTGATGCCGGTTTGTGCGTGCGCGGTGGTGAGCACGCCTTGCGCGGTTTGGGCGCGCAGTGTCGGCTGCGTGATGCGCACCGTATCGTTGCCAGGGATGTGTTGCATGGCCTGGCCACTGAGCTGAGCCGTGATATGCCCTTGCGCATCGAACGTACGTGTGTGAAAGTCGTGCAGGAAATAGTCGGGCTTTTGTGGGGGTTCGCGCGGGCCGCCGGGACCACCCGCGCCCCGCCCCGCCTCCTGCGCCACCCACCAGCTCAAGGCGGCCAGCAACACCATGAGCAAGGCAGGAAGAAGAAGGGATAAGCGGCGCCACAGCCGGACAAGGCGCTGCATGGCAATCAGTCTCCGGCGATGGCCTGCTCGAGCAGACGGCGGTACTGGCCCTGCGCCACGAGCAGCAGGTCGCACAGTTCGCGCACGGCGCCGAAGCCCGCTGCGGCCTGCGTGCGGTAATGCGTGCGCGCGCGCACTTCGGGATGGGCCACGGGAGGGCAGGCGGCCAGACGAGCACGCACCAGCAGGGGCAAATCGGGCCAGTCATCACCCATGACGGCGGTTTGTTCCCAGCTCACGTCCAGGTCCCGCAACAGGCGGGCAGCGCCGGGCAGCTTGTCTGCTCGCCCGAGCACAGAGCGCTCCAGCAAGCCAAGTTCTCGCAGCCGGGTACGCAGCGCGGGGCTGTCTCGGCCCGAAACCACAACCGGCGCGACGCCGCAGGCCGCGAGGAGTTTCAGGCCATGACCGTCAAGGGTGGAAAAGCGCTTGTGCGTCTCGCCGGACTCGCCCACCAGCAGGTCACCAGGTGTCAGAACTCCGTCGACGTCCAGCAAAAGCACGCGGATATCCTGCGCCCGCAAAAGAATCTCCGTGTCGAATTGAAGACGCGGGCGCGTATCGAATACGGGCAGACTGGTCATGCCTCACACCACCTTGGCCGCGAAAAGGTCGTGCATATTGAGCGCCCCGATCGGGTGTCGTTGTGCGTCGACGACGACCATCTGGTTGATGCGATGCTCCTCCATCATTTGCACCGCCTCCACCGCCAGCGCCCCCGCGGCGATTGTGCGCGGGCCAGGGTGCATGGCCTGGCCGGCCGAGAGCTGGCGCAAGTCCGCCCCACGCTCGAGCAGTCGGCGCAGATCACCATCGGTGATCACCCCCAACAACTGCCCGGCGTCGTCGACGACAGCCGTCATGCCCAGGCCCTTGCGCGTCATCTCCAATAGCGCAGCCGAGAAGGGTGCGGATTGTGGCACGCTGGGCACGGCGTCGCCCGTGCGCATCACGTCGGCGACATGCGTAAGCAGCTTGCGACCGAGGCTGCCCCCCGGGTGGGTGCGGGCGAAGTCGTCCGGACCGAATCCGCGTGCGTCCAGGAGCGCCACGGCCAGCGCGTCGCCCAGCGCAAGCTGGGCGGTGGTGCTGGCCGTGGGAGCAAGATTGAGCGGGCAGGCCTCTTGCTCGACAGCGCAGTCAAGATG
Source organism: Betaproteobacteria bacterium (assembly GCA_028870715.1). Lineage (GTDB taxonomy): Bacteria > Pseudomonadota > Gammaproteobacteria > Burkholderiales > Burkholderiaceae_C > Thiomonas_A. The sequence goes on along the minus strand of JAGWOZ010000195.1, from coordinate 4,463 downwards.
AATGTCGGCGTGCTGCGCCAGCGTCGAGTCGGCGCGGCCGGTGATGGCGATGAGCCTGGCGCCCAAGCGCTTGACCAGCGGCACGATGCGCACGAGCTCCTCGCTTTCTCCCGAGTTCGACAACGCGATAAACACGTCAGTATCGGTCACCATGCCCAGGTCGCCGTGGCTTGCCTCGGCAGGATGGACAAAGTAGGCAGGGGTTCCCGTCGATGCCAACGTTGCGGCCAGTTTGCGCGCGATGTGCCCGCTTTTTCCCATGCCCGACACCACGACCCGCCCGCGGCAGCCCAGAATGCAGCGCACCGTATCCTTGAAAGCCGTGGCCAGTGGTGGCTGAGTGATGCGCGCAGCCAGCGCCTGGAGCGCAGCCGCCTCGATTTCCAGGGTGTTGCGACCCAGTTTGAGGGCCTGTTCGGGGTTAAATGCAGGGTTCATCGGCCCGCAGTATAGGCAGCGGGAGGGCAATGCGGTCCTTTGTCGGGCTTGGCCTTACCCGGCGGCTTGACGCGGGGCGTGAATGCTGTCCTGCATCTCGATCACGCGTCGCAGCCACACCACCATCAACACGCCAGGCGCCGACAGCACCACGGTCAGCAGATAGAAATGCGGCCAACCCCAGGCCTCGACAAGAAAACCTGTGGCCGGACCCACGTAGACACGACCGACCGCCGAAAGGGCCGAGAGCAATGCAAATTGCGTGGCCGAGAAGCGTGCGTCACACAGCGCGGAAAGGAAGGCGACGAAGGCAGCTGTGCCCATGCCGCCGGTGAAATTTTCGATCCCCACGGCCGCCGCCATCAGTGCCAGGTTCGAGGGCAGCACGGCGAGCGCCCAATAGGCCAGGTTGGACAAGCCCTGGCCAACGCCGAACCATACCAGCGAACGCCAAAGCCCGAGCCGCGCGAGCCACGCTCCACCCAACAGGGCGCCGACGATGGTGGTCGCAATGCCCATGGTCTTGTACACCAGGCCGACCTCGGCCGGGCTGTAGCCGGCGCCGCGAATGAGAAAGGTGGTTGAAAGCGCGCCGGCGAAGGCGTCGCCTAACTTGTACAAGACGATGGCGACAAGCAACGCCACGGCTCCGCGACGCGCGAAGAACTCGCGCGCTGGCTCGACCACGGCTTCGGTCAGGCTGCGCGGCGCCTGGATGTTGCCCGGCGTTGGCGGGGCGAAGAGCGTGGCCAGCATGAGCACAGCCATGAGGCCGGCCATCAGCGCGTACATCCCGCGCCAGCCCAGATACTCGGCCGCCAGCCATAGCGCCAGGCCTCCCGAGACCAGCATCGCGAGCCGGTACCCAAGCACCGCCACGGCCGCGCCCGCGCCACGTTCTTCAGGCGGAAGCAAGTCGGTCCGATAGGCGTCGATCACGATATCCTGGGAGGCGGAAAAAAAGGCCACGGCGACGGCCAGTATGCCGACCGGCAACAGGCGCATATCGCCTGCGGCCATCCCCAGCGCCCCGGCCAGACGGTCCAGTCCCGGCCAGGCGCTGGTGGCGGTGGGGGCTGGAATACCAACAATCGCAATCGCCGCCAAACTGGCTGCGAGAAGCGCCTGCATCAACAGGAGCCATCCGCGCCTGCGCCCCAGCATGCGCACGAGCGATGGCGGCTGGATGCGGTCCATGCCCGGTGCCCAGGCGAACTTGAACACGTACGCTTGCCCGATCAACGTGGCGAAGCCGATGGCCTTCAGACTCACGCCTTCGACCGTCAACCAAGCCTGGAGCGTGCCCGCCGTGAGGGCCAGCGGCAGACCCGAGGAGAAGCCCAGAAGAAGCAGCGCGGCCATGCGCCGGTTCGCGAAAACCTGGCGAAGCAAGACCCAAGGCGGAAGCTTTTCGGTGCGGGTTGGGGCGGCGGCGGACATGCGGTGCAAGCAGGGACAGGCCGTAGCATAGCCTCCGGTCCGGAGGCTCGACTCCGCATGCCGAATCCCTCGCCAACTTCGTTCGAACCATGATGCCATCTCACCCCATCGCCCGAGACTTCGTCCGCTTCGCTGTTGACAGCGGCGTCATCCGCTTTGGCGCCTTTGTCACGAAAGCCGGGCGCGACACCCCCTATTTCTTCAATGCCGGATTATTCGACGACGGCGCCAAGCTCGGTCGGTTGGCGGCGTTTTACGCCGATGCGCTGCTGGCCAGCGGCATCGAGTTCGACATGCTGTTCGGTCCGGCGTACAAGGGCATTGGACTGGCCGCTGTGCTTGCTGTCGAGCTGGCCCGGCGCGGCCGCAACGTGGGCTTCGCCTACAACCGCAAGGAGGCCAAGGACCACGGCGAAGGCGGTGCGCTTGTGGGCGCACCCATGACTGGCCGGGTGGTGATCGTGGACGACGTCATTTCCGCCGGCACGGCGATTGGTGAGTCCGTGCGCCTGATCCGTGGCGCGGGGGCGACGCCCGTTGCGGTGCTGATCGCTTTGGATCGCCAGGAAAAGGCCGCAACGGCGGGCCGGACTCTGGAGGAATCCGCCGTGCAGCACGTGCAGGCTGTGCACGGACTGCCGGTCGTGGCCATTGCCAATCTCGACGCCTTGCTCGAAGCGCTGGCCTCGATGCCCAACGCCGAGCTGGTGCAATGGTTGCCAAAGGTCCAGGAGTACCGTGAGCGTTACGGTGTTTCGGCCGATTGAGCATCTTCGGGGGTGGGTTTCCGACCATGGCCACTCCCAGAAAACGCATTGTCGCTATCAGGCGACGGATAAAGTGCTTTGCAATCAAATAGATGGCGCCTCAGGCCCGGAGGTGGTCGGGTCACGGCGACATCGGGCTTTCAAAATCACCCGGTGGGGAGCTCGGATGAGGCGTGGAACAAGGTTGCAGCTTGCGTAACGTCATGATTTCAAAGGACGATGAGCATGCGGGCACGCAGGTTGCTAAGTCGAGGTTGGGCCGCGCTGTTGTGGCGGTCCGCAACTTCAAACAAAGGAGCATCGCATGACTACAAACTCCCGTCTTGGCAGGGTCATTCCGGCCACTGGTGCAACCGTGTTTTTGTTGGCCTTGGGCAGTGTTCGCAGTCAGGCTGTCGAAGTCACGCAGGATAAGGCCGTGCAGCGAACGAGCCTTATGCAATTTGCGCGTCCGCGCGTTGAGTCGGCCGGGCCGTGGTGGCCACAGCGCGGGTTCCAAACCCGTGTCGATGATGCGAGCATGGCCGCCAGCGTGAAGGAAGCGCTTTTGAATGACGAGACCCTGAGGCGCCTGGATATTCATGTGGAGGCGCGCAAAGGCGTGGCGCGTCTGAGCGGTGCCGCAGCGAGTGCGAAAGAGGCGGCGCGAGCAGTCCACGTGGCAAGCGCCACCCAGGGCGTGCGGCTCGTCATGAGTGACCTGCACATCGACGGCTGACCGGCACCAGGCCTCAGCCAAGTCTGGACGCCGCGCACCGTTCGCTCAGGTGCCCCCAACGTAGGGGTTGCGGCGGCGCTCCTCGCCGAAGGTCGATTCCGGCCCGTGCCCGGGGATGAACACGGTATCGTCACCCATCGGCCAGAGCCTTTGCACGATGCTTTCGATCAATTGCTTCTGGTTGCCGCGGGGAAAGTCGGTTCGACCGATGGATCCCGCGAACAGGACGTCCCCGACCCAGCAGCGTTGCGCCTGCGGCTGGTGAAAGACCACGTGCCCCGGTGTGTGGCCTGGGCAGTGGCGAACGTCAAAGCGCAGGCTTCCCAGCGTAAGGGTGTCGCCATCGTGGAGCCAACGATCGGGTGTAAAGGATTCGGCTTGCGAGAAGCCGAACATTTGGGCCTGCTGCGGCAGCATATCAATCCAGAACTTGTCGTCCGGATGGGGGCCGATGATGGGCACGCCAGCGCGTCGCGCTGCAGGCGCTGCGGCGCCTGCGTGGTCGATATGGGCGTGCGTCAGCCAAACGGCCTGCAACTCGACGCCCTCGCGCGCGACGATGGCGAACACGCGCTCGAGATCGCCGCCTGGATCGGTCAACACGGCGTGCCCCGTCGTGTCATCCCACAACAGGCAACAATTTTGCTCGAAGGGCGTGACCGGAATAATGCGGTAATTCAGCATGGGGACGAAAGGCTTCGGGCAGCAAAAGATGAACTCTCCCACCGCTATACGCGAGGCGTTGTAGCAGGGGCTTCGTGGTTCAAGGTGCGAATGACGGCTGCTGGCACGCCAGCCACGAAGGTGTTGGCAGGAACATCCTTGGTGACCACGGCGCCGGCTCCGACCACGGAATTCTCGCCGACGGTGACGCCGCCGAGGATGGTCACGCCGGCGGCGATCCAGACGTTCTCTTTAATGACAATCGGACTCGCATCAATATAGGTGCGCCGCTGTGATGGATCCATCGCGTGCCCAACGGTGATGATGTTTACGTTCGGCCCGATCATGACCAGATCGGCGATGTCCACCCCACCCATGTCGTAAATGGTGCAGCACTGGTTAATGAACACCTTGCGCCCAACTCGTATCCGGCGTCC